>CAYXJS010000261.1:0-3698 GCA_964465045.1 uncultured Bacteroidales bacterium | reverse complement strand
TTCACTACCACATCTTTTTTCTCAACAACCTTATTTTCTTTAGGTGTCATGACATATAATGTGCTTTGTTTTCAATTAAATTTTAAGCAAAGTTAAAGGTTTTCTTCTTCCCTAAACAAAGTATAATAACAAATTTTTAATAAAAGGCTCGTTTTTAGAATACCTCTAAATACGTGATTTTTAACTATCTAATCTTGCAAATAAAAACATATTCAAAATACACTAAACCAATATTCTATATTTAAATGCGAAAAATAAACCTAACAACTGCAATTCTAAATTCAAGAAAAGGTATATGTTATCTGGCTTTGCGTCAACATTACAGCGTCCTGTTTGTTGCAGATAAAAGATGTACTTTTGTTGTTCAAAACATAGATTAGAACGGAAACGATGGATAGTTTTTCATTTTTATCGAATGCCGATCCCGGCGTAATTGATGCACAGTATCATAAATTCAAAGAAGACCCTTCGTCAGTAGATGAGAGCTGGCGTAATTTTTTCAGGGGATTTGAGTTTTCGCGTGAGAACTACGCGGAAGAAGAAAAGCAGATTTTACCTGATGAGTTTAAGGTGATTAATTTAATTAATGATTACAGGCAACGCGGACATTTATTTACCAAAACCAACCCTGTTCGAACTCGCAGGAAATACAGCCCCACCCTGGCATTGGAAAATTTTGGCTTAAGTGAAAAGGATTTAGACAGGGTTTTTCATGCCGGCCATGAAATTGGTATTGGAGATGCTTCCTTGAAAGATATTGTTGATCACCTGGAAACAACCTATTGCAATTCCATTGGTGTTGAATATAACTTCATCCGAAAACCGGAAATTGTGGAATGGCTTCGCCAGAAGATGGAAAGCACCCGCAATATGCCAAACTATAATACGCAAACCAAAAAGGCAATCTACACTCACCTAAGCAAAGCCGTTCAGTTTGAGAAATTCATCCACAGGAAATTTCCCGGACAAAAACGGTTTTCCCTGGAAGGAACGGAAACCCTGATTCCTGCATTGGAGGAAGTAATAGACCGTGGCGCTGAGCTTGGCAATCGTGAATTTATTATAGGCATGCCCCATCGCGGCAGGCTGAATGTCCTGGCTAACGTGATGCACAAGCCGCTGAAACGGATTTTTAGCGAATTTGGAGGCATAGAGTATGAGGATGAAGAGATTATGGGGGATGTGAAATATCATTTGGGTGAAACATATGAAAGAGAAACCCGCACAGGAAAACCTGCTAAACTTACCCTCTCGCCCAACCCATCACACCTGGAAGCTGTAGGGCCGGTAGTGGAAGGCCTGGCGCGCGCCAGACTCGACCATTTTTATGATGGAGACACTTCCCGCATTACGCCTATCATTATGCATGGCGATGCCTCTGTAGCCGGGCAAGGCGTAGTTTATGAGGTACTGCAAATGTCTGAGCTCGAAGGATACAAAACCGGAGGAACCATTCACCTGGTGATTAACAACCAACTTGGTTTTACTACCAACTACCTTGAAGGGCGCTCTTCTACCTACAGCACGGATATTGCAAAAATCCTGCAGTCGCCGGTATTCCACGTTAATGCCGACGATGTTGAAGCGCTGGTTTATACCATCCAACTCGCCATGGAATTCAGGGCCAAGTTTCACAGGAATGTGTTTATAGACCTGTTAGGCTACCGGAAATATGGCCACAACGAAGGTGATGAACCCCGCTTTACACAGCCGTTATTATACAAAGCCATAAGTAAGCACGATGACCCGGCCACCATTTATGCCAAAAAACTGATTAAGGAAAAACAAATTCAACAGGAAGAAATCAAATCCATTGAGCAGGATTTTACCGATGAAATGGAGCAGGAACTTGAGGCTTCCAAAAACATCGAAAAGGCGATCATCACTTCATTTTTGGATGACACCTGGAGCAAAATACGAAGGGCAAAAAAGAGCGATTTTAACTCCTCTCCTGACACCAGTGTGAGGGAAGACCTGTTTAGAAAAGTTGGCGAAAAACTCACATCTGTCCCTGACAATAAACGTTTTTACAGGAAATCACTAAAAATGATGAACCTGCGGCGTAAGATGTTGGATGAAGGCGTTTTTGACTGGGGAATGGGCGAAATCCTGGCATATGGAACGTTGCTGGAAGAAGGATTCCCGGTCCGCCTTAGTGGTCAGGATTCGCAGCGCGGAACCTTCTCACACCGACATGCTGTGATTACGCTGGAAGACTCTGAAGAAAAATATGTTCCTTTGAATAACTTAAGCAAGGAACAAGCCCGGTTCGAGGTTTATAACTCACCACTCTCAGAATATGGCATATTGGGTTTTGAATACGGTTATTCGCTAACAACTCCCTACAGCCTCACCATTTGGGAAGCTCAGTTTGGAGACTTTAACAACGGAGCCCAGATTGTCATTGATCAGTACATCAGCAGTGCGGAGGAAAAATGGGATGTGAAAAACGATTTGGTCATGCTATTACCACACGGCTATGAAGGCCAGGGCCCAGAGCATTCAAGTGCAAGGCTGGAGCGTTTCCTTACGCTTAGTGCAGAAAACAACCTGCAGGTTGTCAACCCCACCACCCCGGCCAATTTTTTTCATGTGTTGCGCAGACAGCTCTACAGGGATTTCAGGAAACCGTTGATTGTATTAACGCCCAAAAGTTTGCTGCGGCATCCTGAATGTATTTCTAAAACGGATGAATTTACCAACGGGAAATTTAAAGAAGTCATTGATGATAGAACAGCCCATCCCGATAAGGTAACAAAAATACTGTTGTGCAGCGGCAAAGTCTATTACGACCTGATAGCAAGAAAAAGGGAAATAAAAGACGAAGAAACAGCCGTTGTAAGGCTGGAGCAAATTTATCCGCTCCCAAAAAATCAACTCATGAGTATTATAGACAAGTATAAAAATGCCGAACGCTGGCTTTGGGTTCAGGAAGAGCCTGAAAACATGGGAGCATGGCATTTTATGCATGTGAACTTTAAAGAAGTGGATTTAAAACTCATCTCAAGACCACCAAGCGGCAGTCCGGCCACAGGCTCAAGCAAATTTCACCAGCTACAGCAAGAAAAAATACTGGATAAAGCCTTCAGGCAATGCAACTGCCACCGCCTCGATGAGGAATGCCAGATGGTATGCATCGGCAACCGCTGGCGTACGTTTCAGGAACAAGAAAAAACAATTGTGAACAAATAAACCGCAAATCACCTGGTTATGAATTTAGAAGTAAAAGTGCCCAGCCCGGGCGAATCGATTACCGAAGTACAAATAGCCAACTGGCTGGTGGAAGACGGCGCCTACGTTGAAAAAGACGATGAAGTAGTGGAAATAGATTCGGATAAAGCCACCCTGAGCATCAGCGCCGAAGAATCAGGCACCCTGAAAATAGATGTGGAAGAAGGAGAAACCGTAGATGTAGGCGCTGTAATTGCACACATCGACACGAAGGGTCAGCCCTCCGAATCAGAAAGCAAGCCTGAAAAAGAAAGCCAGCCGGAAGCCGGTCAGCAAGAAAAAGAAAGTTCATCAGAACCGGAGGAAAAGAAAAAGGAAGATACAAAACAAACAGCAAAGAAATCAGAAGAAAAGTCCGCTGATAAAAAAGCAGAACAAGCGAAAGAAACAAGCGAAAGTGATAAGGAAAAAATCCCGTGGCATGTAAGCCCGCTGGCAAGGAAACTCATGGAAGAACATGCCGTTAC
>CAYXJS010000260.1:0-3723 GCA_964465045.1 uncultured Bacteroidales bacterium | reverse complement strand
AACCATCCACCATGGCTTTTCCCAACTCAGTTGCCAGGTGAACATCTTCTCCAAAAGTTTCCCAAAGGCGCGGCCAGAGTGGATTTCTACCCATATCGAGTACCGGTGAAAAGTTCCACGGTATAGCAGAAGCACGTGTTTCATATGCTGTAATTCTCGCGGCTTCTTCAACCAACGCAGGATTCCAGGTGGCAGCTTGCCCGAGTTGCTGCGGGAAAAGCGTTGCATCCAGGGTATAATTCATACCATGAATCGCATCAATACCATATATAACAGGGATCGACAGCTGCGTTTCATCTTTAGCTAAATTTTGAATTGATGAGACAATTTCCAACCATCTCTCTCTTGAATAAGCATGGCCTGCATTGTTAAGTATAGAACCTACACCATATTCCACTAACGCTTTACGCAATAAATCCTCATCAATCGTTTGCGAATCCAGAGTTACTCCTTGATCCTTTTTAAGGATAGTTTCAAGTGTGACCTGGGTCATTTGACCGGCTTTTTCTTTTACGGTCATTTCAGAAAGCAACTCATCAATGCGATCCTCATTTGACATATCTATTCCCTGTCCATTTCCTGTCAGCAATCCTGCAAGCAAAAAAACGAACAAGAACATCATGGCAATTTTATAGGCTCCTTTCATAAACATGAATTTGAAGTTAAATGAATGATAATTTTTCATTAAAGAATTGTTTCTGCAAACATACTCCAATGCGAAGCCATAATGCAACATTTAGCCTACAACCATACTACAACATCCTTGTGAACAGACTACATAATCAATACATCATAGCTAAGATTTCTTCCGTTTGCGTTACATCATTCCTACATCATTAATGGTCTTGCCTAAACAATCATAACACATCATAGCTTGTGAAACAAGCAATACAGAAGTCTGTGATCTTATTTACTGTCGAAAATCGATTCAGAAGGTTGTTTTCAGCAGATTATTACAGATTCATCATAAAATCCACCAGGTTTACCTCTTTTTCCAAACCCAGTTTTTTTCTTAGCCGGTATCGGCTGATTTCTACTCCTCTTACTGAAATATTGGAAATAAGAGCTATTTCCTTTGTGGAAAGATTCATCCTTAAATAGGCACACATCCTGAGGTCTTTGGGAGTGAGTTCAGGATATTGACTACGCAATTTTTTAAAGAAATCGCTGTGTACATCTTCAAAATGCTTTTGAAAACGCTCCCAGTCGCCATCCATTTTCACATCACTGTTAATGGTGTGGATAAGTTTCCTGATTTCTCCGTTGGCATGGTCATTGACTTTTTGGGATACGGTAGTCAGGTTTTGCTTAATTTGATTCAGAATTTCATTTTTATGCGTCATTTGCATAGCTATAGAAACCACTTCTTTGCTTTTCAGCTCCATATCAGCCCGCTTCTTTTCTACCTCTGCTCTCAGTTTTTCGTTCTTAAGCTTAATAATTTTCTGTTCAGCAAGCAGGTTTTCCTGTCTGAACTTTTCTTCTTTTCGCTTCAATTCAGCATCTTGTTTTTCTTTAAGCTTCCTTTTCTCTGTTTTCATACGATGGGCAATATAACGTATGAACATATAAACCAGAATTATGAATGCCATGGCATAAAAGATGTAAGCGACTGTAGTACGATACCATGGCGGCAAAATAGTAAACGCATAGCTGTCTCCTGAAACCTGGTGCCTCTCTTCATCTCTTGCCATTACTCTGAAGACGTAATCACCCGGAGGCAGATTGGTATATTCCTTTATATTATTTTGCTGAAACGACGACCATTGTTCATCATATCCTTCCAACAAAGTTTTATACTGAATTTTGCTGCCCTGTCCGTATATCGTGGCGCCCATATTGAAAACCAAATCATTCATATAATAATTCAATTCCGGTGAACTAAAGTTATCCGGTTGATGTCCGAGGAAAAGAACAGTATCGGATTTAGTTTTGGAGGTCACTTTTCGTATCAAGGTCCTGTATGGATGATACTCAGGAAATCTGTATTTTGAACTGTAGTGCACAAAACCGGTTTCTGAACAAATAATTTTCTCATCCCGCGAAAGCGAAACAATATTTTCAAAACCTCCCACCAGGCAATCGCCCAACCTGTTAAACAGCGAGTCTACTTTCTGATATCCTGTATCAGTCTTTTTAAGCAACAGAGGATATTCTTCTACGCCGTACCAGATATTTTGCTCATTATCCTGCCGTGGGAAGCGAACATTTTTCTTCTGTCCGAATATTTCCTGCCATTCTTTATGCGGATAGAACTTCTGCTTTTCCTCATCAAAACGATACAATCCATTGCTAGTGCCAAAAACGATTTCTCCATTCAGTTTATAAACATAATTATCCAGGTTAGATGGTAATCCATCGGATTGATCGAAAAAAGTGACTTTATCAGCTTTCGTATAGTCATCAGAAATTTCAACCCGGTAAATTCCCTTATAGCCATGACTAACCCATACATTACCATTATTGTCTTGTTCAAGAACTCTGGAAGATTCAGAAAAATTTTTGATTTTATGACTTTGGGTCCAGGATATGTCGTCCTTTTCATAAACTGCTAAACCGTTATAAGTTCCGGCCAGAATTTGATCTTCTTTGTTTTGTATAGTCAAAAACCGCCAAACTCCTTCATCCGAAGCAATTTGACGTACTTCCCCATTCCGGATAGTATATGCCCCACGGTTATGGGCTACCAATAAGGTTTCCTCTAGCGCTAGAAGCGACCACACCTGTCCTTTTATTTCAGGGATAATCTGAAACGGATCATCTTCATTGTCTTTGTATGATTTATAGAAAAGCCCCTGGTTTGTGGCCAGATAAAGTTTATCTTCAAAAAGCACGGCATCATAGCCTGCACCTTCCACATCCATGCCTGAGGAAATATAGGTGAAAGGCGAAAACAGTTCCACATAGTTAATGCCATTATCAAGCGCCAGCCAAATCTGTTGATTCTGATCCTGAAATATATTCAGAATAGTATTGTTTCTTAGACCTCTCTCCTGATTCAGATGTTGCAGGATTGCACCCTCTTCATTAATGACAATCATACCGTCTTGTATTGTCCCGTATGCATAATGCCGGTTATCCAGCCGCGCGGAGGAGAAAATTTGCTTCTCTTTAAGCATTTCAGAAGCTTCACATTGGAATTCAGAGATGGCGTAACCATCAAAAATATACAGTCCGTGCTGCTGTGTTCCAATTAAAATATTTCCATCGCCATATGTATGCATGCTCCAAACCTCATTATCTCCGGTAAAAATATCCCCTTCGGGCAACAAAAAAAGTCTTTTCCCCCTGAGCTCCATAAGTCCTTCATTCCGGTCTTGCAGAAAAAACCGGTCATCTACTACAAAAGAAAAACCAAAATCCTTCGCTGTGGCGAGTATACTGATTTCATTATCCGTATATAAAAGCAAATAATTAAAAGACTGAAAAATTATGCCCATAGGTAACTGGTGAATTCGCCAGATTTCTCCCACATCTTTATGTGCTTCAGGCAGCTTGTCCATGAGTGAAACATACTGCATATCACCACGACTGGTAATATCAAAATACCCAAATTCGTTAAACCCACTGGCATACAACTTATCATTATCCGATATCATAATGCTTCTTACTATTGAGTTATTGGCCAGCGGATAGGTGCGCCAGTTTTCACCATCAAACTGCAAAACACCATCATTGTTGGCAAAATACATCATCCCGTTAGTGTCCTGAGTAATATCCCAA
>CAYXJS010000259.1:0-3766 GCA_964465045.1 uncultured Bacteroidales bacterium | reverse complement strand
TACTAAATTTCTCATAATTTCTTCTTTACAGGATTTCCACCTCGGTTCCTTCTTTAGCGTTAATTAAGGGCTCTGTCACTATCTGAACCCCTTGCTTTACACCTGAAAAAAGCAGGGTTGTTTCGTTATACTTATGAATGGTGATTTTCTCTTGCTTGAGCTTATTTTCTTCCACAGTATACACTTTATTGCCATCAAAAACAGCATTTCTGGCCAACTCCATCACCGAATCCAAATAGCGCCCCTTAAAAACAGCTTCTACATATTGCCCCTGATAAAGCAGGGATTCCTGTTTTTGGCCCACTTTTACAAAAATGCTTTGCGCTTGCGTGTTTTCATCAATAAAACCTGCTTTCCGGGTTATTCTCCCTTCCAGTTTTATGTTATCCTTTTCGGGTAGTACTTTTACAGTATCCCCTATGCTAAGAAACCGTGCTTCTTCTGCCGGGACAGGAACCTCCACTTCCATCATATCCGTGCGAATCATGCGGGCTATTTGTGTTCCGGGATTAGCTACAGAGCCGATCTCAGAAATAACTTGAGTAAAGGTGCCGTCAAACGGAGCTGTTAAAGTATACTTCTTAAGCTGTTCTTCCTGGCTTTTAATGTTGTAAAAATTGCTCAGTAACTCACGGGAGGAAAGGAAAACCTTAAGCTGGTTGTTTTGAATTTCCGGCAAAGGCGGAAAAGTCTGCAAAATATTTAACTGGTTGAAATATTCTTGCCATGCACTGTAGGCATCAGGATAATCGATTTTTAAATCCGGTAATGCCGATGCCAAAAGAGTAAGGTAGCTGCTTTTGGTTGCTTTCAGGTTATACTCAGCATCTTCTTTATAAATGCGGGCAAGCACATCGCCTTTCCTGAAGGAGGCTCCCTTTTTCAGCAATACATCTCCGGCCAGTATTTTTCCTTGTACCTCGGAGACCAGGTCAACCACATTTCCGGAGATTACCCTGCCGGTTGCCTTGACCTCAACTTGCATCCGGCGGTAAGTTACCGGGCTGGCGTTAACATAATATTTCGTGACTTTTTGTTCGGATTGTTTCTGTGGAGTTTTCTGATCGGCTAAATACTTTGAAAGAATGGCCGCCACACCCAGCAACAATACCACCATTCCAATGGTGATTAACAAGCGCTTATTCATTGATTTTACTCTTTTAAATGTTGTGAATTCTGATTTTGCAAAGCTTAAAAGTCCTTTTTAAACAAGGCTTTCGTTAAATTGTTTATGCAGCAAATCATCAAAGATAAACAAACTTTCTATTTAAAATCTTTTAACATTAACCCCTGAACTATTAAGGGGACTTAACAGTTAATATTGTTGAATTATGAACCATTGAAAATTAAACAAAATGAAAAACAGTAAACAGCTTAACGCAATAGCTTTAGACAGCGAAAAAACAAAAGACCTGATTTATAAGTTGAATGATCTGTTAGCCAACTACCAGGTATTTTATACCAACGTACGCGGCTATCACTGGAACATTAAAGGCGACAAGTTCTTTGAATTACATATCAAATTCGAAGAGCTGTATAACGACCTGTTTGCAAAAATCGACGAAGTTGCCGAACGTATTGTTACGCTGGGAGGCACCCCTGAGCACAACTACTCGGAATACCTTAAAATTTCTGAAGTGGAGGAATCCGGTGTTGTTTCCGATGGCTTTGAGGCCGTGCACGGGATTATCGATTCGTTCCGTAAAATCCTGAAAAGGGAAAGGGATATTCTGGATATGTCTGATGAAGCCGGTGACGAAGGAACCAATTCCCTGATGAGCGACTTCATTACGGAGCAGGAAAAAACCGTTTGGATGTATTCAGCTTACGTAAACAAGACAACCAATAACTAAATTTTGAAAATTTTTTTCCTACTCCGGAGGTGATACATTTACTTCCGGAGTTTTTATTTAAACCAGCCCTTTCGTTTCATATAATAAACCATCCCCGCAGTTATCACAACCATCAATCCCAGCAAGGTAAAATAAGCGTATTTCCACGACAACTCAGGCATATACTCAAAATTCATTCCGTAAATCCCGGCAAGGAAAGTGAGCGGAATAAAAATAGCGGCTACCAAGGTAAGCGTTTTCATGATGCCATTCATCTTATTGTTGAGGTTGTTATTGTTCAGGTCCACCATATTTACGGTAAGTTCCCGAAGGTGCTCTGAGGCTTCCAGCGCATGGGCCACATGCTCGGCAGCATCGTTGTAAAAAACACGGTTGCTTTCGGTAACAAAGCTGTACTCCTCCTTAAAGATGGCAATAAATACCTTGTTCAGTTGCTGCAGATACCTTCGGAAAAACATTAGTTGATTCTTCAGGGCCAGTATCTCCTGAATATGGTCTGTGGAAGGCTCGTTGATAAGCTGTTCCTCAAGATTTTCGGACTGCTCTCTGAAGACATCAATCACATAGAAATACTGATCGATAATGTAATCGAGGATAGAGTAGAGCAGGTAGTCGTGTCCCTTAGAGCGGAGCCTGCCCTGGTTTTTCTGTAATCGCTCCCCTAAAACGGTTGAGAACTTTCCAGCGCCCTCTTCAAGCGAGTACACGAAATCTTTCCCCAGGAAAAGGCTGACATGCGCACTCTTAAGCTGATTGCCCTCCAACCGGATATCTTTCAGGGTCATGAAATACAGGTCGCCATACTCTTCTATTTTTGGGGGATGAGCGGTATTCAGGGCATCCTCCAGCAACAAGGGATGAATATGCAGTCCGGCGCTAATTTTCGAAAGCAAGTCCTTATTATTCAGATGCTGCACATGCACCCAGTTCACCATGCCGGGAGATATGAAACCAGCCGGCCTTTCTGAGTGTTCCACAGGCTCAGAAACCACCTCTTTTTGGTCATACCGGGTATACAGCACTTTCATCGCCTCCGTGGGTGTCTCGCCGGTATAGACAGGCGTTCCGGGAAGCTGTCCGGATTTTTTATGAAAGGAACTCCTCAGTGTCGTAAGATTCTTGATGTTTATCATGTTTCGGATCGTTATTAACCAAAGTTTCGCATTACTTTTAAAAATATAAATATAAGTAATTTCATGATTATCCGGGAGATTAAGTTATTCTTCCAAAATGAACTGGCTTCAAGGCTATGGCCTAAAGGCCTGATACCTCCTAAGGCTGTCATAAATCCCCACCATAAATGGCGGGGTTACTCAGGGTGTTTGGCAATGTTCCAATTAGATTCCCCGGTAAAGTGGAATTTGAAATTCCGCTTCATTTAATCTTCGAATTTGTAATTCGTAATACCTCGGTAATTCCTTAGGTAAATGGCAATAATGCAAAGGCCATCCTTTCAGCACGCGAAACATGAGCAGCGGGTTACAAGTGCCTGGGCACACAACAAGAATAATGGCGCGCCAACTCCCTGTTTTGTTTCCGCTGCGTCGGCGCGCCATTTTTCTCCCTCTACTCCCCAATAGTCAGTCATTCTGAACAAATCACGAGCGACAGCGAAGTAATGCAGTGAAGAATCTATATAAGGTGCTTTATACTGTCATTAGCTCTGGCTAAGACAAAAATGTCTAGTCCACCTAAACACCTAAGCACATACACACTTAAACCCTTGGCAACCAACCTACAAACTTAGTAACTTACAAACACACAAACCTAAAAACTTACAACCCCAATCACCCCACCTTTCTCAATCAAAAACAATGGTACATTCCGGCATTTTTATATATTTGACCTTTTTTAAACCAAACGCAAAAAAACATGCTGAAGAAAGTTCCCCACACTTACGTCATTGTCTTTTT
>CAYXJS010000258.1:0-3798 GCA_964465045.1 uncultured Bacteroidales bacterium | reverse complement strand
GATGTGGAGGTTTTTCAGCGTATCATGGACAGCACCATGGACAACGCCAAAACCGGTTTTGAGATTTCGCTGGGTTTAACCGGCGTACTGACACTTTGGCTGGGGCTCCTTAAAATCGGGGAAAAAGGTGGCGTCATCCGCATCTTTTCAAGGGGATTACAACCGCTGTTTAACAAACTCTTTCCCGGAATACCGAAAGACCATCCGGCTTACGGCACTATGACCATGAACGTAGCCGCCAATATGCTTGGCCTGGATAACGCTGCTACACCCATCGGGCTGAGAGCCATGGGACAGCTCCAGGAGCTGAACAAAAAAGAAGACACCGCCACTAATGCCATGATCATGTTCCTGGTGCTGAACACCTCAGGACTAACGCTAATTCCTATCAGCATCATGGTTTACCGGGCTCAAATGGGTGCGGCTAACCCGTCAGATATTTTTATCCCCATCATGCTTGCAACTTATTTTTCAACCTTAGCGGGAATCATTGCCGTTAGCGTGGTGCAGAAAATCAATCTGCTCAATAAAACCATCCTGGCTTACCTGGGTGGAATTACAGCTATCATAATAGGTATTATCGCCTATTTCTCCAATATCCCGCAGGAAAAAATCACGGTCATTTCTTCTGCTGCCAGCAATATTATCCTTTTCGGGATTATCATGAGCTTCATCCTCATCGCCGTTAAAAACAAGGTGAATATCTATGATGCTTTTATTGAAGGAGCTAAAGAAGGTTTTCCCACAGCTATTAAAATCATCCCTTACCTGATTGCCATCCTGGTAGCGATAGGTGTTTTCAGGGCTTCGGGAGCCATGGAGATGTTGATGGAGGGGTTGCGATGGTTTTTCATAACCTTAGGCATAAACACAGATTTTGTAGAAGCAATACCTACAGCGCTTATGAAACCACTCAGCGGAAGCGGCGCCCGCGGCATGATGGTTGATGCAATGGACACCTTCGGAGCCGATTCGTTTGTAGGAAGAGTGGCGTCCACAGTGCAGGGTGCCACAGACACTACGTTTTACATCATTGCTGTTTATTTCGGATCTGTAGGGATTAAAAACACACGCCATGCCGTTGGCTGCGGACTAATAGCCGATCTTGCCGGCATCATCGCCGCCATCCTGATGGCTTACCTGTTCTTCCATTAAAAAGAAACAAAAACGAAATCGAATTTTTTTTGTATTTTTGAAGTACTATAAGTTAAAATTCAATTGCTTATGCAAAAAGATATATTAAAAAGAATTACTGTAAATCCGGATGTGTATCATGGAAAACCTACAATTCGTAATACGAGACACTCAGTTGAAAGTATTCTGGAATATCTTGCAGGCGGAGATAATACAAACGATCTAATAAGCGAATTTCCTGAGCTTGAGGAAGAAGATATTCTTGCTTGTCTTGCTTTTGCGGCCAAATCCTTAAAATTTAAGGATATCAAATTCCCGGCAGCATGAAAATCTTAATTGACGCTCACCTTCCTGTATCAATCTGTGATTTTTTTATTGATTGTGATTGTATACATACAAATCACCTCAAAAATGGAAACCTCACAAAGGATACTTTTATTAATGAGCTCTCAATACAAGAAAAACGTGCGGTCATAACAAAAGACTCGGATTTCTACTACTCCTATATCGCATCTGAAAAACCTAATGAAGCACCAAATTCCAATAAAACAAATTCCAAAAAAGCCACCTCAAGTCAAGCACCAAATTTCAATAAACGGGAATGGTTGGTTCGGTGATTAATATAGAGTTACAACCAATTACCATAAATTACGAGCTTCAGCTCAAATTACTATGAATTACCTCGATGGATTACGAAGTAATATTCAACCGGGGACAATCACTGACAACATAAGTAAAAATAAGCCTAACTTTGGAATTTGAAATTTGAAATTTGGAATTTACCCAGCTATGCACCCAAAAAATGCTTTTAAATACTGCCCTTCCTGCGGAAAGCCCGGACTTTCTTTTCATAACGATGCCGGTTATCTGAAATGTGATACCTGTGGATTTCTCTTTTTTATCAACGAAGCCGGCGCTGTGGCAGCCATCATTCAGGATGAAGACAGCAACATCCTGTTTACAAAACGTGCTAAAGCTCCAGCCAAAGCCAAACTTGATTTACCAGGTGGTTTTGTGGATATCGGAGAAACGGCAGAGCAAGCGCTGGAAAGGGAAATCATGGAAGAGCTTAACATCCGGCTGGTTGATTACACCTATTTCATGAGTCAGCCAAACACTTATACCTACAACGGCCTGACTTATTTTACATTAGACCTTGCCTTTGTATGTCAGGCAGCCTCTCTCAAAAACATGAAATCCCTGGATGATATTTCAGGCGTTTCTTTTATTCATCCTGCCAAAGTAAATTATGATGACATCGGGCTTGATTCAATCAAAACCATCATCAAACATTTTATCAGTGACATTGAGCAAGGTAGATAAAAAACATTCCCCTGACATATCTTGTTTTAATGAAAAAACATGATAAATCCGGAAATACAGGAACCATGGTTTGATGAGAGACTGGAGGACGGCGGTCCGGTCTATACGGAAACAGATTTGGATCGCTTCATTGCAGAACCCTGGAATGCAGTTTCTTCATTGCTATATATGTTGCCTGCTATTTATTGGCTTTTCCGAATCAGAAGGCAGTATAAAGAGCATAAATTTCTTGTTTTTGCCTCTGCGCTGGTAATTACAGGCAGTTTAGGCAGTACACTATACCATGCTTTCCGGGCTTCCCGGTTCTTTTTGATAATGGATGTTTTTCCAGTAGCAGTGTTGGCCCTCTCACTTAGCATCTTGTTTTGGTATCGCGTTTTCAGAAACGGTTATTTAATGGCTGCTGTCGTCATCCCACTTACCGCATTACGGTTTCTCATCTTCAGTATTTTGCCCGATAATCTTGCCATCAACCTGTCATATGCCTTAACGGGTATGATAGTGGCGCTACCTATTATAATTCTCCATTTTCAAAAACGGATTGCTTATCTGAAGTACATTCTCTGCATGCTGCCTGCATTTGCCTTAGCCCTTCTTTTCAGGGAAATGGATTCCTGGCAAACGCAATTCCTGCCTATGGGAACACATTTTCTTTGGCATGTTTTTACTGGTTTTGGAACTTACTTTTTACTGGCATTTCTTTATAATATCCGTCAGTGGGAACGTGCAGGTTAACTCAATGATTGTATTACACCATTTTAACAATAGTTTTATATAGTCTCAAAGAAACTTTAGCCAATATTACAACCTGTCCTTTTTAATAATTCAATATATAAATGATCGAAATTATCAATACTCTGGAATCGGACAAAAATTCCGAAATCAATATCAATTAAAATTTGTAACTTTATAATTATGTTTTACTGATTAACAAACCAAAAACTATATTTTATGAGAGAATTTGTTTTACAAATAATACTCGATTTGATAAATTTCCTAACACCAATTGCATTCGATTTATTACAATTGTTAATAAGTTTAACTATGCTCATCTATATTATTCTAGCATACAAAGCTTTTTTATCACAACACCATAAAAAACAACAAGTAGATGTAGTAAGCGGCTTAATCACACAAATTCATTCTGATTTGAATATATTTCATTTTAATCACTCTGAAACTTCCAATTACGGAGATTGGAGGACTATTTTTGATATTACCGAATCTAATGAGATGGATAAACACGAAAGGATTTATTTTCATGCCGCAAATCCTGATGACAAAAAAGAAACACTAAATTGGGATTTTTTCAGGAAGTATTATGCCAATCCTTTATTACCT
>CAYXJS010000257.1:0-3801 GCA_964465045.1 uncultured Bacteroidales bacterium | reverse complement strand
AACGACGGGAATCCCAACACACACGCTTTTGTTGCCTCGCCTGAAATCGTAACCGCAATGGCCATCGCAGGATATCTGACCTTCAATCCGCTAACGGATACACTGACAAATGAGAACGGCGAAACCGTGAAGTTTGATGAACCGGTGGGTATAGAAACACCTGAAAGGGGTTATGAGGTGAAAGACCCTGGATATGTTCCGCCGGCTGAAAACAGTGAGGATATCAAAATTGATGTTAATCCTAATTCCGAGCGCCTGCAACTGCTGGAGCCTTTTGAGCCATGGGACGGTAAGGACTTTAAAGGATTGCATCTGCTGATCAAGGCCAAAGGAAAGTGTACAACCGACCACATCTCTATGGCAGGTCCGTGGCTGCGCTATCGCGGACACCTCGACAATATTTCAGACAACTTGCTGATAGGAGCCGTAAATGAATTCAATGATGAGACGAACATGGTTAAAAACCAACTCACCGGCGACTATGACAAGGTGCCCGATGCAGCGCGCTATTATCAGAAGCACAGCGTAGGATCGATTGTGGTAGGCGATGAGAATTACGGCGAAGGTTCCTCACGGGAACATGCTGCAATGGAGCCCCGCAACCTGGGCGTTAAGGCGGTGCTGGTAAAATCGTTTGCCCGCATTCACGAAACCAACCTAAAAAAGCAAGGCATGCTGGCAATTACCTTCGATAATCCGGATGACTTTGACAAGATTAAGGAAGACGACCGTATTGATGTGTCAGGCCTTACAGAATTTGCTCCCGGAAAGCAGTTGACGGTAGTGCTCAACCACGCCGACGGCAGCCAGGAGTCGTTCCCGGTAAACCACACCTACAACGAATTCCAGATTCAGTGGTTTAAAGAAGGCAGCGCGCTGAACCTAATCCGGAAGATGAATAAGGAATGAGTCCGGTTTAATAAGTTTTTAAGTTTTTAAGTTTGTAGGTTTGTAGGTTTACATGCTTGTAGGTTAATAGTTAGATAATCAATTACATAGTTGTGTAAACTTATTAAAATTGGGAGCGCTTTTTTACCAATTTAATCTATAAAATCAAACAGAAACAAGGGCAGGCTTTATGGTCTGCCTTTGTTCATTCAGGCACGGTGGTAAAAAAGCCCGCTGAAGCGGGCTAAAGAGTTGTTGGATTGCTGTCTGGACAACCCACGTGAACGTGGGTGCTAGTCTTATAAATGCAGAAGGAATTAACTCTTTGATAATTACCTTCAATCTCTTCTCATGGTGAAATATTTCCCTTTTTGTTGCGTTTGTTTGTCGGAAGGCTCGTGATTTTTTACTTTTACCGAAATAAAACTTGTACTTGTGAAGAGACTTATATTTACCATAATCATTGCCTCTGTTACCTTGAGTAGCTTTGCTCAGCTCGGTGGAACAAGCACTTACAATTTTTTACGGCTGACTAACTCGGCACGCCTCGCTGCCCTGGGAAATAATTTCACTCCTGTGAAAGACGGCGACATCACGTTAAGTGTAGCTAATCCCTCAATTATTGATGAGGATATGCATAATGATTTGGCTTTGAGTTTCGTGGATTATTATTCCGATATTTCTTACGGATTTGCCAGTTACTCACGCACTTTTGATGAGTTGGGAAGTTTCACGGGCTCAGTACAGTATATCGATTATGGCGAAACTATGGAGACTTCTGCCTTTGAAGGGGATACACTGGGGTATTTTAACGGACTGGAAAGCGCTGTCACACTCGGCTGGGCAAGGCCTTTGGATTCATTGCTGTACATCGGCGCCAATTTTAAAATGATTACGTCGTCGCTGCACACGTATAACTCACTTGGTGTGGCAGTAGACCTGGCAGCCACTTATCATAACCCGGAAAATCGCTTTACTGCGTCTTTGATTTTCAGGAACATCGGGCGGCAAATTACATATTACGAGGCCGGACAAAATGAGCCGCTCCCCTTTGAAGTGCAACTGGGATTTTCAAAGCGTTTACAGCATTTGCCGTTTCGCTACAGTATTGTGCTGACTGATCTACAAAAGTTTGATTTGACTTACGTGAATCCCAATTCAGCTGATAATTTGCCTGACCCTTTCACCGGAGAAATAGAAGGAGAGGATGATAAGGGAATAGCAGACAAACTCATGCGTCATGTGGTGATTGGTGGTGAGTTTATGCCTACCAAAAACTTCAGTCTGCGTTTCGGTTACAATTACCGCTTGCGGCAGGAAATGAAAGTAGACAGCAAGCTCGGAACGGTTGGGCTTTCATGGGGACTGGGTTTCCGGGTGTCTAAGTTCCACTTCAGCTACTCACGGACAGCCTATCACGTTGTAGGTTCTCCTAATTACATCACCATAACTACCAGCTTGAGCGAATTTTAAGCTTTACTTCAACTGGTTATAGGCTTTTCCAATATATTTGATGATATCCCTTGATATGAGGCTTTCCCATCCCTGGTTTTCTGCGGCTATATCGCCGGCTAAGCCATGTAGGTAAACGCCAATCAGGCATGCATACGCAGGTTGATAATTTTGTGACAGCAGTCCCAGGATAATCCCTGTGAGCACATCCCCGGCACCTGCCGTAGCCATACCCGGGTTGCCGGTGCTGTTGAAATAGATATTTCCGTCAGGGCTGCTGATAGCGGTATGGGCGCCTTTCAAAACTACATAAACACCGTATTTTACAGAAAACTCCCGTTGTTTTACCATTGTCTCAAAATCGTTGGATGTCTTGCCGGCCAAACGCTCAAACTCTTTCGGATGGGGTGTAAAAATGGAGTTTTTAGGTACGAACGAAATCCATGTTTTATTTTCGGCTAAAATATTAATGGCATCGGCATCAAAAAGCAATGGGATGGAGGAGTTTTGAATCAATAACTTCAGCGCATTCTGGGTTTGCTCTCCCATACCAATTCCCGGTCCGGTGCCGATCGCCTGGTAGTGCTGAATGTCTTTGATTCCGGAAAAAGTTTCTTCCGATTCATCTATGGAAGTCATGGCCTCCGGAACGCTTGTTTGCAGTATGTTGTAGCCCAATTTTGGAATATGTGTGGTTAACAACCCGGCGCCGGTGCGCAGGCAGGCCTGAGAAGCCAGAACGGCTGCTCCCATTTTGCCGTAACTTCCTGATATCAGAAGGGCATGGCCAAAATGTCCTTTGTGGGAAAACTTTTGCCGGCTTTTTATAATCGCCTGGATATCCTCCCGTTCAAGATAAAAATCCTTTGTTTCTACGGAGTCCAGGTAATCATTGTGAATTTTGATGTCAAGCACTTCCCATTTCCCCATATAGGGAGCGTTATCGGCAAACATAAAGCCCAGCTTAGGAAACTGAAATGTTAAGGTATAATCGGCATTTATGATGGCTTTAGTCTTGGTTTTGCTGGGTTTATCAGAATACAATCCCGAAGGTGTATCCACAGAAATGATAAGGCAACCGCTGTTATTGATATGGTGAACCAGTTTTGCTGCAACGCCTTCAATTTCGCGTGTCAGTCCGGACCCGAAAAGCGCATCTACAACAACGTCGTCAGGACTGAAATCAGGTAAGTCCTCATCATTTTTAATGATGTTTACGGTTACTTCCGGAATCCGTTCAAGGCGTTTCAGGTTTGTCTCATTGTCGGGCGATAATTTATCGTTCGGGTTATATAAGAAGACTTCCGTCTGATAGTCTTTATCTATAAGCGTCCTTGCCAGCGCCATGCCATCTCCGCCGTTATTTCCGGGGCCGCAAACAATGTTGATCTTTTGGGCAGTTCTGATATTCCGGTTAATCCAGCTTGCCAGTCTTTTAGCGGCGCGCTCCATCAGGTTGAT
>CAYXJS010000256.1:0-3802 GCA_964465045.1 uncultured Bacteroidales bacterium | reverse complement strand
AGCGAATACGACGTCACCATTAATGCTGAAGATATACAGCAATCTGAGACGATTCAGGATTTGTATGATAAGGTTATGGAATTAAAAAAAGCAGGCTGATGGCTATTGTAAACGTTCCAAAAACACGAGTTCGTGGCATTTCGGCATGCGTTCCGCGTAATAGGGAATCCAATTATGATTATGAGCTGACTACCGAGAAAGAACGGAAAATGTTTGTGAAAACCACGGGCATTGAGTATCGTCGTGTAGCTGAAAAGGGAGTAACTACTGCTGATTTATGCTATGAGGCAGCAGAAAAACTGATAGCAGAATTGGACTGGGATAAGCAGGATATTGATGCGCTAGTTTTTATTTCTCAGGCAGGCGACTATATCTTGCCGGCTACGGGTATTATTTTGCAAGACCGTCTCGGTTTGCCGAAAACTACGATGGCATATGACATAAATTTAGGATGCTCCGGTTATGTTTATGGCCTCTCACAGCTAGGAAGCCTCATAAGCACCGGCGGAATTAAAAAAGCGCTTATGCTGGTAGGCGATGTTTCTACAGCTACATCCTCGTATCGGGATAAAAGTACATACCTGCTATTCGGAGACGCCGGCACAGCCACGGCACTGGAGTTTGATGATAGCGCTGAAGTCATGACATTTAACCTGCAGTCCGATGGCTCAGGATATGACGCTATAATTATTCCTGAAGGAGGACTGCGGCATTTTATAACCAAAGAGTCTTTTGAATACAAAGATTACGGTAATGGAATGATGCGCAACGGTATTCAGGTAGCCCTGAACGGTGAAAAAGTATTTCACTTTTCAATGAGGGAAGTGGCGCCCAATATTCGTGAGTTAGTGGAAAATCAGCTTGGAAAAACGCTGGAGGATTTTGATTATTACGTGCTTCATCAGGCCAATATGCTGATGAATAACTCCATCCGGCGAAAGCTGAAGCTTGAAAAAGATAAATTTCCTAATTCTATTCATAATTTTGGCAATACAAGCTCTGCATCCATCCCGCTGACCATTGTCACAGAATTGAAAGAGCAGCTTGATGGAAATGTAAAGGATTTAATTCTTAGTGGTTTTGGAGTAGGGCTTTCATGGGGCAGCATGAATATGCATGCCGATAATTTGGTGATTCCAAAATTGATTGAGGTGTAAGCTATGGATGGTTTTTCGTTAAAGGATAAGAATATTTTGATAACCGGCGCTTCATCCGGAATAGGAGCTGCTGCAGCCAAAAAATGCGCTGCTCTCGGTGGTACTGTCTTTTTAAATGCCCGGAATCAAGCCCGGGGGCAGGAAGTGCTGGACTCTTTGACGGGTGGCGATCATCAGCTTATCACAGGAGACTTGACTTCTGAGGAGGAGCGTAACGCCCTGGTGGATAAACTGCCCGCCTTGCACGGTGTTGTGCATTCGGCTGGTATTACGGCACACATGCCCGTAAAATTTATCCGGCAGAAAAATGTGACGCAGCTTTTTGAGGTCAACTATGAGGCTGCAGTATATCTGACCGCACGCATCCTGAAAAAGAAAAAAATCGAAAATGGAGGCGCTTTTGTTTTCCTGTCTTCTATAGCAACCAAATATCCGTACTTTGGCGGAGCGCTCTACAGCGGCTCCAAAGCAGCTATAGAAGCATATTCTAAAACGCTGGCCCTGGAGCTGGCGCCGAAAAAAATCCGCTCCAATTGCCTGAAGCCTTCTTTTGTGAAAGGGCCGATGGTGGAAGGCGCCGGAAAAACCATTTCAGAAGAAGTGTTGCAGAATTTTGAAAAAATTATGCCGCTGGGTTTTGGCGAGCCCGAGGATGTGGCCAATGCTATTGCTTTCTTTTTATCGGATGGAGCAAAGTGGATTACGGGAACAGAACTGATTATGGGAGGAGGATGAACCAGAATAGAAGATCAAACCGGGTGGATTACAGCGTTGTGGTGCCTGTTTATAATGCAGAAGAAACGCTCGTTTCGCTTTTTGAAGGGATAACTTCCGCTTTCGAAAGCGTCCGTAAAAGTTTTGAGGTGATTTTTGTGGATGATGGCAGCAAGGATCAAAGCTGGAAAGTTTTAACCTACCTTAAAAAGGATTATCCGGATAAAGTGAAAGCCATCCGGCTAGCCAAGAATTACGGGCAACATAATGCGATTTTTTGCGGACTCAGTTTTGTTAAAGAAAGTAATGTAATAACCATCGACGATGACTTGCAAACACCTCCTGAAGAAATCATCAAACTGATAAAAAAACACGAGGAAACAAACGCTGACCTGGTTTATGGTTATTACAAAAGGAAAAAGCATAACTTGTGGCGTAATCTCGGCAGCAAGTTCCTGAAGAAAACATCTAAAACCTTCTATAATGCACCTGGTGAGGGTTCATCTTTCAAACTTATAGAAAATAAGCTGGTAAAAGATATTTTGAATCATTATCAGAACTTTGTTTATATCGATGAGCTTTTTCTTTGGTATACCGAAGATATTGCTTTTGTGGAGGTCCGGCACATTTCCCGTAAGGGTGGAGGATCAGGTTATACAGCAGGGAAGCTGTTAAGGCTCTTTTTCAATATAACGATTTATTATACAGCCGTTCCGCTTAAGCTGATGACGGCTACAGGACTGATAGCGTCTGTAATCAGCTTTGGCTTTGGTGTACGGTTCATTATCCGGAAAATATTTTTTGATGTGCCCTTGGGTTACACCTCTATGATTGTTACGATTTTGTTTTCTACATCCCTGATTCTTTTAAGTCTGGGTATTATTGGTGAATACCTAAACCGGATTTACCTGGTGCAAAATAAAAAACCTCCATATTCGATTAAGAAAATCCTGAAATGAGAATTCATAATTACGGCATTACACTCAAGCGGATTACCCAAGAAGACATTGAGCTACTTCGCCAGTGGAGAAACGCTGAAAGAGTAAACCGGTATATGGAATATCGTGAGTATATCACGCCTGAAATGCAACAGAGGTGGTTTGAGTCTATTAATAACTACAACAATTTTTATTACCTGATAATTTACAAGGATGATAGAATCGGCGTGATTAACGAAAAAAACATCGATCGCCAGGGTGATGGCACTTCAGAGTCCGGGTTGTTTATAGCAAACGAGAAATACCTAAAAACCCATATTCCTTTATTAGCCTCGCTTACGCTGATAGAAATAAATTTCTACATCCTTGGCGGGAAAGAATCTTATATCCGCACACTTCGGGATAACAAAGCCGCTATCGAGTACAATAAAACATTAGGGTATGAGCTTTGCGAGGGCCAGGAAAAGGTGGAAAACCAAAAATATCGTTTGACCCGCGAAAGCTTTGAGCGCGCAACACACAAAATCAGAAAAGCGGCCTCAAGGTTCTCTTCATCGGATTATCCGAATGGATATGTCCTCTTTGAGCCTCATGATTACCAATTGGGTATAGCCCAGAAATTTGAAAGAATAATAAAAAGCGAAGACTTGCCCGTTGAAGTAAAAAGCACTACTACACCTGAAGGCAAACTCTTTTATTATTAACCTGAATGCTTCGCTATAAGTTAAATGCTTGTTTGATAGTGTCTACAAAATCCAGCTTTTCCCAGGCAAAGAAATCTACTGTTTTATTATGCCCGGTTTTGTCGCCATTGCCGTTATAAACCGTAACCTCATTAGTTTCCGGATCGCGCCCCATGTGGCCGTTAGCTGCTGTAAGCCCGAATATAGGATTTTTTAGGCCGAAACGCTTGATAATCGCTCCGGGTTTCAGATCGAAAATCTGATGGATTTTATCAGCAATTTCAATATCAGATTCTTTTACTTTTGATTT
>CAYXJS010000255.1:0-3831 GCA_964465045.1 uncultured Bacteroidales bacterium | reverse complement strand
TGCCTGACGGAGACCCGCCCGTACCGAACTACGTTCGGGCGGGAATCTATTATTTTCAATTTTTACTTAAATAAGTAACTATCGTTACAACTCTATAAAACTAATGTATTCTTTAAGTCTAATTGAAAAAACACCCCCTCTCCTCCCCTTGTTTGGTGAGTTATTTCAAGACTTAATATTGAATTAACATAAAAGTAACCTGGAAGAAACATATAAGCCCTTGCTTCCCTTTACTTTTGCATCAAACAAAAATCAGAAACTATGAAAAGCAAACTGGTATTTCTTTTCTTTATCTTTTTAACAGTAAACCTGGTAGCAGGTAACGAAAATGATGACAAGCGTAAAAGCAACACTTCTAAAACTGAGGCTAACGTTACGATAAATGGGCAGGTACAAGATTTCACATCTGGTGAAGCACTTCCAGGCGTAGAGGTACGACTCAAAGAAAGTGGAAAAAAAATATTTACTGATTTTGACGGTAACTTTGCTTTCGATCATATAACGCCAGGAACATACAACATTGTAGTTTCTTACATTTCTTACAATAAGTCTTTGGTAGAAGAAATTGAAGTAAGCCGCGATCCTGAAACATTATCCATCAGATTAAAAGATGCGCGGTAAAATTTGTTTCAATTCAAAATAATCTACATCCGGTAACAAGCCGCTGTTAATCAAAGCAGTGTTTACTTACCGGATTTTTTTATGTCCAATTCATTTGCCTGAAACCAATTGAAAATAACCAAAATTTAGTAATATTGCGATTGCATAAACAAGTAAACTCAGGCTACTTGTTTTAGAACGAAAAAACCATTTAGCATGGAGACAATTTATTTGATTCTCATTATTGTATTATTCCTCCTGGCCATATCCGACTTAGTGGTTGGTGTTAGCAACGATGCGGTAAATTTTCTGAATTCGGCTATTGGTTCAAAAGCTGCGCCGCTTAAAGTTATCATGATAATTGCAGCATTAGGAGTATTGGTTGGTGCCACTTTTTCAAGCGGCATGATGGAAGTGGCCCGCAAAGGCATTTTCCACCCCGACATGTTTTATTTCAATGAAATCATGATCATCTTTCTGGCTGTCATGCTGACCGATGTAATTCTGCTGGATGCTTTTAACACAATGGGTTTACCCACTTCCACCACGGTTTCTATTGTTTTTGAATTGCTGGGAGCCGCAGTGGCCGTTGCCTTGATGAAAGCCATTGCCACACCAGACGTTGAATTATACGAATATATTAATACCGGGAAAGCCCTGATGATTATTTCGGGGATATTGCTTTCGGTAGTAGTATCATTTACAATTGGTGCATTCATTCAATACATTACCCGGTTGCTTTTTACTTTCAAAATTCAAAAAACGCTAAAATATTTTGGAGGCATATACGGTGGACTGGCAATATCTATTATTACCTACTTTATCCTGATAAAGGGGGCCAAAGGTTCTTCGTTTATTTCTGACGAACAGCACCAATGGATCATGAAAAATGTGCTTACTATTGTTGGTGTTAGTTTTGTAGGTTGGACCCTTATTCTGCAGGGTATATCTCAGTTCATCAAATTAAATGTGCTGAAAATAATCGTACTGGTTGGTACTTTCGCGTTAGCCATGGCTTTTGCCAGCAACGATCTTGTAAACTTCATCGGTGTGCCGCTGGCCGGATATTCTTCATACCAGGTTTTTATGGATAGCGCAAGTGCCAACCCCGAAACCTTAACAATGGAAGCATTGCAAGGGTCTGTTAAAACCCCAACGTTTTTGCTGTTGGCAGCAGGGCTGATTATGGTTATTACATTATGGAAATCGAAAAAAGCCCAGAGTGTAGTGAAAACTGAAATCAATCTGAGTCGCCAAAATGAGGGTGAAGAAAGGTTTAGAGCTTTTCCATTTGTCCAGACACTAGTACGCGGAAGCATGAACATCAACAATGCCATCCGGAAAGTATTACCCAACAAGGTAATCAATAAAATCCAATCGCGCTTTGAACCACCGGATGAGATTACCGAAGACGGCGTTTCTTTTGATTTGCTCAGGGCTTCGGTAAATCTGGTAGTGGCCAGTATTATCATCTCTTTTGCCACCTCGATGAAATTGCCCCTTTCAACAACCTATGTTACCTTTATGGTTGCCATGGGAACTTCTTTTGCAGATAAAGCCTGGGGACGTGAAAGTGCTGTTTACCGCATATCTGGTGTTATTACGGTGATCGGAGGGTGGTTTTTTACGGCCTTTATAGCTTTTACAGCCGCATTCATCTTTGCTTTGGTAATTTTTTATGGAGGGATGGTTGCAATTTTTGTGCTTATTGCTGTAGCTATCATTTTCGTTATTCGCACTCATGCATTTCATAAAAAACGTTCTGAAGAAACTGAATCACGCCAAAAGGTACTGGCTGATGATGCTAAACTTTCCTCCCGCGAAAACTTGCTGATCAAATGCAACCGGAGTGTGATTGGTACACTATCCAGCATTTCGAAGATTTATCATGATGTGATTGAAGGGATATACCAGGAAAACCGGCATTTACTGCGCGACGTTGGTAAGCAGGTGAATAGCCTGCGGAAAAACGTCAAGGAGAACAAAGGCAATCTTTACCTTACCGTTAATAAGCTCGAAGAGCAGGATATTGAATCAGGCCACAATTATGTTCAGGTAGTAGACTATATCCGGGAGCTTACACGCTCAATCAGGGCTATTTATGAGCAAGCCAAGGAGCATGTGGATAATAACCATAAGTCATTTACGCAACAGCAATACCAGGAATTAATTGAATTAGCCAAAGAAATTGAAGATTATTCTTTTGATTTAACGGAAATCATTAAAAATCACAATTATAATAATACAGCTCCTGTCATAGAAAAGAATGAAGTATTGCTGAATAAAATAGAAGTACTAAGAAAAACACAGGTTAAACGCATAAAAAAGGAAAAGGACAACACAAAACGCAGCTTGCTTTACCTGGCGATTTTATTTGAAACGAAAAACATGATTACGGATACACTCCACGTGCTGAAAATAGAGCAACGTTTTATAAGTAATATAGACGGAAACAGATTACTGGCAAACAATTCCCATTATAAATCATAATAACAAAGCCTCCAGCAAAAAAAAAGCGTCGCAATCTGAAAATTATTGATTACGACGCTTTTTGATTTTGTCAGAAAATTATTTTGTCTTGATGCTGCATCCAATTGCTTTAGCGGAAGTATTTGGAGGCTCCTCCCCTTTCAGCAGAGCATCTACAGCGTTTTCAACATAATGCGTTTCAACTGCTTCTGCACTTTTATAGTTGTCGTCAACAGCACCGATATATTTAACGATGTAATCCCCATTCGATTTATTAAGCAAGAAAACGTGCGGGGTTTTCGTAGCACCATACTGAGGATAAATTTCCTGATTTTCATCAAAAAGATACGGAAATGTAAATCCTTTCTCCTGAGCTCTCACTTTCATATTGTCAAATGAATCTTCAGGCTGAACTTCAGGATCATTCGGGTTTATGGCTATTACCGGATACCCCTTTTCTTTATATTTCTTGTCTAATGCAATAATGCGATCCTCATACTTGACTGCATAGGGGCAGTGATTGCATGTAAAAATAACAATGAATCCTTTGGCATCCTCATAATCACTTAGCGAAACCCAGCTCCCGTCAATGTTTTTCAATTTAAAATCGGTAGCCTTGTCGCCTGGTTCGTAGCCGCCCGCAGCAGCCAACAGAAAAGAAAAGGCAAAAAATAGTGTAACTAAAACATGTTTTTTCATAGCTTAATTATTTAAATATTGTTCAACGATTTTTTTAAGTTCTTTGTAATGCAATTTTTTTTC
>CAYXJS010000254.1:0-3837 GCA_964465045.1 uncultured Bacteroidales bacterium | reverse complement strand
CAGGCCTTTAAGCCGATAAGTGATGCAAGGCTTCAATAAAAACCCTCCCTCCCGTTCAATAGCTTACTAAGGAGGGAGGGTTGAAAAATCTATCCGGTTGATAGTGCCAAACTGTTCAACCGGGAAACAGACCTTGTACAAGTATGTGCACGCCCTTTTGCTCCTTAAAGCAAAAAGTTCCGGCTATAATTGTATTAGCGGGCAATACGGAAACCGTTGTTGTTGTTCGTATTGTCCGGGTTGTTCCTGTTGCGGTTGGCCACACGGCAGTTGTTGTCGTTGTTGTTCCACGAGCCGCCCCGAAGAACGCGCTGTTTTCAGGTCTATTCCCCCTTCTAAAAGAAGACTGTTTATGCGTTTTCGCAGATGATAGGTTTTTGAGTAACGGGCATGGGCTCCCCAGCTTTTTATGCCGTTTTCAAACTGTTGAAAACTCATTTTTCCTTGTTTTACTAATCCTATTCGGGTTTTTATTCTTTTCTTTTGCCGTTTTACGTTTTCACTTTTCAGCAAGCTATACTCTGGAAACATCGTATGCCCCAGGAATGGAATTCCCACTTTTACAGGAAACACCTTTGATTTGTTTTCATGCACTTTTAACCTCAATGTTTGCAGGAAGTTTTTGATTTCAACGAGCATTTCATAAAGACGCTTTTTATCATCCCCAAACAAAACAAAATCATCCACATAACGGATGTAATATTTACACCGCAACTGCTCCTTTACGAAATGGTCTAAGGGATTCAGATAAAGGTTCGCAAAAAACTGACTGGTCAGATTGCCAATGGGCAATCCTTTTCGGCGTTCAATTTGTGTAAACAAATCATCGCCGGGGAAAACGTAGAGTACCTGTTTTTGTGGGTTGCTGTTGTCTATGATACTGCTAATAAGCTGCAACGTATCATTGCATCCTATTTTTCTGCGCAATAGCCTTTTCAGTATTTCATGGTCTATAGAAGGGAAATAATCTTTGATGTCGCATTTCAATACATAGCGGTTTTTCCGGGCAAAGATTTTATAGCGGTCGAGTGCCTTATGAGTGCCTTTCCCTTTACGATTAGCATAGCTATCATAAATAAATGTGGGTTCAATCAGGGGTTCAATGACATTACACAGGGCATGGTGCAGGACACGATCGCGATACGGAGCAGCACTAATCATGCGTTTTTTGGGCTCTAAAATAGTGAAGGTTTCGTATGGGCCGGGTTGATAGGATTTTTCTTGCAACTCCTTTTGAAGCTGCACCAGGTTGTGCTCCAGAAAAAAATTAAACCGCCCTACATTTTGTTGGCTGCGTTTACCTAATTGTGCTTTGCGCGATGCCAGCAGCAAATTTTCAAAAGCATACACCCGTGGATAAAGGTTTTTAAACGTTTTCATGATAGTGATTTTAACCATCCGCCGGTTTTCTTTCCTATTTCCATAAGCTGTTCACTAATGTAACCATAGCGTTTATTATTGATGTATCTCATATCATACGACAACCTTACCATATATCGCAATTGTTCCAGTTTCACATTCACTTTGTGCAGGTTTTCTTTTTTTGTCTGCTTTTGCCCGTAATAGGCTTCAATATAAAGCTCATGAATCTGCAATAAATAAGAGCTTATCCGCTCACCCAATATAAACTTCTGCTCCCGGGGAAATTTGTTGATGATGGGTAGCAAATACTTTATAAACCCATAAAAATCTTCTATAATGTTTTCTTTCCCAGCCATAACCTAAAATTTTCAAAAAAAGCCGCTTCGCGGCTTAAAAAACCCTGTGAAATT
Organism: uncultured Bacteroidales bacterium; assembly: GCA_964465045.1. Taxonomy (GTDB): domain Bacteria; phylum Bacteroidota; class Bacteroidia; order Bacteroidales; family JAIPAH01; genus JAIPAH01. The sequence goes on along the minus strand of CAYXJS010000254.1, from coordinate 2,065 downwards.
GCAACTTCGCTGCTCCCTGCGAAACAGGGATTTCACAGGGTAAAGAGTATAAAATTTAAAGAGCAAAGTGTAAAAGAACTAAAGTATATAGGGTAACATGTACTAGCGGGCAATACGGAAACCGCCGTTGCCGTGCGAATGGCCGGGTTATCCCTGAGGCGGTTGGCCACACGGCAGTCGGAGTCGCCGTTGTCCCACGAGCCGCCCCGAAGAACGCGCTGTTTACCTGACGACGGCCCCTGGGGATTATCCCTGCGGCTATCCCCATAATAATCGCTGTCATACCAATCGCTGCACCATTCCCATACGTTCCCGCTCATGTCGTATAAACCCAGTTCGTTGGGTTGTTTTTGGCCGACAGGGTGGGTTTTACTACCGGAATTGCCATCATACCAGGCCACGCGGTCAATATCATTGCTGCCGGCATACTTATAGCCCCGGCTCTTGCTGCCTCCACGGGCCGCATATTCCCACTCCGCCTCGGTCGGGAGTCGCCCCCCGGCCCATTCGGCAAAAGCTTTGCCACCATACCAGGTGACCTCAATGACCGGGCATTGGGCATCATCGGCTTTACCACTCCCCTTAAAAAAAAATTCCCCGCCTCTATATCCTATCGCGCAATCGTCGTCATCCATATCGATGTATTCTGTACCGCCTTTACTTCCATTGCTGCTTACGCTTGTTTCATTCAAAAAATCAATGTATTGGGCATGTGTCACCTCCGTCTTGCTGATGTAAAAATCATCCACACAAACTTCATGGACGGGTTTTTCGTCGTCATCGCAGTTGCTTTGCTCGCTTGTGCAGCCCATGTCAAAGCAGCCACCTTCGACTTTGACCAATTCGATATCGACATCAGGCCCTTCTTCCAGTTTAGGGTTACGGGGCACTTTATCATTGGCGGCTAGGTTAATTTCGCTTTCGTAGGTTTGGTAGCCCTCTTTGCTTACCTCGAGCTGGTAGGTGCCCACCGGGATATCGCTAAACACTTTCATACCCTCGGAAGTGTAATGCTCGCCGGCATCGCCGGTGAGTTCTACTTTGGCGTCAAAGGGTGTGGGCGCTACTTGTATGGTTCCGGTCTGGATGTCGGGCATGAGTTCTATGGTTTTATCGTCGTTGCGTTTGATAACCACTGACTCCTCCAGCGTCTCGGCCTTGGCCATGGTCACTTTTACATTCACCACGCTGGGGTTGAGCTTGATGCGGGTATTGCCCTCTACCTCCTCGCCGTTGAAGCGTACGGTAGCTTCCGGGCGGGTTTTTACGGTGAGGTAGCCTACGTTTTCTTCGAGGGTGTAGTGTTTAGTGGTTGTGGGGGTTGTTACAGTAAGGGTTTCATCTTCTATGGCTACAAATCCTTTTTTAGATACCTCGATAGGGTAAGTACCAGCTGGGTAAAAACTGGAGACGGGTGTCTTGCCCAATTCTACGCCATCAAGAATTACCGTGGCGTCTGAGGGTTCACTGGTAATTTGCAGTCCGGCGTCCTGTATTTCTTCCATCTTATATTGAAACAAAACCTGTTGATCGCTCACATTTATGGTTTTGTTTATGGTTTGGTAGTTTTCACGCTCTGCGCTGAACTGGTGTTCGCCTGTTTTTAGCTTTATGGGTTTTGTGTTTTCAATGCTTTTGCCATCTACTGTCAACCGGGCATCGGAAGGTTCAACCATAAACGTTACGGGCAATGTGTTACCCGTCTTTTTATCTCCTGTAATTGTAATCTGCCAAACCTCTTTTTCATTCAATTGTATCCCATACTCGCTCAAAATGATTTTTAAGGGCTTGTACCCTGACTTATGCACTTCCACTACGCGTTCGCTGGCCTGCACGTAAACCATATCCTTGCCGGGATTGTCGTCCATGCGTACTACCCCGTTGTACGAATCATAGCTATAGCCATCCATATCAGAAATAAACTGAATAGCTGCTGCATAGTTTCCGTCATTGTCGCGCACAGCCACCATTTCGCTGGAAAGCTTTTGAGGTTTTCCTTTTACAGAAAGTTTGGAGAGGTCCTGGGCAAAAAGTTGCTGAGCTAAGAGCAAAATAAGAGTGATAA
>CAYXJS010000253.1:0-3876 GCA_964465045.1 uncultured Bacteroidales bacterium | reverse complement strand
TAAAACAGGAAATCGCTGCTTCCTTTGCTTTTCTTCCATTGCCCTCGTGTATCAATACCCCCTGCCGGGACAATGCAATGCAGGTGTGGATGGTATAGCAATTTTTGTGTCCAGGTGTGCAAAATGGCGATCATCCCGGTTTTGGCCATCATGCTTTGCCTGGGGTCATGAGCAAACTCATCAATCGTTTGCCATGCCGCTTTAAAAAGCAGGTTGTAGAGCAGTTTTTGATTACGGATAAACAACACCCTTAGTTCAGATGGCACTGTAAAGACGACATGAAAATACTTTACGGGAAGCAAGTCATATTCCCGTTCAAGTATCCACTTTTCTTTATTGATGCCCTGGCATGAGGGACAATGTCGGTTACCGCAGGAGTTGTAGTGCTTTTTGGTTTCACCGCAATGGGTACATACCTTCCAATGACCTCCCATATGTTTGGTCCTGCATTTTTGGATGCTATCGATCACTCCACGGTGATAGCTGCTGATGATGTGTTTTTTTTCATATTCTGGCAGGAACTTATTGAACACATCGGCAACGGTCAGGCCTCCCATTTGTCGATAGGACTAAATGCATGTTCGAGGGGCACCTGGCTGATGTGTAGGTATATCATGGTGGTAAGTACCGAAGAGTGCCCCATGAGGTATTGCAGGGTTTTGATGTTCATGCCGTGTTCAATACAATGAGTGGCAAAGCTGTGCCGTAAAATATGCATATTGACTTCTTTGCGTATCCCGGCCTTTTTCACCGCCGCGGCCAAAGCGTGCCGGAGGCCTTCGCTGCTCATAGGCTGGCTTTTGTAGCGCCCGTTGAAAAGGTAGGTCTTGGGGCGGCAGGTGGTGTAATACTCGCGCAACTCCTGCAGCACCTTTGGAGATAAAACCGTGTAGCGGTCCTTATTGCCTTTGCTTTTTAAGATGCGTATCCTGCATTGGCCATCTTTGGTATCGATATCCTCAGGGGTGAGCCGGATAAGTTCGCCCCTGCGCAGTCCGGAAGAATACATCAACCGGAACATCACCCGGTGTTTTTGATTGCTACAGGCATTAAACAGAGCGCTAAGCTCTTCGCGGCTGAGGATTTGGGGCAACGACTTTTCTTCCTTTGGATAGGGAATTGACATGGCTGTTTCTTCATCGCCAAGCACATGCTGATAGTACCACCGGATACCGGCCACATAGATTTTGACTGTTCGCCAGTTACGCTCTTTTTCGATTTTCAAATCATGCAGAAAATCAATAATTTGATCCACATCGAGGTTCTCAGGTGATTCATCCAAAAAGTTCATCAAGCCTTCGATGCTCCGGGTGTAGTTTTTAACCGTCTGGTCAGTACGGTTGGCAACCCTTAACTGTTGCCTGAAAATCTTCATCACGCTTTTTCCTTGTTCAGATGAAGAAAACCTTGTATCTTCATGCTGGATTTTTTGGTCTTTCATACGTATAAGTTTTGGTTAAATAATTTCTTATACGAACAGACTGACTTAAAGCTACCTTTAGGTTGAGTTCAACACGAGGCTATAAGTAATGCTGTATTTTGTACTTAATCGAAGTTTTGAGATTTTTTGCTAAATTTGATGAATAGCTAAAAAGTAGTGGCATTTTTGCACAGCACTACTTATAGCCCGAAACGTTGGCAATAATTAAAACGAGATGCAGAAATACCTATTAATAATTTTAGCTTTTTCAACTTTCATAAGTTGTACTAACGACAATAAAGTTGAAATCAAACCTATTGATTATACCCAATTTGTGAATCCATTTATTGGAACAGATGGAACTGGACATACTTTTCCTGGACCAAGTAGACCTTTTGCAATGGTACAACCAGGACCAGATAATACTGACCAAGGTTGGGATTATACGAGCGGTTATCAATTAAAAGACTCAACCATAATTGGATTCTCAAACACAAGAGCCAGTGGAACTGGAATAAGTGAGTTTGGAGATATTCTTTTGTATCCATTTGTTGGTAATCCTACTGAGTTTTCAGCAAAAAAAATGAAAGAAAAAGCGGAGGTTTCTTACTACTCTGTTGAGCTTTCCAGTCAGATAAAAGCTGAACTTACTTCAACCGAGCGCGTATCTTTCCATCGTTACACTTATCCAAATAATAATGCAAAATTACTTGTCAATCTTCAACACGGTTTACGATTTTTAACTGACAGCTTGGTTTTAGATAGTGATGTTAAACTGGAAGCAGATAAGAAAACTATTTCTGGTTACTGTCACACCAAAAATTGGGTAGAACGTAAATATTTTTTCACTCTAACTTTTGATCAAACTTATGATGCTGTTGAAACACTAGAAAGATTACCTAAAGAAAACGCACCTAAGTACGCATTGTCGTTTAACTTAAACAACAAGCAGTTACTTTGTAAAGTTGCACTATCTACTGTGAGTGTTGCCGGAGCCAAAAAGAATTTAAAAAATGAACTATACCATTGGGATTTTGAAAAAGTAAAAAATGATGGAAAAGAAATTTGGAATACCTATTTAAAAAAGATTGAAATTGAAGCTGATGATACACAAAAAACTATTTTTTACACGGCTTTGTATCATTTGTTTTTACAACCTTCAAATATTGCAGATGTGGATGGTAAATATAGAGGTGCTGACGATAAAATTGCTTTAGCTGAAAATGGGGAATACTATTCAACATTATCACTTTGGGATACCTACAGAGCTGCTCATCCCTTATACACCATTCTCGTTCCTGAACGTGTAGATGGTTTTATTAATACTTTTTTAGCTCACCATAAGGCGCAAGGCTATCTTCCTATTTGGACAGCTTGGGGACAAGAAAATCATTGTATGATTGGTAATCATTCTATTCCTGTTATTGTTGATGCATATAATAAAGGATTTAAAGGTTTTAGTTACGATGAAGCTATGAAAGCAATGGTAGAAACCAGCACAGAAAATCATCTAAATTCTGACTGGGATATGTACAACAAATACGGTTACTATCCATTTGATTTTTTAGATAATGAGTCTGTTTCTAGAACACTCGAAAGTGGATTTGATGATTATGCTATTGCGAATATGGCTAAAAAAATGGGAAGAGATAGTATTGCTAAAACATTTAGAAAAAGGTCAAAATACTATGAGAATTTATTTGATAGCGAAACTGGATTAATGCGTGGAAAAGACTCTAAAGAGAATTTCAGATTTCCTTTTGAACCTTTGGAAGCCACATCACCAATGAATAATCCCGGAGATTATACGGAAGCAAACGCTTGGCAATACACTTGGACACCAAGTCATTATGATGTTAAAAATTACATTGAACTTCTAGGTGGAAAAGATAAATTCACAAATCAATTGAACACATTTTTCACGCTATCAAATGATGAAGCAGACAAACACCTTGGTCAAGAAGGTCTCATAGGGCAATATGCACACGGTAATGAACCAAGTCATCACATTGCATATTTATATGCGTTTTCAAATACACCAGAAAAAGGGAATCAACTCATAACAAAAATATACAATACTTTTTACAGCGATGAGCCAAATGGTATAACTGGAAATGATGACTGTGGACAAATGAGTGCTTGGTATATTTTTTCAACATTAGGTTTTTATCCAGTAAACCCTGCTAATGCAGAGTTTATTTTAGGAATACCTCAAGTTAAAAGTGCTAAAGTTATCCTTAAAGATGGGAACGTACTAAACATTGAGAAAAGAAATATTGATATAAGAAAAAAACTAAAGGTCGAACTAAATAAATCAGAATTACAGAATAAGATTACCTATAAACAAATTATGAGTGGTGGTAATTTGGAATTTAAATAACTATTGCCAAAATAATTAGGGATTAATCACAGTATGATCCGGCGGACTCTACTCCCGCCAAGGCGGGACAAGTTGG
>CAYXJS010000252.1:0-3919 GCA_964465045.1 uncultured Bacteroidales bacterium | reverse complement strand
TTTTGTTAACAAAATAACAGCACATGAAAACAAAAACACTCTTGCTTGCCATATTGATAAGCATCCCAATCCTTGGCCTGGCTGAATCACCTGTTTTCGACTCCGTTTTTTACAACAAAACACTTCGTATTGATTACATCCACGGCGGTACTGACAGCAGTGAGTTTTACGCTTTGGATGAAATGCTTGAGGAGCCGCACTGGGGAGGTTCTTATACAAACCTTATCGATACTTTAGAATACGGTCATTACTTTTTTAAAGTGAATGACAAAGCTACCGGAAAGACGTTATACAGTCGTGGTTACAGCAGCTTGTTTCGTGAATGGCAGACCACCTCCGAAGCCGATACCGTAAGACGTGCTTTTTATGAAACCATTGTATTTCCCTATCCCAAAAAGCCGGTTGAAGTTATATTTTACAGCCGCGATAGCATGAACCGTTTCCAAAAAAGCTATAGTTTGGATGTGAACCCCGACTCCTATTTCATCCGGCCACAAGACAGGATGCAATATCCGGCTTTTGATGTGATGAGCAACGGGCATTCTTCAGAAAATGTGGATGTGGCAATTATCCCGGAAGGGTATACAAAAGCGGAGATGGGACGATTTATTGAGGATTGCAACAGGTTTGCAGATGAGTTGTTTTTGTTTGAACCTTACACACAAAACAAAGGGAATTTTAACATTTACGGCGTGCTTGCGCCTTCTGCCGAAAACGGAAGCGATGTTCCGGGAGAAGAAATGTATCGCAGCACTTTGCTCAATTCCTCATTCTATACTTTTGACAGCGAGCGCTATTGCATGACCACAGATAATAAGCGGGTGCGTGATGTGGCTTCCAATGTGCCGTACGACCAGATATACATTCTGGTAAACACAGAAAAATACGGTGGCGGAGCTATCTACAATCATTATAACGTAAGCGTTAACAGCAACGAACATTCAGCCAGGATATTCGTCCATGAGTTCGGCCATGGTTTTGCCGGACTGGGCGATGAGTACTACACCTCTTCCGTAGCATACAACGACTTTTTCTCTTTAGAAGCCGAACCCTGGGAGCCGAATCTCACTACGCTCACCGATTTTAATGGAAAATGGGAAAAGCTGATTCCGGAAGGAACACCCATTCCCACACCTGACACCGGAAAATATGTGAATCAGTTAGGTGTTTTTGAAGGTGGCGGCTATGTAGCTAAAGGCGTATACCGCCCTTCCTCAGACTGCCTTATGAATTCCCTGAGTGCAGAAGAGTTTTGCGGTGCTTGTAAACAGAGTATTCAACACATGATAGATTATTATACACAAAAATAGAATCGGTTTGAATAACGGTTGGCGCTGGAAAAACGCACTTGAACACAGAGCCAAATCGACAATTTTTCGTTTTTTTGCAAAAAAATAACAAAACAAAAACTTAAAAAAATGATTAGGGAATTAGATGAACTTGTCAACATAGCAAAAGAAAAGACAACACGCCGGCTCGCCGTTGCGGCTGCCGCTGATAAAGCCGTACTGATGGCTGTAAAGGAAGCTGCTGAAAATGATATTGTTTCGCCGATTTTGGTAGGCAACAAAGATGATATTACCCGTGTAGCTAAAGAGGTAGGCTTAAACCTCGAAAATGCAGAGATTGTGCACACCGACAAAGGCCCTGCTGATGCTGCCCGCATTGCCGTAGCCCTTATCAAAGAAAAAATGGCCGATATTCTGATGAAAGGCCATGTAAGCACAGGCCCACTCCTTAAAGCCGTTCTTGATAAAGAAAATGGTCTGCGCAAAGGCGGAACGCTCAGCCATGTAGCCTTTTTTGAGAGCCCTTACTATCACAAGCTATTATGCCTGACAGATGCCGCAATGAATGTAGCTCCGGAATTTGAAGATAAAGTGAACCTGGTAAACAACGCCGTAGAAGCGTTTCACAAACTGGGAATTAAAACACCTAAAGTTGCCATAGTTGGAGCCGTAGAAACGCTCAACCCGAAGATGGAGGCTACAGTGCATGCAGCTATGTTGAATACCATGAACCAACGAAATCAAATTAAAGGATGCATTGTTGATGGCCCTTTTGCGATAGATAATGCTGTTTCGAAAGAAGCCGCCGAGCACAAAGGTATCAAAAGCGAAGTAGCGGGCGATTGCGACATTGTAGTAACTCCGGACATTGAGGCAGGTAATATTATGTACAAAACTCTTAATTTCCTCGGAGGATCATCATCCGCTGCTGTAATTATGGGTGCACAGGTGCCGGTAGTTCTCACATCACGCTCAGACACCAATCGCAGCAAAATGCTTTCAATTGCACTGGCTGCAGCTATGGAATAATCCTGAAAATGTGAAACGAAATACAGAATGAAAGAAGATAATATACGGATATTAGCTATCAATCCCGGGTCTACATCAACTAAAATTGCGGTATATCAAAATGCCAAGGCGCTGTTTTTAAAAACGCTGCGTCATTCTACGGAAGAGCTCGACCGTTTTGAGAAAATCACCGACCAGTATGAATACCGCAAAGAGATGATTTACCAGGAGCTGGAGCAGGCAGAAATTCGTCTGAACCTGATACGGGCGGTTGTGGGTCGCGGAGGCCTGGTAAAACCCATCCCTTCAGGCGTATACAGAGTAAATGAGGCGATGAAGAAAGACCTGGAAAACAGTCCGCTGGGTGAGCATGCCAGCAACCTGGGCGGACTGATTGCCGATGATATTGCCAAGTCTTTACCCAATGCAGAAGCCTTCATTGCTGATCCCGTAGTAGTTGATGAAATGCACAATTTGGCACGCTATTCCGGGCATCCTGCTTTTGAACGGGTTTCGATTTTCCATGCGCTGAACCAGAAAGCCGTGGCGCGCTCCCATGCCAAATCCATCATGCGGAAATATGAAGAGCTGAACCTGATTGTAGTCCATCTTGGAGGAGGTATTTCTGTTGGAGCGCATCAAAAAGGGAAAGTCATTGATGTAAACCAGGCATTGGATGGCGACGGCCCTTTTTCACCCGAACGGACGGGTACTTTGCCCGTAGGAGCTTTGCTTAAAGCTGCCTTTAGCGGAAAATACAGCTATGACCAAATGAAGAAAATGGTAAAAGGAAACGGAGGCATAGCAGCTTACCTACAAACCAACAGCGCTTATGACGCCGAAATGCGTGCTGCTGATGGGGACGAAAAAGCACAAGAGGTTTTTGAAGCGATGGCATACCAGGTAGCTAAGGAAGTGGGCGCCATGTCTACCGTATTGCGTGGAGAAGTGGACGGCATCCTGATTACCGGAGGCATTGCCAACAGTAAATGGTTTGTAAACCTAATCATTGAACGCGTGTTTAAAATTGCTCCGGTGCATGTCTACCCCGGCGAGGATGAAATGAGAGCCCTTGCTGCAAACGGACTTCTGGTGCTGAAAGGTGAAGTAGAGCCGAAAGAGTATCAATAAGAAAAATCAGAGCGTTAAAAAATCCTCATGAAAAGCTATTTAATGCTTTCAGTATCCGGATTTTCTTTTCATCTTTGTGAGAGAAATTAAAATGAACTAAACATGAAATACCTGACCAAACTTTCGTTACTGCTATCGCTTTTAATCGCCGCATCAAGCTGCTCCAATAAATTTTATGAAGCTGATGAATTCAAAACCATAAAGCGCAAACACCAAAAAATTGCCGTACTTCCTGCATCTGTTGATATTGTGAAAGGTGCCCGAAAATCAGCTTCAGGAGATATGAAAAATGCCTCTATTGATATGGCTTATTCCTATCAGGAAATACTAGCCAAAAAGTTAATGGAGAGAAGCGATAATTATTCTGTGACAATTCAAGACCCGGAAACCGTGAATAAAAAGCTTGAAGAGGAATATGTAAGCTATTTTAATATCAACAAAACAGATGTTACGAAAATCGGAAACATCTTAAGAAACGAAGCCGTGCTTTT
>CAYXJS010000251.1:2328-3934 GCA_964465045.1 uncultured Bacteroidales bacterium | reverse complement strand
TATTTTTATTAAATCTAATTTATGCTAAATGAATAACTTATGGCTAACAGTGATCAAATTATAAATGAAGTAACAAAATCTGATTATAAATATGGATTTGTTTCCGATATTGAATCGGAAGCTATCCCCAAAGGATTAACAGAAGATACGATCCGCACCATTTCTGCCAAGAAAAATGAGCCAGACTGGATGTTGCAGTACAGGCTTGAAGCGTTTAGAATTTGGCAGGAAATGGAAGAGCCGGAGTGGGCTCATGTAAATTACCCGGCCATTGATTATCAGGATATCGTGTATTTTTCGCAACCCAAAAAGAAAAAACTCGACAGCCTTGATGAAGTAGATCCGGAACTGCTCGATACATTCAATAAGCTGGGCATATCGCTCGAAGAACAGAAAATACTTTCCGGTGTGGCGGTAGATGCCGTGCTCGATAGTGTTTCTGTGAAAACTACTTTTCAGGATACCCTCGAAGAAAAAGGCATTATTTTCTGTTCATTCAGCGAGGCGGTTCAAAAACATCCTGAGCTGGTAAAAAAATATTTAGGCAGCGTAGTACCAAAAGGAGATAATTACTTTGCTGCGTTGAATTCGGCTGTGTTTTCCGATGGTTCTTTCTGCTATATCCCCAAAGGAGTGAAAAGTCCGGTAGAGCTTTCTACCTATTTCCGGATTAATGCCGCGAACACAGGGCAGTTTGAAAGGACGCTAATTATTGGTGATGAAAACAGCTATGTGAGCTATCTGGAAGGATGCACCGCTCCCATGCGTGACGAAAACCAGTTGCACGCTGCCGTAGTAGAAATTGTAGCGCTGAAAGACGCCGAAGTGAAATACTCTACCGTGCAGAACTGGTATCCCGGTAATAAAGAAGGAAAAGGAGGGGTGTATAATTTTGTTACCAAACGCGGATTGGCAAAAGGCAGCAACTCCAAAATATCGTGGACGCAGGTAGAGACGGGTTCAGCCGTTACATGGAAGTATCCGAGTTGTGTTTTGCTTGGTGATAACTCCAAAGGAGAATTTTATTCTGTGGCCGTTACCAACAATTACCAGCAGGCGGATACCGGCTCCAAGATGATTCACATCGGAAGAAATACCAAGAGCACGATTATATCCAAGGGTATATCTGCCGGATACAGCAACAACAGCTACCGTGGGTTGGTTAAAATCACGCCTAAAGCGGTTAATTCAAGGAATTTCTCGCAGTGCGACTCCATGTTGCTGGGCGACAAGTGCGGTGCACATACATTCCCGTACATCAAAACCGATAATAAATCATCCATTGTAGAGCATGAGGCAACTACCTCAAAAATTTCTGAAGACCAGCTCTTTTATCTCCAGCAGCGGGGAATAGATGAGGAAAGCGCAATTAGTTTGATTGTGAACGGGTATGCCAAGGAAGTGCTGAATAAGTTACCGATGGAGTTTGCTGTGGAAGCACAGAAATTACTGTCAATTAGTTTGGAAGGAAGTGTAGGATAAAATTACCATTAAGAATAAATATTATGCTGAAAATAAAAGACTTAAAAGTATCTGTAGAAGACAATATGATCATTAAAGGCCTCAACTTAGAGGTCAAGCCCGGAGAGGTTCATGCCATTATGGG
>CAYXJS010000251.1:0-2228 GCA_964465045.1 uncultured Bacteroidales bacterium | reverse complement strand
GTGCATGTGATGTACGATGGCAAAATCGTGAAAACCGGCGATAAAAATCTGGCTTTGGAACTGGAGGAAAAAGGATATGAGTGGTTGAAAGAGCATACGGCCACGGTGTAATGATGAGAAGAAAAAGGCTTAATCATGAGTAAAAAGAAAACAATAGTTCAGCCTGAACTAAAAGGCGAACTACAAAAAATATTTTCCGAAAACAGAGATTTTTTCAGCAATGGAAATCCACGGATAGGAAGGCTCCGTGATGAAGCGATGAGCTATTTTTCGGAAAACGGATTTCCGTCGCAGAAACTGGAAGCCTGGCGCAGCACCAATATTATTGATGATCTGAAAAAAGAGTTCAATGTGTTGTTGAACCCGGATTTCAGGGACATTGATACGGAAAAGCTGTTTCAGTGTGAAGTCCCGGATTTCGATACCGACCTGTATAAGCAGTTAAATGGTTTTTATGTGGATAGAAACAAGCCATTAACCAAATATGATAACGGTGTAATTGTAGGTAGCCTCAGAGCCGCCTTTCAGGAATATCCGGAGCTGGTAGAGCGTCATTACGGACGTTATGCTGATTACAGGAAAAGCGGACTGGTGGCATTGAATACGGCTATGACGCGCGATGGGATTTTTATTTATGTGCCTGACAATGTGGAAGTAGACCGCACGATACAGATGGTGAATGTTACGCAATACAGCGACTATGCTTTTGTGCAATACAGGAACCTGGTTATCATGGGTAAGAACAGCAAGCTGAGCCTGGTGCAGTGCGATGATTCTACAAACCACGAAACCAGTTTTTCAAATGTGGTTTCAGAAATGGTACTGGATGAAGGCGCAGACCTTGACCATTACAAGCTTCAAAACCTCAATGACAACTCTACATTAGTTAGCTCTGCTTTCTTTGAGCTGGCTGAAAATGCCAATATGTCTACCAATGCCATTACGCTTAACGGTGGAAAAATAAGAAATGAAGCGCATGTTACCATCAACGGCGCCAATGCTTATGCAGATGTGAAGGGGTTGTATCTTGTAGATAAGGAGCAGCATGTAGACAATGAGGTTTTTATGGACCATGCTGTGGCGGATTGTGTGAGCAACCAGCTTTTTAAAGGCATTGCCGATGATCATGCCCGTGCGGTTTTTAATGGCCAGATTCTTGTAAGAAAAGATGCCCAGCGCACGCAGGCCTATCAAAACAGTAAAAACATTGCCATTACGGATAAAGCAACCATCAATGCAAAACCGTTTCTGGAGATTTATGCTGATGATGTGAAATGCAGTCACGGAGCTACGGTAGGGCAACTGGATGATGAGGCGATGTTTTACATCAAATCGCGTGGTATCAATGAGGATGATGCACGTTTATTGCTGATGTACGCCTTTGCGGCTGAGGTGATAGAGCACATCAGGCTGCAGCCACTCAAGGAGCGCATCGACGATTTGGTGAAAAAGCGATTACGCGGTGAACTTTCGGTATGTGATCAGTGTGTTTTACATTGCAGTCATCCCGAAAAATCTTATACCTTTGAGATCGACATGGATAAGGTATAACAGCAATATCTTCTGTTAATTAATTGAAAGAAAGGAGTTTTTGTGGAAATCGCATCAGAAAATATTCGTAAACAATTTCCGGTTTTATATCAGGAGGTATATGGAAAACCATATGTCTACCTTGATAATGCGGCAACTACGCAAAAGCCTCTTTCAGTCATAAATTCTATATCAGATTTTTACAAGAACTACAACAGCAACGTACATCGCGGGGTGCATTATCTGAGCCAGAAATCAACCGAGCTCTTTGAAAATACTCGTGATAGCGTGCAAAAGTTTATCAATGCACCTTTACGGGAAGAAGTCATCTTTACCAGGGGAACAACTGAAAGCATAAACCTGGTAGCTCATTCTTTTGGCAATGCTTTTCTGAACCCGGGAGATGAAATACTCATCACTGCTATGGAGCATCATTCCAACATGGTGCCATGGAGAATGGTGGCCGAACAGAAGGATGTCAGGGTTAGATTTGTTCCATTTTTGGAATCCGGTGAGCTGGACATGAATGCGTATCGCGAAATGCTCAGTGAAAAAACCCGTATTGTGGCTTTTGGGCATGTCTCTAATGCATTAGGCACGATTCATCCTGTAAAGGAAATGATTGACATAGCGCATCAGAAAAATATTCCCGTATTGATAGACGGCGCTCAGGCTGTGCCGCATATGCAAGTGGATGT
>CAYXJS010000250.1:0-3958 GCA_964465045.1 uncultured Bacteroidales bacterium | reverse complement strand
GGCTGTGATGAAAATCGCTTCACAGGTCCTTTAAAATCCGTATCCGTATAAAACATGCCTTCAGAAGTAGAAAACAATACCCTCTCCTTATCCTCGTCATATAAAATCGCTCTGAGCTTATCAAACCACGGATTGGGACGATCGTAATGCGTATACGGAATCACCGGCACTGATGTGCCAGCTATAGGTATCAGCAAGGGCGGACGTAAAAACATCCCGGTAAGGGCAATGAGACCGATAACAATGAAGGTATATTTCCCAAGCCAGTTATGGTAGTGTAGCGACCAGCGTGTGATTTTCCTTGTAGGCGCATTGCGGTAATGCTTAAACCAGCGGCGCAGCCTGGGATTGAAAAAAAACAGAATCCCCGTTAGTGAAAGAATGAAAATGATAAGGCCCATCAAATCAACGAAAAGCCTTCCCGGTAAACCCAAAACCTCACCGCTATGGATATCCCAGAGCGTGCGGAAAAGACTCAGCTCTTTTTTTTGCCCGGCAGCAGCCGGAAGTTCAATGACCTCCCAATTCCCTGCAGCAGTATTCCTGATAATGTGCGAACGGGTTAAAACATGCAATTCTGAATGAATTACATGTAAATCCACTACTCTTTTCTCCTTTACGGGAAGTTCTATTCGCTCCCACAATTCACCTTCGGATCTATAAAGCCCGTAATGCGTGGCTGCATAAAGATTATCATCAAACTCTATCATCTGATAGGTTTTCAGGCGATCAGCCGATTGGGGAATGCCTGAAGAAAAATCTGAGAAAGATGTAAAAAGGCTGTCTGTTTCCCAAATCCCCGTATTGCCATAAAGATACGTTTTGCCTTGTTGCGTGGTTATGCTACCTTTAATGGAAGCGAGATTCCAGTTATCAAAATGATATGATTGGGGCATCCACTTTCGTGGGATGTCTGTATTGGATATGATTTGCCGGTGATTTAAAAATATTCCGGAAACGGAAAAAAAAAGCAAAAAGAAAGCCAGTATAAGGCCCGGCCATTTGTGTAATTTGCGTGCTGTCTTTGATCGTTGCTTTTTCATACCACAAAACTATAAAATTATTGTGGTATTGCTTTACTTCTTTACGGTTTTAAGTGTTAAAAACGCCTATTTATTTTTAGTCTGAATAGTAATTTTACGGAATAACGGTGGTTAGTCAGCGTTACTGAGTAAACTAAATAATTTTATTAAAACCAGCCCTATTCTGCCTTTTTTACAACATTCCCTTTAAGGTAGAGATTGGTTACCGGATTTTGCGGGTCATTGGCAATGATGGTAATTCTTTGCCTTTGCTTGCCTTTTTTCCCGAAGCTGTTGAATTTAACATCAATTGATCCCTGCTCGCCGGGCGCTAACACTTTTTTATCAGGCTCAGAAGCAGTGCAACCGCAACTGGCTTTTGTATTTCTGATAATCAGATCGCGTTGGCCTTCATTCGTGAAAACAAAGGTGTGGTTGATTTTTTCGCCCTGATCTATCGTGCCGAATTCAAATTCAGACTCTTCAATGGAAATCACCGGTGCATTTTCCAGCTCCTCATCGGTTAGTTGCGAGAAATCCTCTTTAATATCCGGACTCACAATCAAACGCTTTCGCGGGATTTCATCATCGTTGGTTTCCATGTAAAAATAATCGAATGTTGGCCCGTATGTATCCTTGATTTTTGTATCATAAGCCACTGCAATTTTTCCTTCAGATTTCGGCGGGATGGTGGCCGGAATCATCTGTATTGATAAAAATTCAGGTGGATTTTTAAACTCATACTCCAGTGGCTTATCCATGTTATTGTAAAAATAAACGGTATCGGTTTCGGTTTGCGGATATAAAATTCCTTCCTTGTATCCATACATCAACCGGGTAGCTTTGAACCAAACATCCCCCTTTTTGATAGAATAATAGCGCTCTACTGAAATGTTGTCAGAACGTTGAGCTTGTGCGCCAAAGGCCCATATAATCAAACTAAAAATCAATACTTTTTTTATCATAACTTTTATTTTTAAAGATAATCAAATGCATTTTTTTCCAAATCTACAAAAGGTTCCACTGCCCTGTGGTATATTCCGTGCATGTATGCAATTGCCATGCCGTAGTTCGTTACCGGAATCCCGGCATCCACGGCAGGCTTGAGCCGGCTAATAATTTGCTTTCTCGTTATAACACATCCGCCACACTGGATCACCATGCTGTAATCGTGAATATCACGCGGTAAGTCGTTTAATCCTGAAACCACTTCATAATGCAGTTTCTTTCCGGAAAAGTTATTCAGCCAACGGGGAATTTTCACTCTTCCGATATCATCGCATGACACATGATGTGTGCAGGATTCCAGAATCAATACGCGGTCATTTTCCTTAAGCTCAGACAAATGAGGTGTTCCTTTCAGGTAATTCTCAAAATCGCCTTTAACGCGGGCCAGCAAAATACTGAAACTGGTCAATGGAATATCGCGGGGCACAGAGGCATCTGCTTTCAGAAACACCTGGCTGTCGGTAACCGCCAGCGCGGGGCGGGGCTGCAAGCGCTTCAGCAACGAATCCACCTCCCGCTCTTTGGCCACAACCACTACAGCATCATTATCCAGAATATCCCTGATGGTTTGCACCTGAGGCAGTATCATACGTCCTTCAGGAGCTTCTATATCAATGGGAGTAATCATAAGCACTATATCACCATAAGAAATCAAATCGCCTATCAACGTTCCTGACTTATAAGCGCTTTCCGGCATATTCTTACGAATCACCGGCACAAGCTCATCCGCACTACCGGTAAGTGCACTAAAGGTTACTACATCCGTTTGATAAGCATCACGCCACTGCCTGTGCTTTTCTTCGTTTAAAGGCTTCATGTCCTCTTTGTTGTGGATAAACACAAAAGGCACCTTAAAGGCGCGAAACTCCTTGATTAACTCTTCCTCTTCATGTCCAAATTGATTACCGGCTACAATCAAAATGGCCAAATCAATGGTTTTAATTACCGAAAGGCTTTTCTGTATGCGTTTGTTGCCTAGCTCTCCTTCGTCATCAATTCCGGCTGTATCTACCAATATCGTTGCTCCAATTCCGGGTATCTCCATCGATTTTTTTACCGGATCGGTTGTGGTTCCGGCATAATCCGACACAATAGCAATGTCCTGTCCGGCCAGCACATTTATAATGCTGCTTTTGCCATAATTTCTGCGACCAAAAATGCCGATATGTGGTTTTGACTCTTTTCCTTTTTTCATAGTTGACTTAAAAATCGCTAACGGAATACCCCAGTTTAAGGAGGTTATCCGGTTTCATAATTTCTTTAAGGCGCTCTGCATCCATAAACGGCATTTCTTCATTAACCTGAAAGATATCTTTTTGAGACACCTTGATCTTGTAAGCAATTTCTGCTGCTTTGTTATATCCTAAAACCGGTACCAGCGCGGTGGCAATTCCGGGGCTTTGGAGCATTTTTTTACGGCTGATTTCGCTGTCAATTTCCAGCCCGTCGAACAGATTCTTTTTTAAAGAATCTGTAGCAGCAATCAGCAATTTCAGGCTCTCCAGCAGTGCATGCCCGATTACCGGAAGATAGGCATTCAGATCCAATGAGCCTTGTCCGCTCATATTGCTTATGAGCATATCATTCGAATACACTTTATGAGCCGATGAAATCACAAATTCGCTTATCACGGGGTTGATTTTTCCAGGCATTATGGAACTTCCTACCTGCCTTGGCGGAATGGATAATTCTGAAGGTTTAGAGATATCCGAGGCCAGCAACCGGACATCCGAAGCCATTTTCTCCAGATTCACCGCATGAGCTTTCAGGATGCCATGTACTTCCACAAAACTGTCAAGATTTTGCGTTGTATCCACCAGGTTTTCGCCGCGTGTTACAGGCAAGCCCGTAAGCCTCTGCAATTCGGGAACTACTTCCATGATAAAAAAGCGCGGAACGGTTAATCCCGTACCCACGGCGCTGCCTCC
>CAYXJS010000249.1:0-3962 GCA_964465045.1 uncultured Bacteroidales bacterium | reverse complement strand
AACCCGGGGGATTGAATTGCTCCATAGAGACCCCAACGCTGAAGGCGTTGAATCATTCTTTACAAAACACTCTTTCCATGATACAAACAGGGCTCTTTTTACAAAACTTTTCCGGGCAATCCTCCCGGAATGTGGGTAAATTGTTTTAGTTTAGTACAAAATAATCTCAACTCAAATAAAAAAGCACCTATACACGCCCAAAATGGTGGGAAAAACAAGATAATAGAGAAATAAACGGAAGGTTTGGTATTCTGGGCTGTTAAAGGTCAGCGTAAAAAGACGAAACCGAACAGAAAAACAGAGAAAAAGTAATTTCTGACAGAAGAATAACTGTCACCTCGTGTAAATACCATGACTTCAAACAAATGAACCAATCCAGACCTTAGATGCAAGTTTGGAACTACAAGATTAAAGAATTTGAGTAAATTTGAGGCATGAGAAATGATGTAAATGTAAATAATAACATGCTTACCTGGGCCATAGCCCGGGCAGGGTATGATGTGCCTGCATTTGCCAAAAAGTTCCCTAAAATATTGGAGTGGCTCGAAGGGCAAAAGAAGCCTACCGTAAAGCAATTGGAAGAATTTTCCAGGAAAGTATATCTCCCTTTTGGCTATCTGTTTCTGCCGCAACCTCCACAAGAAAAAGTGCCAATTCCTTTTTTCCGCACAAATGGAAATCAGACAAACAAAATCAGCATCAATGTGTATGATACAATTCTATTGTTGCAACAACGTCAGGATTGGTTAAAAAACTATTTGAAAGACAATGAATTTGAACGATTGTCTTATGTTGGTAAATACAAAAACTCCAGTGATGTAAAGGCAATCGTTGCGGATATTCGGCAATCGCTTCAATTACCTGAGAATTGGGCAAGCCGATTCAGGACCTGGCAGGAAGCCCAAGACTATCTAGTACGCTATATTGAAGATAAAGGCATCATTACGATATTCAACAGCATAGTAGAAAACAATACCCACCGAAGAATTCCTGTTGACGATTGTAGAGGTTTTGTTTTAGTGGATGAGTATGCACCGTTTATGTTTGTGAATAATGCCGATTTCAAATCTGCGCAAATGTTTACCATCGTGCATGAGTTGGCACATATATGGACAGGACATAGTGCTGGTTTCGATTTTAGAAGACTTCAACCTGCTAATGACCCAATAGAAATTCTTTGTGACAAAGTAGCCGCTGAATTTTTAGTTCCTGAACAAGAGTTTGATGAAGTATGGAATCACAAGCCAAACAACTTTGCTTATGCTTCTCGTTATTTTAAGGTGAGTGAAATTGTAATTGCTCGCAGAGCATTAGACACAGGTAAAATCAGCAGGCCACAGTTTTTTGATTTTTATGAGGAGTATTCTAAACGTGAATTTGCCAAAAAAGAAAATCAAGCTTCTGGAGGTGATTTTTACGCAACTACGAAAAAGCGAATCAGCATCACATTTGCAAGCCATGTTAATCAGGCTGTAAAATCCGGCAGTTTATTGTATCGTGATGCCTATAAACTCACGGGACTAAAGGGCGACACATTCGAAAATTTCTTCTCAAAACACTTATAACCCGCATGTCAGTATATGTTTTAGATAGCAACTTTTTTATTCAAGCTCATCGGTTTCACTACCCGATAGACGTTGCTGCGGGATTTTGGAATAAAGTTCGGCAATTGGCAGAGCAAGGAAGAGTTATCAGTATTGACAAGGTTAAGAAAGAGCTTTACAACAAAAACGATGCATTAGAAGATTGGTGTAGAAATAATTTGCCAGATGATTTTTTTAAAGACACATCCGTTATAATGGCATCGTATGCGCAGGTAACATCTTGGGCAATGTCAAGAAGTGGACATTATTTACCAAATGCATTGAATGAGTTTTTGGATGCGGACGAAGCAGATGCATTCTTAGTAGCGTATTGCCTTGCGGACCCAGCTAACAGGTTTGTGGTAACTCAAGAAGTAAGTGAACCAAACAGACAAAACAAAGTCAAAATACCAGATGCTTGTATTGCATTGAATGTTTCGTATATGAATACAATTGAAATGTTTAGACAATTAGGAGAAACCTTTTAGCCCAAGCACCAGCCACACAATACCGCATCCGTATAAGCCAACGCACAGACCAAAAATCCGGTAAGAGTTTGTGGGGTTAAGCTCAGAGCCTAAAAGGCAAACAAACTGAAAATGAAGAACACGGAATTGATAACACATTATCAAACCATTATACAGCACAAATCAATTATAAACCATTCCCCAAAATTTCATATATTTAGGGGTAATTTTTAACAGGCCGTTTTAAGAATTGGGCCCCGTGAGTATAAAATCAAATCGGGCGTGGCCACGCAGAATCTCGAAGAGCTTTTCAGCGAATCGAACCACCTGCTGGATAAAAAGCTCGATAATGTGATGAAGCTTTTCAAACGCACCAAGCCATCCTTCTACAACGGCTATGTCAGAGCCCGCGTAGTGGTGGATGATTAGAAGAGGTGAATCCTGCTCCTATCTGCAAGTTTTTGTGGGTGGGGGTGGAATTTCTTGTAATTTACTAGACATATTTGATTTACAAAAAGGCTATGAAGAAATACAAACTATTATCTACATCCGACATTTATTCATTGATGAAGCAGAATGAAAAAGACTTCAATAAAGTAAAAAGAATTAAGAGAGAAAGGGACGCGAATTATAACCCTTATCCAAATGGCTGGAATCGGATTGATTTCATGAAAGATGTTCTTAATGATAATAAAGTAGATGGTTTTGTTATGTCATATCCGCATGGTACAGTAATAAAGCAAGCAGAAAAAAGCTTTTATTACAGAGGCGAGAATCAAATTTATGAAAACTCCAAACCAACACTTTTCAGAAAACTAGATACAGTTAAAGAACATGATAAAACCACAGTTGAAGAGTTTGTTGCTTATTTGAGAATGTCAGACTTTTTAAATCTAATTTTGAAATTTGATCATACACAACACTATTTATCACCTCGATCGTTTAAAGGCAAGCCCGTTTATATTGATTTACTCTATGAACAAATAGCACAACATTATGGCCTTGATACTCCATGGTTAGATATTACTTCAGACTTTGATATTGCATTGTTTTTTGCTTGTTGTAAGTTCAGCCAAAACTCGCAAAAGTGGGAACCTCTATCTTATACAGATATTAATCACAATGTTGATACGGAATTTGGAGTTCTATTTAGACGACGCGCATCAATACCAATTATTGATAAATTACCTTTTGCCCAAATATTTCCTGTAGGTTACCAACCTTTCATGAGATGCCATATGCAAAGTAGTTATGTAGCGCAAATGAATAAGAATGATACTTTGCAAAATGATCCTTCATTTGAGGAACTAAGGTTTAAGCATAGTGAGAAGCTCAGCAACTATATTTATGAGAAAATGGAAGGAGGCAACAAAGTATATCCACAGGAAGGATTAAACAAGATTGCTGAAGAAATACAAAGGATTAAAGAAAAAAGGTACTTTACAATAGAAACCTTCGAAGATGCTTATAATAACACAAAGATTGATCTTCCTGAAAAGTATAAACTTAAAAAACTATTGGTCAAATATGGATATGATTTAGTTGAAGCATCTGAATTCATTCCCCATGAAAAGATTGAAGCTGTTAATGAAGAATACAAAGATTTTGACTTTGTGAAGACCTTTGGAATTAAAATTAGCGGAAGGTTATTTTATAAAATGTAGAAAACCAATTGAACCCCTTCAGGGTTCTTAAGCTTAGACCCAATCGTCAACCCTGCATTTCATACAGGGCTATTCGGATTGAATCCCCGCCTGACTGAAAATGTTCAGCCATTCGGGCGGGCTTTCAGGATTCCTCTGTAAGAAGCCTTCCTGGATATTTTTATCTTAGTAACCGCGAAGCGTTTCAATGTGAAGTGTGCCGGGCACGTAGCAAACCTAACGGGTGCGTGAAGCGGATTCACAAGTCC
>CAYXJS010000248.1:0-3963 GCA_964465045.1 uncultured Bacteroidales bacterium | reverse complement strand
GGAACAATAAAAACCGCGCTAAACCATTCCCACGCAAAACGCCTAAAAGAAGATACAAAGTCGACAATATCATTCCCACCGATCCTAAACTGCCTTATGATGTAAGGGACATTATCCGTGGTCTTGTGGATGATTCTGAGTTTTTGGAAATACAGGAGCTCTTTGCGCCAAATATTATAATTGGCTTTGCGCGATTGAACGGGCAGACCGTTGGTTTTGTAGCAAACCAACCTATGGTGCTGGCCGGGGTTTTGGATGTTGACTCGTCTGATAAAGCAGCACGGTTCATCCGCTATTGCAATGCCTTTAACATTCCGCTGGTAACGCTGGTAGATTTACCGGGCTACTTACCGGGAATTGACCAGGAGCATGCCGGAGTAATCCGCCACGGCGCAAAAATCCTGTACGCCTACTCAGAAGCTACCGTACCAAAAATCACCGTCATCCTCCGGAAAGCTTACGGCGGCGGATACATCGCCATGTGTTCGCATCACCTGCGTGCCGACTTTGTTTTTGCATGGCCAACGGCAGAAATCGCCGTAATGGGACCGGAAGGCGCTGCCAACATCATTTTCCGTAAGGAAATCAAAAATGCGGAAAACCCGGATGAGATGCGCAAACAAAAAGTAAAAGAGTATAAGAAAAAGTTTGCAAATCCGTATGTAGCAGCTGCCTTTGGATACATTGACGCAGTAATTGAACCTACGGAGACGCGTCATTTTATCACGCATGCTCTGGATATCTCCAGCGAAAAATCAGAAGTAAGGCCTTCAAAAAAGCACGGAATCCCGCCATTTTAAATCCGGAAACCGGGTTAAACAGGTATTTAACGTGTTTTAAAAAGGGTTTTAACTAAAACAACGAAAAAATGAGTATAAAAGATATCCCAAAAGAAGAGTTTCAGGATTTTGTTGTAGAAAGCTTTAAATACAAAACGCTGCTCAGCAACAAATTCAAAAAGAGAGAACATTATGTTCCCACAGACAAAAACAAGCAGTATGCTGTTTTGCCGGGCATCATCAGGGAAGTCCGGGTAAAAGAGGGAGACAAAATAGCTTTAACCGATGATATTATGGTTTTTGAAGCCATGAAGATGAACAACGTAGTGCTGGCCACCGGCGAGGGCGTTGTGAAGAAAATCCATGTAAAAGTAGGTGATCCGATTTTTAAGAAACAATTGCTGATTGAATATGAACCGGCAAAGTAATCAACGCTGAAACAGTGCATTGGTTTCACTAATCATATTAAGCATTTCATCGCGCCCCCTGTGATTTACTGAAGAGGTAATAATTACAGGGGGTAGCTTTTCCCAGTTTCTATTCAGTGTTTCCTCATACAGCGCCAGGTTTTTCTTTAGCGCTTCCGGCTTCATTTTGTCTGATTTTGTAAAAACTATCGTAAAAGGCAATTCATTTTCTGCCATATTTTCCATAATAATTTTATCCAGCGCCTGCGGTTTTAATCGGCTATCAACCAAAACAAATGTATTTAAAAGCGTTTTGCGGGTAAGCAAATACTGGCTAATCATCTCATCCCATGAATCCCTGATTTTTTTGGAGCGCTTTGCATAACCGTAACCGGGCAAATCTACCAGGTACCATGCGTTATTGACTCTAAAAAAATTCAGCAACTGTGTTTTTCCGGGTGTGTTGGATGTATGAGCAAGCTTGCGTTGATTTACCAGCATGTTGATAAGCGACGACTTTCCAACATTGCTGCGACCTATAAAAGCATATTCGGGCAAAGTAGCCGGCGGCGCATCAGCAGGATTCTGACAGCTTTTAACAAAAGAGGCTTCCGGATTAACTGTTTTCATCTTGCTTTTTGTTGTAATTGATAAAATGGCGGCGCAATTTACCGTCATATATATCCAGTATTGAAATCAGAATAGCGGTTTCCTCTACATTTCCAAACCCCGGATTAAGTGAAGTGCCAAAGGTTTTCATTGTGGAACTAAGATTCATATAGGCATTAACCAATGGCGGTACATTTTCACCGTGTTTGCGCACAAGTTGCACCATAATTTTGTAATCATCCTGATAACTTTCGCCGTTAAACTGTGCATCAATATCTTCTATGCTATGGTCTATAGCCATCGGATTGAAAGGACGCACCAATTTGTCAGGATCAGGAAAATACTTTTGCAGGAAACGTAATATAACATCACGGGCATAGCGGTCATATGAAGGGTACATCGTAAATTTCCCGAAAAAATATTTTATATGTTCATTATCAATCACCAGTGCGCCCAATCCATCCCATAAATTATCCAGCGAATAGAGTCCCTTGCGAATATTAAAGTTGGGCTGGAATTTAGGCTGTACAAAACTACGGCCCAGCTCAATCGTATAGGGCATGTAATTCTCTGTGAAATTGTCTGAAAACCAAAACAACTTGGATGTAGCGCTCAGCAGGTTTCCATTATCATCTTTGGGTATTTTGTCGCCCTCAATATAGCGATATCCCCCTACAATTTCTTCTTCTTCTCTATCCCAAACAATCAATTGCTTAAAAGCGCTATCGGCCAGGTCATATACATCCACATCCTTTTCTTTTCCGGTGCCGCCCCCTACTTCACGGAAGGTAATTTCACGCAGCCGCCCTATTTCATCCATAAGATGTGGCGCAATATGCGCATCCACAATATAAATATCCCGATTCCCGTTATTGGTTTTTCTTATAAAACTTTCTTGCGTGAGTTCCTGTTTAAGCAAACCCCGGTCTACCGGTTTAATAATCTCCTTCATAGTATTGATTTATTCAGTTACCGTTCTATGCCCTAAGGCATAAACCCGCATTTTTATCTCTGTTGCCCACTGTTTATCTTTTTTTGATTTATCAAAATAAGTATATGGAATGGGCTCTCCAAAAGTAATGACAATGTCTTTATTCTTTTGTTTAAACATCTCATCTACGAGAAACAGCATTTCTATATTGGCTTTTATACCCAAACGGGTTCTGAGATTGGCGAGGGTATAAAAGAAGTTGGAATTGTGGCCTTCAATATAAACCGGCACAACATTACGCTTATGCCGCCGGGCTTTTGATACAAAGGTTTTATGCCATTCCAGGTCTACAATCTGCCCTTTCTGTTTACGCGAGCACAAGCCTGCCGGAAAATAGAGCATGGTTTTATCGCCGGCAAACGTATCATCAATAATGCGTGCATTTTCAGCATTGCTACCATGTTTGTTGATGGGGATAAAGAGCATTTTCAGGTTGGGGATATTCATTAAAAGATCGTTTACAGGAAAAAGCACATCTTTTCGCTTACGGCCAACCACCAGCATCAGCGCCATACCGTCGATGCCGCCCAACGGATGATTGGAAGCAAAAATAAACCTGCCCTCTTCCGGGATATTTTCCTTGCCGTGTACGTGAATATTTACCCCAAAATTATCCAGCGCAGCTTCCACAAAATCCAGCCCGAATTTATCATTGTTTTGTTCTATAAAGGCATTCAGTTCCTCTACATGGATAATTCTTTCGAGATACCGAATCAGAAAATTAGGCAACAGTTTTGGCAGTTTTGGATTCTTATCCGCCATAATCTTGCGCAAATCAATCTTCTGCATGCCCTTATTTTGTGTTTTTTCCGGTACTTTCATCCTTCTTCGCCTATACTCTCAAAATTACATCTACAAAAATACATATCTTATACTAAAAAATTGAACCTCTGTCAGTTTAAGGGAGCTGTTTTTAATTTTCATTCGTGCCAGCAATCCTTTAAAATCCAGATGCACAAGAATTTTTAGAAAAGAATTCTTCTATTGTTGCAAATGTAAGGAATAATCTGTCTGAAGAAAAGAAACCTGTTACAGCAATTAGTTTGTTTTAGCCGGATAGAAACACTTTAATGATGGGATCATTTCTTATATGCATCTATGAAAGTCAAACCATTTTGCAATAAAAAAACCGCAACAAACTGTTTTAAAGCTTGATGCGGTTTAAGGTTGTCGGGGT
>CAYXJS010000247.1:0-3970 GCA_964465045.1 uncultured Bacteroidales bacterium | reverse complement strand
ATCATCCGGTTTATCAATTATAACGATTCCATGTACATGGTTTGGCATAACCACATGGACATCTAATTTTACAAATGGGAAATGTTCAGGGATTTCTAACCAATATTTATCCGCAATTTCACCAATTTCTGACAAATTCATTTTATCATCCATAACATTCCCAAAAAACAATTTCCTGTTTGCCGTGCAAATGGTTACAAAATATGGTGCATTCCAGCCATAATCCCAATTTTGCAACCGGGCAGACTGAATGCGATATTTATTCCGGAATTTATCCATTTATTTTTCTTTCTTTATCTTCGCTTCCAGTTGTTTTAATTCTTCGATATCCTGTTTGTCGGCTTCCAGGTAATATCGTACATTATTCAAGGTCAAGTACTATTTGAATATTTTCCTTTACTAAGTAAATCAGCTCATCAGGTAAAACTCCAAGTCTTTTTGTCAATCGTTTATTATCAATTGCCCGGATTTGATCAATCATAATATCACAAGCCTCATGCATGTTTGCTGTTCCTTTTTTAAGGTGTACTCTTAATATCTCAGAATCCTTTTTTACGTTTGTTGTAATAGGACAAACAATAGTAGATGGATGAGGAACTTTGTTTAACAGATTCGTCTGTATAGCCAAAACAGGTCTTTTTTTACCTGGCTCTGTTCCAATCTGCGGATTTAAATCTGCAATCCATATTTCAAATTGCTTAATCTGCATAATCAATCCCCTCAAAATCTTTAAGTACAGCCATTGAGTCCGCTTTAACTATTCCAGATTCCCTTTTAAGTTTTTCCTCGAGAATTTTTTTACGATGAAATTTATTATAAAAATCAATCGCTTCGTTTATATACCGATTCCGTGGTTTATTTATCCGCGTAAGTATTTTTTCAGTCTCGCCGAAAATAGAATCGTCTATTTTTAATGATACAGTTTTCATAATACTATTTTTTATATCACAAAAGTATATCTTTATAGTATATCAATCAAGTATATTTAAAAAACCTCTTGCGAATGAAAATCAAAATTCGTAAAGACTATTTCAATGTGATGAATTATAATACCGGAATAAGGTTAACCAAAGGCTCTTAAGAAACAAGGGAAACCGGAAGATCTGAATAAGATTGAAGAAACAGCGATGGTCAGAATGATTAAAGTACAACGGATGATAACCCGAACACAGAAAACCCCGGACATTACCTGCCCGGGGTTTTCTGTAATTTGAGTTTCTGTTAATGAGTCCGTCCTGAAAATGGCTCAATATTTTAATAATTGAGCTGTTTATGTAGTTTACTTATCTATACTTACAGAATGTTAAGCTTTTACGCTTCTATAGAGATTTTTAAAATGGTCAATGAAGTTTCGACATTTATCAATTCCCGAATAACAGGTTCCCGCCCGTACCGAATGGCACGTTCGGGCGGGCCGCTCTGCATCACTACGCTATCGCTTCGTGATTTGAGCGGAATGACGTAACTATAGGAATCAGCAAAGAAAAAGCGCGCGACGACACCAAAAAAATTCAAATTGCGTCGTCGCGCGCTTTTTACATATCGCTCCGTAAAATATCGTCATTTCGTAGCCCATGTTTCGCGCTATAAAAGTTCAGCCATTTCTAAAGCCAAATAAGCGAAACATTGGGCAAGACCCGCCCGAACGACTGATATCATTCAGTCGGGCGGGAATCTAATTCCCTATATGTTTTAATCTACTGGAATTTTCAGCCTTGTAAAAGTCGAATTTCTACATTTAATTAGTAATCAAGTTAACACCTCAACAAACTTCATTCATAATATTGTTTTTTAAGACATTAACTTACAAACTTATCAACATACAAACTTATTCCTCAATAATGATTTCATGCTTAAGTTCGGCGGCTTTTGCAAGCATGTAGGACACACCACAGTATCTTTCCTGCGACAGGCTTACGGCTTTTTCAATTTTGTCTTTGGGCAGGTCTTTGCCTTTGAACTTGTAGTAAATCGTAAAGGCATCGTAATGCTTGGGATGCTCCTCGGTGTTGTTGGCTTCTACATCCACGTTGAACTCATCGGGTGTAACGCGCATCTTTTTCAGAATGGAGATAACATCCATGGCGGTACATCCGGCCAGCGAAGCCAGCATCAAAGGTTTGGGGCGCGGTCCGCGGTCTTTTCCCCCGACGGCTTCATCGGCATCAATCATAAAATTATGTCCATTCACTTCGGCTTCAAACGACATTTCGCCTTTCCAGGCCAAACCTGTTTTTGTTGTTTTTCCCATGTTATTAAAATTATTTATTGTTCTCTGATTTACGAGGGAGTTAACAAAAATAATGCCCTAAGGTTTAACCGGCACCATAAAGCCCGGAATAATGCCTGCCCTGAAAACCGTATCTGTTTCAAAGTTCTTCTTATACACCTTTATTTCGCCACGTTGCTGAAAATCTACTGCATCGGAAACCAAAATGCGATCCTCTGATATTGCCAATGCATAAAAATTTCTGCTTCCTTCTTCAATAACAGGATTTTCAGGCAAAGCATCTGCATTTACATTCATAGCATACACACCTCGATTTAACCAAAAAATGGTGTCTCCTGCATTATTGACAGTCAGATTAGCAGGATCAGATTCTTTTCCCGGAAAGGAAAAAACCTCTTCTATAGCGTTATTTACCGGATTTATCCGCGTAAGCGCAGGATATTCTGTATTTTCGTATCCCCCGCTGCTCAAAACCCACAATTTACCTGATATATCGAGAATCATGCTGTTGGGTTCTTTTGCAACTATAACTGAATCAATAACCCGGCCCGCTTCAGCATCAACCACCCTAATTTGATTATTTTCCTTACCGGGATGGTTTAACATGGACCAATTCGCCACAAACAGCTTCCCGGAAGCCATCACCATTGATTCAGAGCTTCTCCCGATACCGATTTTCCCTGTAACTTCTTGGTTTCTCACATCCAGCAGTGTCAGTGAATCGCTGTATAAATCACTTACCGCTGCGGTTTGATCATCGATAAAAACCGCTTCCCGCGGTGAGCTTCCTAAGGCTACCGAACCCTTGCTTTGAAGTGTTTGGATATTGACAATCTCCACTTTGGCAGAATTGTTAACCGTAAGCAGCGCTAAGGTGTCTTTGATAGCCATGTGATTGGGCACATCGCCGGGTGGTCTCTCGTTGCAGTTTAAAAAAGCATGCTTATACACTTTGGCAGAATCAAAAGAGTAAAAAGAAACAGAGCCGTTGCTATGCGAGAAGTTTCCTTCATTAACAATAAAAACGCCATTTTGGCTGAATAAATAATCATCCTGCTGCATTACTTCACCAAAATCATCATCCTCGCATGATGTAAACATCAAAAGCAACAGAAAGAATACGATTACTTGTTTCATGGTTAGTCAAATTTTAGTTGCAGCGTAATCTGGAAATTTCTGCCCGGCATAGGGTACCAGGCTACCAATTGATAATCTTTGTCAGTAAAGTTGTTTACACGGGCCAAAATACTACCCTCCCATTCTTTATTCACATTTATCGTTTTGCTAACTGCCAGGTCAACAACAGAAAAACCGGGCATGTAAGAAGTGTTGTCTGATGATGTATAGCGTTTTCCGGTGTATCTGTGATATAAAAGTAATGATATATTCCTGAAATACATTTTCAATGAGCTTTGCACTTGGCGCTCCGGCACATACACCAGTTGCTTTTGCAGGGAAGCGTCGTTTTCGTACTTTCTTTCATCATATTTGGCTGAAGTTAAGGCATATGATTGCTCAAAGCCGGTTTTAAATGTATTAGACCTTTTGTAGAACGCATAATTCAGTTCCAGACCTTTTGACAATACTGCTGAGATATTCTGGGGTGTCCAGTAACTCATGATGCTGTCGGGCTGCCAAGATATCCAGTTGCTGATATCACTGCGATAGGCTGATAAAGAAACATCGGCTTGCCATTTCCTGCTTTTTTGCGTTGTGAAATGAAGCCCGGATTCCATCGAA
>CAYXJS010000246.1:1901-3990 GCA_964465045.1 uncultured Bacteroidales bacterium | reverse complement strand
CCGATGCGGTCTTCATCAACATAGGGTAGCGACTGCAAATACTCTACGCCGGTCAGTTGGTCTGCCATTTCATGCTTGCCTAAATTGCGATGTATGAGACTTTCAAATTCAAAACCCCGGTTCGCAGAACCACGGTTATCAAGAGTGAAAACAACATAACCCTGCGATGCCATATAATTCAGGAAGAATCCAGCTCCGGCATCATAACTGTTGGTGATTAACTGGGCATGCGGTCCGCCATAAGTGTAAATGAATACGGGATATTGCTTTTCAGGATCGAAATTCGTAGGTTTAATGAGCCTGTAATATAGGTCTGTATTATCTTCTCCCTTAAGAATTCCGGTTTCAATCTTTCCGGTTTTGTATTCTTGCATCGGGTCTTTGTCGGTTAGCAATGTTTTATGGGTTTTTCCATTATAATCGATTATTTTGTATTCGCTTCCCATTTCCATAGAAGAATACTGATCAATTAAAAATCTGCCATTATCCGAAACTTTAACCCTGTGGGTTCCTTTATCTTTTGTAACCTCACTGATTTTACCGGTTTTGATGCGGACTTTAAACAAATCGCGGTTTAGTGGGCTGTTTTTTGTTGCATAGAATAATACGTCCTTATTGTTTGCTGAAAAACCGGCAATATCCTGGACAATCCATTCTCCCTCAGTGAGCTGCTTTTCCATTTCCCCGGATACAGAATACAAGTAAAGGTGATTGTAACCGTCGCGCTCGCTGAACCATAAAAAGCGGCTTTCATCATTAGGGAGGAAGTAAGGGCCATGTTCCGGTTCTACATAACGGTCATGGGTTTCTTCAAACAGCGTTTTAAGAAATGTGCCGTCTTCAGCAGAAAAGCGGTTAAGTTGCATGTGGTCCTGTCCTCGATTCAGTTCTGCTACATAAATATGCGTGTCATCGAGACTCCAGGTAATATTAGTGAGATAGTCTTCCTTTTCACCCTGAGTATCTAAATAAATAGTTTCTTCAATTTGCGTGTCATAAACAGCCACTTTAACCTCATGGCTTTTCATCCCGGCCATCGGGTAACGGATGTGTTCTGCTTTGGCAACGCGATGACTTATATCCACTATGGGATACTCTGATACCATGCTTTCATCCATGTGATAATAAGCCAGGTAGCGCCCGGTATTTGACCAAAAGATTCCTTTGGAAATACCAAATTCGCGCCGGTGTGCTGCAGCGCCATTTACAATGCCGGCGACCGTGTCATGGGTGATTTGACGTATTTTCCCGTTAAGGGCAATATACAAATTCTGTCCAATTGTAAAAGCGGCCTTGTCGCCTGATTTGTAAATATCTATATTGTCCGCATCTTTTTTAAACTGGTTGATTTCTAAGATACTCTGATCTTCAACTTGATATCCGTACAAAGTATTGTTCTTCTTAAAAGTAAAGCGTTTATTGTTTGCCCAGGTAATTGAGGGAAAGCGCTTTAATTCTTCACTTGTATTCAGTGCTTCGGAAAGTTTTTTTAGCGTCAATAAAGTGTCAGCGCCAGATTGTTTGGTATGGGCTCTGATAAGGTTATTGTTTTCGATAAATGAATAGGATTCTGTATCGGGAATCCATTGTAATCCGCTTATGCTTTCGGGATAAATCTCACGATTCATGTAATCTTCTGCTTGCAGTGTTTTTTGCTGAGCAGCAGTATTTGTGGTATACAATACTGACATCGCTGCTGCAAAAAGCAATCGGTAATATTTTTTCATGTTTTCAGGTTTTGGTAAAAATCTATATCAGACAAAAATAGCAATATGCCGGTAAATTAAAAACGATGCACCGTTTCTGCAAAAGAAATAATTGCTTCAGGTGCTTCTTCAAAATGGTTTCCTACAACTACAATATTCGCACCTGCCCGGCATGTTTTCTGAATCTGTTGGGTGTTGCGTAAACCGCCACCCACGATGAGCGGAGAGTTCGTATTATCTTTAACAGCACGGATGATGCTTTCGGGAACCGGATTTTGCGCTCCGCTGCCGCCGTCGAGATACAGCAATTTTTGTCCCAGCATTTCTCCGGCTAATGCAGTGCTAGAGGCGATGTCAGGTTTGTCAGCGGGCAGGGGAGAGGT
>CAYXJS010000246.1:0-1801 GCA_964465045.1 uncultured Bacteroidales bacterium | reverse complement strand
TTTTGTAATCAGGCTTCCGCCAATAAAAAAGTAATCTACTCCTGCTTTTTCTGATAAAGCAACCACATAGCGCGTCTTCTCCGGTGTAAGGTCGTCCGGATCAAGCAAAACGGCAATCTGCTTTTGATTGTTGTCTGATTTGGCGTAGATGCTAGCAAGCAGGCTCATCAGGTTTTTAATTGTTTAATATGTTTATATATACAAAAGTATAGATTTTCCTGAGAGTAACTCAAAAAATGGGATGATTCTTTGTTGGAAATAATTTAGAGCTTATTATTTAGGGTTAATATAAGATAACTTTTAACAGCACATAATATTATTGCCTGCTTCGCTGCAACAGTTTATGCTCAATATTGTTACATATCAACAATAAATCAATTATTTTTGCAAAAATTTTTATTATGATATCCACAACAAAAGAACAGGATTTTAAAGTAAAAGATATTTCACTGGCCGACTGGGGCCGAAAGGAAATTGAGATTGCTGAAAAGGAGATGCCAGGCTTGATGTCAATCCGTGAAAAATATGCTCCTGAAAAACCGCTCAAAGGCGCCCGCATTTCCGGGTCGTTGCATATGACGGTTCAAACGGCTGTATTGATAGAAACCTTAAAAGAGTTAGGCGCTGATGTGCGCTGGGCAAGCTGCAATATTTTTTCTACACAAGACCATGCCGCTGCTGCCATCGCAAAAACCGGAACACCCGTTTTTGCCTGGAAAGGCGAGTCGCTCGAGGAATATTGGTGGTCTACGAAACAAGCGCTTTCTTTTCCCGAAGGAAAAGGCCCCCATTTGATTGTAGACGATGGAGGTGATGCTACTTTGATGATGCATAAAGGACTCGATATTGAAAAGAATCCAGACTTACTCAAGGCAGAACCTGAAAGTGAAGAAGAAGCGGCATTGTTCAAAATTATGGAGAATACGTATGTTGAAGATAATCAGAAATGGCATAAAGCAAGTCAGGATTTAAAAGGCATTTCAGAAGAAACCACTACAGGTGTAAACCGGCTGTATCAGATGCAGAAACAGGGCACATTGCTGGTTCCTTCCATTAATGTGAATGATTCCGTAACAAAATCGAAATTTGATAACCTTTATGGATGCCGGGAATCATTAGCGGATGGTATTAAGCGTGCAACAGATGTAATGCTTGCAGGAAAAAAAGTGGTTGTGCTTGGATATGGCGATGTAGGCAAAGGCAGCGCTAATTCGATGCGTTCTTATGGCGCACGTGTTCTTGTAACAGAGATAGATCCGATTA
This sequence comes from uncultured Bacteroidales bacterium, assembly GCA_964465045.1. Classification (GTDB taxonomy): domain Bacteria; phylum Bacteroidota; class Bacteroidia; order Bacteroidales; family JAIPAH01; genus JAIPAH01. Next base: position 538 of record CAYXJS010000246.1, on the reverse strand, counting down.
ATGCGTTACAGGCTGCTATGGAAGGTTTTGAGGTAACCACAATAGAAGATGCAGTGGAAGAAGGTGACGTTTTTGTTACGGCTACCGGAAACAAGGATGTGATTCAGTTAGATCATATGAAGCAAATGAAAGACCATGCCATCGTTTGTAATATCGGTCATTTCGATAATGAGATTCAGGTGTCGCAACTTAAGAAGCATCCGGGGATTACGCATGATGAGATTAAACCCCAGGTAGATAAATATACGTTTACAGAAACAGGGAAAAGCATCTTTTTGCTGGCTGATGGCCGCCTGGTGAACCTGGGTTGTGCTACCGGTCATCCCTCTTTTGTGATGAGCAATTCATTCTCCAATCAAGTGCTTGCGCAGATGGAGCTATGGAAAAATGATTATAAAACCGAGGTTTACCGCCTGCCAAAACATCTCGACGAAGAAGTGGCCAGGTTACACTTGCCGCAATTGGGCGTTAAGCTGACAAAACTCACCAAAGAGCAGGCTGAATATATCGGCGTTCCGCAAGAAGGCCCTTACAAGCC
>CAYXJS010000245.1:2917-4007 GCA_964465045.1 uncultured Bacteroidales bacterium | reverse complement strand
TTGTAAATTTTCATAATTTGAAATCATCTAACGGGTTTCTTACATCTTTTAGCTTTCTCATGCTCACATGGGTGTATATTTCTGTTGTTTTCGAACTCTTATGCCCTAAAAGTTCTTGTATCACTCTTAAATCCACGCCCATATCCATTAAATGGGTGGCATAACTGTGTCGCAAACTATGCAGTGTAAAACTATGGTTTTTGATCACTTTCTCCAAATTATCCTTAAAAATGTTTTCGAGGCTGGTTGCAGAATAAGGTCTTCCGGCTTTCTGCCCTTCTATAAGCCAAACTTGCGGTTTCTTTTGGCGGTAATATTGTTTAATAAGTTCCCGCAGACTGGCTGGCAAGGGCAAATCACGATCTTTCTTCCCTTTTGCATTTCTAATCTCCACCACATTGCGCTTAAAACTGATGCTGTTCAGCTTCAGGTTAAGCAGCTCGCCGCGCCTTAATCCAAGCGAATATACGGTGCTCAAAGCTGTTTTATGCTTGATGTTTGATACTCCGGCAAGCATTTCCTGTATTTTTTCTATCGGAATAACCATAGGGAGCTTCTTTTCTGTGCGCGGTCGCTCCAGGTTTTCTATTTCCTGGCGCACCTTTTTCATTTTCAGAAAATATGTTTTTATGGCACTGATATACTGGTTCTGTGTTTTAGACGCGTAGCCGCTTTTTAAGATGTAATCATAATTGAATCTTTCGATTTCAGTTGGTCCTATCTCAGCTATTGGTTTTTCATGATAATATCCGAAAAAGGTAGTTAAATAACTATGATAAATTTTGATGGTATTTGCAGCATACCGCTTTTGTTTCATCCAATGTACAAACGCTTCTATTTCATTTTCTTTCGACGTAGGTAGGTTATCATGGATTTTGGTAACAGGCCGCTTTGCCGGTTTACTTTTTTGGATGGGGGCTTGTTCGGTTGCCTTTAGCGCTGAATAATCCACCCAGGCAAAATCTTTGAATTGCACAAAGAAATGATGAAGGTTGAAATCATCCTTTAAAATATACCACTTCTTATTGCTCTGACTCCACCGGCCACCAAATGCTTTTATTTGATCAACTATATGCTTATTGTATGCAAA
>CAYXJS010000245.1:0-2817 GCA_964465045.1 uncultured Bacteroidales bacterium | reverse complement strand
TGCGACGGGTTGATATGGCTAAAATCCAGCAGGTAATTATGAAAGCCGGCTTTGTTTAACGCGTCTACATCCTGGAAATTGGCCACCGGAATTTCAGGATTTATAATGGTGATGCCATCGCGCGTTGATTTGTGGAAAACATTGCCTTCATCGTCTGTAAATACTTTCTGGTTTTCATCGTCGAGTTTTACGGGCATGCGCGAATAGAACAGCTCAGGATGAAATGCAATGGGAACAATACCGTCTCTGTCGGTTTGATTCAGCAGGTTTTTTTTCTCGTTTTCGAGCGGATAAACATAATGCCGTATTCCTTTTTCCTTAAGCAGGGCGATAGCGGCATCGTTAAAGCTGTATACATTTTCATTCACTGATACGGTTGCATTGGCCGGTATCAGGTCAATTTGTGATAATTGGCTAATCATAAAATGCGTGAATCCCTCCATCCTGGATTTGTGGCAGAAATCCTTGTAATGAGCAAGGTCTTTTTCCGCGATAAACTTAGGCAGCTCTATGATGAACTTCTTTTTGTTTCGCTGAACGAAAGGGTTCCCGGTCATAAAGTCTTTCCATTGCCGTTTCGGAAAGCTCAGGATTACTTTATCCACTGAGCGGATGTAGATTTTCTTGATCCATTCCACCTGGTCGATGCGCACAAAGATTTGCCGCTGGTTGTGTTCTTTTTTGTGCTGAATGTTGCCCAGGATGCTTTGGATTTGCTTTTCCGGCAATGCTTTTGGAACCGGATTTCCTTTTTCTGCCAGCTTGTTTTTAAACTTCTCTTCCCTGAATTCGGCCAGGTAAACCAAATCACCTCTTTTGGCCTCTGAGTCGGGTTTATTTACTTTTATGAAATTTCGTTTGTTCCCTGAAAAATCCTTTAGCTTGATGGCCTCTTTTACTTCGCCTTCAGGCGAATGGATGCGGATGCGGTTTCCTTCCCTCATAGCAAAAGGGGCATTAAACGAGAACCCTTCGAATGTAACGCGGGTGATTTTGCCTAAGAAGATGCCTGTAGCAGGGTTGTCTGAGATAGCATTCTGCAGGCTGTTGCCTGCAAAGTAGCTTGTTTTATCGCGGCCGAGGTCTTTTGTTAAAATTTCTTTGGCTTCGTTGATCTTCTCAGGCTCATCAATAGCCATACGGTAGGCCTTAGCCACATTGAAGGTGTATTCTGCTGAGCGCATGCGGCCTTCAATTTTCAAAGCGCTGATGCCCATGTCCATCAACTGCGGTACATAGTCTATAAGCTGATGGTCTTTCATGCTGAATAAGAATTTTTTGCTTTCGCCGCTTTCAAAGAGCCGGCGGCAGGGTTGGGCGCAAAAGCCTCTGTTGGCGCTGTTTCCTTCAAGGTAGCTGCTGAAAAGGCATGCTCCGGAAAACGAATAGCACAGGGCGCCATGCGAAAACACTTCGAGAGGCAAAAGCGCTTGCTTACGAATGGTATCCAGTTCATTTATTGTTAGCTCGCGGGCCATAATAACCCGTTCAAACCCCATTTTATCCGCAAAGTTAACCCCGGTAGAGTTATGGGTTTGCATCTGGGTGCTGGCGTGAATTTTCAGCGTCGGGAACAGCTTTTTGACCAGATAATATACGCCCCAGTCCTGAATAATGACTGCCGCCAGGTTGGTTTGTGAGAGGATCGATAACCATTCTACCAACTCCGGCAACTCCTCGTTTTTAATAACCGTGTTAAGGGTGAGATATACTTTCCGGCCCTGGCTCTGGGTGATATGAATGATGGATTGCAATTGCTCCGGAGTAAAATTGGCGGCTCTTCCGCGGGCATTAAACTTTCTCATGCCCAAATAAACGGCGTCGGCGCCGCCTTCCATGGCTGCATTAAAAGACTCGGCATTTCCTGCCGGGAGTAGTAATTCTGGTTTCATCTGTGAAAATTAATAATACGCTGCAAAAGTAGAGAATTTCTGCTGATATGCTTATCCGCCTGACTTTTTCGCCTGATATCCCTGTTTTTGCAGCAACTCAACGATAGTTTCCGCGTGGTTGCCCTGGATAATAATTTCATCGTCTTTTACCGAGCCGCCTACGCCACATGACTTTTTGAGCGTTTTGCCCAAAGCTTTTAAATCTTCTTCTGTGCCCACAAAGCCGCTTACTATGGTGACTTCTTTTCCGCCGCGGCCTTTCTTTTCACGCTGCACCTTTAGCTTTTGTTCTGCAGGTGGAAGGGTTTCAGGCTCCTCATATTCATCTTCGTAACTGAAATCGGAGTTGGTGGAATATACTACGCGCTCATTAAAATCTTTTTTCTTCTTTGCCATATTATTTCGGTATGATGATTCGTATAGCTTCTTTTTCTGTTCGTATCTCTAAGTTTTTCACCGGCATCTTTTCAGCTTCGCCGTCGATGTTGACCAGCACGCTCTTTTTCTTTTTCAGAAGCACTTCTCCGGCGCGATACACGTCCACGTAAGGCGATTCGTCTATGCGCCTGAAATAAAGCAGGTGAGCCATAATCGGGGTTTTCAGTAACGGAGGTTTCCTGATGACGCTGATGTCCAGCATCCCGTCGGTTATAGAGGCTTTAGGCGCAAACGAGGTGTTGTAGCCATACTGGTTGGAGTTGGCAAAAGACACCACCAGCGCTTTCTCCTTGACAGTTTTGCCGTTGAATTTCAATCGGTATTTTTTGGGTTCATAATTCTGAAAAGCGGAGGCTATCATGCTGAAATACACCATAAATCCTCTTACAGAGGAGCGGTTGTACATATCTGCTATATTCGCATCAAAGCCCACGCCGGCAATGCTTACAAAAATCCGGTCGTTTACAAAGCCAACATCAATTTTACT
>CAYXJS010000244.1:0-4050 GCA_964465045.1 uncultured Bacteroidales bacterium | reverse complement strand
GCGGGTGGCTGCATTAATAAAATACTTAATAAATTCATAACTATCTGTTTTTAAGGTCTGATTATTTTCGCTTTAATTGATAATTCGGTTTGAGCCGGCTGACCGTTGGTTGATACCGTAATTTTTTTATTCTGAAAACCACGGCGATTGTTACTATCAAATGTAACAAGGAGTTTTTCCTCAGCGCCAGGCTTTATGGGCTCTTTCGGATATTCTGTAACAGTACATCCGCATGATGCGCTAACATCGGCAATCAATAAATCGGCATTACCCTTGTTTTGAAATTTAAAATAGTAAGAAACAACTTCGCCATGTATTACCTGCCCAAAATCGTGAGTGGTTTTTTCAAACTCAATTTCAGGTTGCTTATTCTGTTTCTTACCGGATGCTGAGTTCGGATTATTCACCATGTCTGACGGAAGTTTGTCAGAGCCATTATGGCATCCTCCTATTATTGCCGCCAGCAGCATGAACAAAAAAAACTGTGATCTTATCCGCTTCATTTTTCTATGTTTTCTATTCGTACTTGATTATTTATATTAATTTGATAAACCAAATATGTACTTATCATTCTGAAAAAAGTGTGTCAAAATTCCGTTTTATCTTATCGCAACTTAACATTCGCCTGCTATTTCTGAACCATATCTTACAGTTTATGCGCATTAATTCAGCAAAAAGTCCTCAACTTTCTGTTCAATTCTCAGGCAAAAATAAACAATTAAATGAGGATTGCACAATCAACATCCTGAATACGGTGAACCAATCCGGCTGCCTTGTGTTTTTATCAAAAAGCAGTATGAAATTAAAAAACTTGTTTTTAATTGCCGCATTTCTTTTATCATTGCAGGCAATTTCACAAAATAAATCTTCAGATATGATGGAAAAAGCAACATTAGGCGCCGGGTGTTTTTGGTGCGTAGAGGCAATTTTTGAACGTCTAAAAGGAGTAGATGAGGCTATTTCAGGATATAGCGGTGGCGAAATTGTGAACCCCTCTTACCGTGAGGTCTCCTCAGGAAACACAGGACATGCAGAAGTAGTACAAGTATTTTTTGACCCGGAGAAAATCTCCTACAAAGAAATCCTGGAGGTTTACTGGAAGTCTCATGACCCTACCCAGCTGAACAGGCAGGGAGCGGATGTTGGGCCACAATACCGGTCTGTAATCTTCTATCACAACGAAGATCAACGCAAAACGGCTGAGAAATACAAACAAGAGCTCGAAAAGGCTAATATCTGGGACGATCCTATTGTTACGGCCATAGAGCCGTTTAAAAACTTTTTTAAGGCTGAGGATTATCATCAGGAATACTACGAAAACAATAAAAATGAAGGGTATTGTCAGTTTGTGATAACGCCTAAAATTGAAAAATTCAAAAAGGTTTTTTCAGATAAAGTTAAAGACATCAAATAATACAGGAAATACTTTTCTCATTGAATAACAACTTATTCATGAATTCGTGGTTTGATTCATTTTGCCACTAATTCACGAATCATTTCCTGAAATGGCTCAAGTTTTAAAGATTATCCTTGCTATTAGTGAATTCGTGGCTTGTTTTAATTAGCCTCTAATTCACGAATGGATTTTTAGTTTATTTTTGAGTCTGAAAAGAAATTTCTTTTAAACCCAAGAAATTTTCTACAGGAAATGATAGCATCATGAAACACATAAGTTCATTTGGTGGATACACGATCTTTTACGACAGAGGAGCTTTTGATGAATGGTGCGTATACATTAAAGAGCCAGGCAGTACTTTTGCTCCTTCAGATGAAGTTTATTTTGCACGTTTAAAAGCGCTAGCCGGTATTCATAAAGCCCATCAAATTTATGACGATTTTGTAAAAATCTACGATGCCACTCACACGGCAATTTCCGATACAGCAATCCAACTTATTGCTGATATCTCTGCGAAATATGGCACAGACTCAATAGAAATCAGAAAATGGTTTACCGTTATTTATGCCGGCATGGTAGCTGAAGAAAACAAAGCCAATAAAATTTTAGGCAAACGGATTAAACGGCTTGGCATATATCAAGTCCTTATCCAGGGCAGAAGCGTAAAACATGCTGCAAATTACAGCAGAGAAAAAAAATGGAGATACCTGGATGAAATCATGCGGGTACATGGTTTTTGACACATACACCTTTCTTTCAGAAAAGACGCAATAAATCAAATGTTGTGGATTATCAACTCAAATAAATGACCTCTTTTGTCTCCTTTGGAGTTAATGCTGCGCCGGGCTTTCACTCTGTCAATCGTATAATTACTGAAAAGCTCTTCAAAAAAATCATCTTCAGGGCGGGTATTTTTTGGGTCTGAATTGCTTAAAACAAACTTCTGACCCCGCCGGTGGATTTCATCGCACAAATCCTTTAACCGGATTTGTTGTGCATCATCAAAAGCATCAGCAGAATAAGCTATAAAAGAGCTACTCTTACTCAACGGCCGATAAGGAGGATCAAAATACCACAGAACATCCTTTGCTTTACCAGCATACTGAAGCAATTGCATAAAATCATCGTTATAAATTTCAACCCGCTGCAGAAGCTGAGCTATTGCACGAATAGCTTCTTCATCAAAAACAGAAGGCTTGCTGTAGCGGCCATGAGGAACGTTAAACTCGTTTTTCCGGTTCACCCTGTATAAGCCATTGAAACAAGTTTTATTCAGAAAAATCAAATGAGAGGCTTGTTTTAATAAGGATTCATTTCGCTGATTAAAAACTTTTCTGATTTCAAGGAAATAATCTTTCCTCTGTTCGTCTCCCAGTTTTAAGTATTCCGTCCTTAAGCGCTGCAATTGCGCTATTAATGCTTCCGGATTATCACGAACAATCTTCCAAACATTGACCAAATCTGTATTAATGTCGTTGATAATGACTTTAGAAACCATTTGAGGATACGTTTTCAATACTTCGAAAAGGACGGCGCCGCTGCCAATAAAAGGTTCCACATACGTTATTTCGCGCTTTCCTTCCAAGGCAGGGCGCATGGTATCCATCAGGCTCGGTAATAACTGGGTTTTACCGCCGGCCCACTTCAAAAACGGCCCTGCTTTGCTCTCTTTTCGCATATACGTCAGCAATTTCCCGCAAAGGTAGCAATTGAATTGAATTCCGGTTATGATATTACTTCCACTTGCTTCTCCTTAAAAAGCGTAATTTTGCATATCATGATAAATCAGAAAAACATACTCTATCAGGATGATGATATTATTGTCATCAATAAACCCTCAGGCCTACCGGTTCATTACAATGACTTTATACCCAAAGACGCGCCCTGGCTCACGAAATTAACAGGCAAGCTAATCGATAGTCCGGTTTTTAATGTGCACCGCCTGGATGCTAAAACCTCAGGAGTCATTGTGATGGCTTTGAGCCGGGAGATTGCAGGTGTATTAACGCAACAGCTTTCTGACCAGCAAGTTGATAAAACCTACCTCGCCATCGCGAAAGGGAATCCCGGTAAAGGAACTTTCGAAAACCCGGTTATGGTGAAAAAAAAGAGCAAAAAACGAAAAGCGGCTATTACGCATTATAAAACACTTGAAAGTATTCATACCGGGCTGGAAACCAAAGAAGGAGTTCCTTTGATACTGAGCCTTACAGAACTTAAGCCCGAGACTGGTCGCTGGCACCAGTTGCGCCAGCATCTTGCTCAAAACCGTACGGATATTATCGGCGACAGCCATCATGGCGATTTTACCTTAAACCGGAAAATTACAGAAATCACAGGTATTAACAGGCTGATGCTGCATGCCTCTGAAATCAAGTTTCATCATCCGCAAAAGCAAACCCAATTGCATTTTACGGCACCGCTGCCTGAAAGCTTTGATTTGATAATGACGAAAATGCAAAACCACACAAATTCAAATCTTTAAACAAGGTTTTTCAACAATACAAATTAATGGTTGTTAACATAAAAGAGCATGAAAACAAACAAAAACATAGCAAAGAATACATATACAGGCCTGTTTACCGACTTTTATGAGTTGGCTATGGCTCAAGCTTACTTTTATGAAGGCAAAGCCAGAGAGCAGGCTGTGTTTG
>CAYXJS010000243.1:0-4051 GCA_964465045.1 uncultured Bacteroidales bacterium | reverse complement strand
TATTCACCGAAACGGAAGATATGCCTTTGCGGGAAGTGCTGCAAAAAATGGCGGAGAAGCACGAAAACCAAAAGGCCCCTAATCCGAAAAAGATTTCTTCAGAGGAGTTGAAAAACTATTTCAGAGATGTAGTTCCGGAATATGATGAAGACCAGGTTTATGTTTCGCACATCAAAAAAATCATCTCATGGTATAACGCATTGCAGCAACATGATATGCTGGGATTGCTTGAAGAGAAAGAAGAAAAACCAGAGGGCGGAGATACTGCTGAAAACGAAGAATCCTCCCCTCAGGATAAGGAAACCGGTAAGGAAGAATAACACTAAGCTGCCTGCGGGCAGCTTTTTTTATAAATCCAAACAGCATGTACAAACAAGCCATCAAACCACTTTTTTTTCTGTTTCCGCCCGAAAAGATTCATCAGGCGGCTATGAATTTCATGAATCTGTTGAGGCGCATTCCGGGTGGAAAGGGGTTTATCCGAACGCTTTTTCAGGTGCATCATTCTTCGCTGGAGCGTAAGGTATTGGGTTTGACTTTTCCGAATCCGGTAGGCATGGCTGCGGGTTTTGATAAAGAAGGAAAATATTATAATGTGTTGTCGGATATGGGATTTGGTTTTGTAGAAATCGGCACGTTCACGCCTGAAGGGCAGCCGGGGAATCCAAAACCACGGCTTTTCAGGCTTCCTGAAGATCATGCCCTGATCAACCGGATGGGTTTTAACAACAGCGGGGCTTTTGAAGCCGTAAGCCGCTTAAAAAAACGACCGCCGGAATGCATTGTGGGTGGTAACATCGGTAAAAATACAGCCACCCCAAATAATAAGGCAACAGATGATTACAGCGCCGCTTTTGAAACCCTTTTCCCTTTTGTGGATTATTTTGTAGTCAACGTAAGCTGTCCTAACATCACAAACATGCAAGAATTGCAGGATAAAGATGCGTTGCTGGAAATCCTGAGTACCGTGACCTCCCTGAACGCCAAAAAATCGTCTCCCAAGCCGGTCTTGCTAAAAATATCGCCAGATTTGAACTGGAGTCAGATAGACGACACGCTTGACATTGTAAATAAAACCAAAATAGACGGCATCATCGCTACCAACACTTCAATATCACGTCAAAATCTCAAAACGCCGGAAAAAGAAGTTGAAAAAATTGGTAACGGAGGGCTTAGCGGAAAACCTATACGCAACCGCTCAACCGAAATCATCAGATACATAGCCCAAAAAACACAGAAGAAACTTCCGATTATCGGAGTGGGAGGAATTATGACTCCAGAAGATGCCATAGAAAAATTAGAAGCCGGCGCCGACTTAATCCAGGTTTATACCGGATTTATTTATGAAGGGCCGTTTATTGCCAAACGAATCAACAAGGCCCTGCTCAGGGAAAAGTAAGCTTTCAGGTTAAGTTTACACAGATTCCTCATCTGCCTCATCTTTCCCGGCCAGTCTTTTCTTCAGGTTCAGGTTTTCTTCCATCAGGTTGTCAATGGTTTCCTTTTGCTTTTTGCGCTGGTCATCCATTTTATTAAGCCGGTCTTCCATTTGTTCAAGCTGCTGCTTGTAATCAGCAATAAAATCCTTGAGCTCGGAATTCTGTCGACTGGCTTCGCGTAAATCCTGTTTCAGCTTATCAAACGTGGCTGAGTCTTCTTCGCGGGTTTTATCACCTTCCTGCGAGGCTTTTTCCAGGGCGTTTTTGCGCTTGATGACGCTGGCCACGTCTCTTATCAATTGTGAGGCTAACTGGTCTGAATTTGCCATATTTTTTTTAATCCTTGATGATTTTTAATCTTGTTCCTACTTTCACATCCGACGCGTTATCAATATCATTATCATCCATGATTTTTTGATATTTGCTTCCGTCGTTAAAGTATTTTCGGGCTATGGAATAAAGTGTTTCCCCGGCTTTCACTTTATGGTATTCCACTTCCGGTTCATCTGCCTGATTACTGCTACTGCGGCTGTCTGTTTCGTTTTCCCGGCTTTTGGTTTTTTCTGCCGGGGTACTGGTTGCTTTTTGACCTGACGCCTCCGCCTGATCATCGCGTGATGAAGGTATTACCTGGCGAAATCCCTCGCCTTCTGTGGTATCTCCACCCTGCCGGAGATCAAAGAGCTCTTGCTGTAATTCGGTATTCTGTTTTCTAAGCTCCATAATCTCATCATTCTTGGCTTGTATTTCCATGCGCGTGTAGCGACTCGAAAATCCATCCGAAAACAAAAACATATATCCCACGATTGCAACAAGCAATACGAGCAAAAAACCCATGCCCATAATGATCTGGCGCTTGGTTTTTACTTCCCTGTTTAACTTGTTGATGTTTCTGAACATCGTTAAATCGGTGTGACAATTGGGGCATTGACGCAACGATTCGGGTATTCCCTTGTGATTACATACCGGACAATCCATGTTTTCTAATTTTTTCCGAAAATTACACTTTTCTTATTTATGATGCAAATATCAGCACAGGTTCATTGTTTTTCCAAATGTTTTTCAGAAAAGATTTCATGGATCTTGCATTATGTTGATATACTGGATGTGTTATTAACTCAATTTTAACAATTGTCTGTTCGTAATTGGTAATCAGTGTTTGTAGACAGACACTAATTATGCCACAGGCTCAAGAATCTGTGAAAAGCAGTTGCATCTGCTTAATCTGTGTTCCATTCTTTTGTTTACCGAACTAATAATCTACAAACATCGAAGCACCCGAACTTTTTAAACTCAACTTTTGAGTACCTTAATTAAGGAATAATTGTGTAATTTTACAAATGCAATCAGAAAAGATAAACACCATCTTGAACCATAATATAATGTGAATCGGTATGAACAATTCCCTTTCAGTTAACCATATAAAAGCTTTCAAAATCGCTTTCATTATACTGATATTTATTTTCTTACAGCCAGCAGCAAGTTACTCGCAAAAAACCGATTCGCTCATTGCTGAATGGCAAAAAATGCAACAGGACACCGCGGCACTACCAAAAGTAAAAACACTTGTCGAAATTGGTAAAACCCTGCGCCATCACTATCCGGATTCAGCACTGCATTATTACAAACTTGCGGAAGATATTGCCCGGAAAAACAACCTTACAGAAATGGAAGCCACAGCTATAAGCGCTCAGGGTGGTACTCATTACGTCAAAGGAGAGTATGATCTTTCATTGGAAGACTTTATGCAAAGCTTAGAACTGTATGAAAAAACAGGCTATAAGCAGGGCATTGCCAACGGACTAAACAATATCGGTCTCATACAAAATATGCTGGAAGACTATGATGAAGCCATAAGTTATCATGAGCGCTCAATAGAAAGAAGCCTTAAAACGCAGGACACATCCTCGCTGTTCAAAAACTACCTGAACCTGGGTGTTAATTACATCGGGAAAAAGATGCCTGATTCGGCTCTGCATTTCTTGAATCGCTCCCTGTCGATGCAAAAGCGCTATTCAAAAAGAGAGCTGGACACAGCATCATGTGTTAATCTTATAGGAGAGGCACATTTTATAGCCGGAAATTACGATAGTGCGCTAATGAAATATAAATCTGTGATTGCGCTGGGAAAGCAAACCACAACCTGGGAGCTAAGTTACGCTCATACTGGAGCCGCTAAGGTGTATCAGGAAAAGAAAGCCCACGTAAAAAGCACAATTCATGCCACAAAAGCCCTTAAAATGGCTAAGCAGATGGATACCAAATGGGATATCCAGCGCATTACGAAAATCCTGGCCGAAAATTATGCGGCGACCGAACAATGGCAAAAGGCATATCACTACCATACGCTTCATAAAAAATACAGCGACAGCGTTTTTAATGAACAAAAGCAAAACCAAATCAACTACTTACGGCTGCAGCGCAAGGAAATCGAAAACAAAAACCTGGAGCGGCAAAACCGTGTTAAAGAACTTCAGCTCACAAAACGTAATCACCAGATTTGGGCCATTGCCATTATCAGCGTTGCCCTTATTGTGCTGGCACTATCGCTATACAGAAACAACGCCCTGAAAACCAAACTCAACAAGCAGCTTCAACAGAAAAATGAAGCC
>CAYXJS010000242.1:0-4053 GCA_964465045.1 uncultured Bacteroidales bacterium | reverse complement strand
ATACGCCAGGGCTTGCGCTCGATGAAGACCATGATTGGGTTGATAACCAAATTGTCTACTTGAAAGCATCTTGGGATGAATTTGGAACAGTCAGTAACGATAATGGCCTTTCCATAGATGAGAAGCACAAAGTTTCTCAGAACTTCCCCAACCCATTCAGCAGCGCTTCTGAGGTTACTGTAGAAGTAGCAGAAGAGGCACAACTGAGTATGGAAGTGGTGAATCTGGTAGGTCAAACCCTACAGCGTGTTGATAAAGGATTTGTTAACGCCGGCACACACAGCCTTGAGATTAGCGGAACAAACCTTGAAACAGGCGTGTATTTCTACAACGTACATATCAATGATGAAACCATTACCAAGAAAATGATCATCAGATAATCAAAATAACTTTTAATTAATTAAAAAAAGCTGTCCTTTCGGGCAGCTTTTTTAATTTGTAAGAACAAAATATACCTCAACAAAGAGATTACATCCGGGCATTTTTTCCTTGCCATGTATTCCGTTCTGCCATACGTTTTTCTATCAGATTCATCACTTGGGGGGTGCGCAATCCCCAACGCGGCGAGAGTGTGTACCGAGGCGGCGCCTCTCCCGAAAACCGCTCCACAATAAAATGCGGATTCAGTTCAGAAACCAAATCGATAATAAATTCAATATATTCCTCTAACTCAAAAAACCTGAATTGCTCCGGATTATGCTGATATTCCATCGCCATGGTGGTATTTTTCATAACCTGCAACTGATGGAATTTTATCGTATGCAAAGGCAACTGGTTGATCCATTTCACTTGCTTTCGTATCATTTCGGGCGTTTCTCCGGGCAAGCCCAGCATAAAATGAGCGCCCACATTAATCCCATGTGAGGCCGTTCTTTGAATCGCTTCCTTCGATTGAACAAAGGTATGTCCGCGGTTTATACGTTGCAAGGTATCATCATAACATGATTCCACACCGTATTCAATCACCATGTATTTTTCACGAGACAACTGCTTAAAATAGGCCAGCTTGTCATCATCCACCACATCCGGTCGTGTTCCAATTATAAGGCCTTCTACTTCCGGAAACTGCAATGCCTGTTCATAGATTTGTTCTAATTCCGGTAAAGAGGCATATGTATTGGAATAATTCTGAAAATAAGCCAGGAATCGCCTTGCACCATAGCGCTTTTTATGAAACGCAATCCCTTTACGGATTTGTTCGGAAACAGTATTTTCTTCAGTGCAGTATGAAGGGCTGAAAGCATCGTTATTGCAATAAGTACATCCACCCCGCGCTACTGCCCCGTCGCGGTTCGGGCAAGTAAATCCGGCGTTGACAGAGAGTTTCTGTAGCCGCTCGCCGAAATGCTTTTTAAAATAATTTGAATACGCATTAAACCGTCGTGTATGTCCCCAGGCAAATTGTTCCATGCCCGCAAAAATAGCAAAAGGAGGACACCCGGGGCATCCTCCTTTTTCAAAACCACTTCAAAACTCACTTTAACGTGAAATAAGAATCGATTCGAGTTTTTCGTACATCTGTGAAACCTGCTCATCAGATTTATAAGGATCAACATTGCTTTTGATTTGTTTCAACGAAGCATCCATTTTTTCCATAATCTGTTCAAAACGCTGCATCCGCTGCTTGAATTCAGGGGATTGCTTTACATTTTCAAACTCAGATTCAGACAGGTCCATGTATTCGGCATCAATTGCCAGCACTGTTCCTCTTACATTTTTGATCTCCTGGTTCAGATTACGCAATGTAGTGAAAGCTTCTTCAGCAGAAGAAACTGATTCTGATTCTTCTGCGATTTTCTCAATATTGCCACTGTAGGATTCCAGGTCTGCTAAATGGTCAGCCGGAGCGTCACTGCCGCAGCTGCTGAAAATCAGCAAACTTAAAAACAGGCTGCTTATATATAATATTCTGGTTTTCATGTTTCAATTATATTTTTAGTTCAAATTAAGATTTTGTTTCCGTGGTTGTTGGTTTCGTAGCATTTTCCAGAATCCTCATAATCGAGAAGATAAAAATTCCGGAAAGTACGGTAAGTACAACCATCAAAAGGAAGAACTGCCAAATTTCGACAATATCCCAAAGCTTTCCTACGAGTCCTGCCAGCAGGTTTCCTATAGCGGTTGCACCAAGCCAACCACCCTGTGCGAGTCCTAAGAACCTCGGTGGAGCCACCTTAGAGACAAAGGAAATTCCAATCGGACTCAGGAACAGCTCAGCCACGGTTAAGGTAAAGTAAGTCCCGATAAGCCAGTAAGGGCTCAAACCAGTAACAGACTGCAGTTTTAGCGCACCAATCATCAATACGATAAATCCCAATCCCGTAACAAACATACCGATACCAATTTTCTTTGGCGAGGAAGGTTCTTTGCCGCGTTTACGCAGCCAGATGAAAAAGCCAATGATCACCGGTGTCAGGAACACAATAAATATCGGGTTAAACGACTGGAATAGCTGAGGTTCAATAACCGGGTTTGGCTCAAACGTACTGTGTACATAATATGCAATAGCTACACCGGCTACAAATAATCCGGCTCCGAGCAAACGCACTTTCTGAGCTGCTTTTCGGCGAAGCATAAAAATAAATCCGCCAATGGCTATTAAAATGGGCAGGAATGATCGCAGGTCGAAAAACAAGTAATCAAACGTACTTACTTGCGAAACCGTGTAGTCGCGTGCAAAAATGGTCATCGTAAACCCGTTCTGATGGAAGGCCATCCAAAAGAAGGCCACCGTGATAAAGATCAGGCCAAGTGCAACCAGGCGTTTTTTCTCTTCTTCTTTAGATAATTTTACGGTTGTATCTTCTCTGCCTTCTCTGGCCGCTTGTTCTGCAGCTTGCTTAGCAGTTACATCCGCATATTTGTAATGCTTCTTGAAAGCTACAAAAACAACCCACGAAAACAGCATTGCTACGGCCGCCACACCAAATGCGGCGCTGTATCCGGTAGAAAGGTAGCTTGTGTAGGTGTCGGCAAACTCGGAGATTGCACCTCCAAAACCCATTTCCTGCTGATATTCAGCAATTTTATCATTGTAATGCATTGCCCCGCCAAAGCTGCTCTGCACCGTACCGATAGTTTTGTCGAGGAAAGGATGCACACTGTTGTGCAGTGTTGCCAGGTGAGGCATGCTGTTTTCATACACAAATTCCTTCATTTTCAGCACATAGTTTACTGCTCCGGTAGCGGCAAAGGGAGCAAAAAAGGCTCCGATGTTAATCCCCATGTAAAAGATATTAAACGCATTGTCGCGTTGAGGCTGAAACCTGGGTTGATCATAGAGTTTTCCTACTAAAGCCTGTAAGTTTCCTTTAAATAATCCTGTTCCCAGAGAAATAACAAATAAGGAAACCACAATCACTACAAGCTCATACTTCATTGTCAGCAATCCCTCTTCAAGGAAGCCCGGAGCTGTAAGGATTATCTTCCCTAAAAACGCTATCAGGATTCCCCATAAAATGGTTTTACCATACCCATAGCGGTCGGCGATTATTCCTCCCAGAATGGGCAAAAAGTAGATTCCAAACAGAAATCCACCGTAGTAATCTCCTGCTTGTCCGGCCGAAAAACCAAACTTGGCCTGCAGGTACAGCACAAAAATTGCCAACATGGTGTAGTAACTGAAACGTTCTCCCATATTGGCAAAAAATGCTACGAATAATCCTTTTGGATGTTCACTAAACATAATTGTTGTTTTAAGTTAATAATTGTATTTTCTCATTGATGTTATCACTATTGTTTGTATTTGCTTTCAATGCTTTACGGCATTCTGCCGGCACTTTTATAAACGGAACGAAAGGTTTAATATCCGCTGTTTTTCAGAATCAGACAAAAATAGATAAAAATGAATCGAATCCAAACCGATATTTCCCTTAATTTGTTATTGATTTCACAATACAGACCGAATATAAACAATAGCACGATGGATTGGGAATGATTCAATAAATAATTCAGTAATTAAGTGATTGGGTGGATTGAGTTGATTAAGTAATTAAGTAGTCATTTATGGTCATCTGCTAAGCGTAATTAAATCGTAATTTATAGTAATTTGCT
>CAYXJS010000241.1:0-4072 GCA_964465045.1 uncultured Bacteroidales bacterium | reverse complement strand
TACAACAATCAATGCAATTTACAGAACTGAAAATTATTGAGCCTGTTTTAAAGGCGCTCAAAGAGGAAGAATATACAACTCCTACACCCATCCAGCATCAAACAATTCCATTACTTCTTGCCGGGCATGACCTGCTGGGAAGCGCTCAAACCGGCACCGGCAAAACGGCGGCTTTTGCTATTCCCATTTTACAGCACCTTTACCTGGAATCAGGCAGCAGCAGGAAACACAACCTCCGCTCGCTTATCATCACCCCTACCCGCGAACTAGCTATCCAGATTGATGCCAGCTTCAAAACTTATGGGAAATACA
The DNA here is from genome assembly GCA_964465045.1 of uncultured Bacteroidales bacterium. Classification (GTDB taxonomy): domain Bacteria; phylum Bacteroidota; class Bacteroidia; order Bacteroidales; family JAIPAH01; genus JAIPAH01. The sequence goes on along the minus strand of CAYXJS010000241.1, from coordinate 3,760 downwards.
CCGGCCTGAAAACAGCCGTTGTTTTTGGGGGTGTGAACCAGAAAGGACAAACCGACATGCTCCGCCATGGTGTGGACATCCTCGTGGCTACCCCGGGACGGCTGCTCGACCTGATGGATCAAGGCTTTATCAGCCTGGATAATATCCAGTACTTTGTGCTGGATGAAGCAGACCGCATGCTCGACATGGGTTTTATCAATGATATCCGCAAAATTATCGCAAAACTACCGGGTAAAAGGCAGTCTATGTTTTTCTCCGCTACTTTGCCCCGGAATATTGTGGAACTCTCACGGAAAATCCTGACCAATCCGAAAAAAGTGGAGATCAACAGGGAATCTGCACCGGCAGAAACAATTAAACAATACCTCTACTACACTAACAAAAAGAATAAAAAAGACTTAATTCTTCATATCCTGGAAGATCAGAAAATCGATCCAGTCTTGCTATTCTCGCGGACCAAGCACGGAGCTGACAAAATTGTCCGCAACCTCAAAAAGCAAAACATCGCCTCGGAGGCTATCCACGGAGACAAGTCACAGAATCAGCGGCAAAAAACGTTAGCCAAATTCAAGGAACGAAAAATAAGGGTGCTGGTAGCTTCTGATTTGGCATCGCGGGGCATTGACATCGATAAGCTTAAATACGTGATCAATTACGACATCCCCAATGAATCGGAGACGTATGTACACCGCATAGGGCGGTCAGGGCGCGCCGGAGACGAAGGAACGGCAATTTCCCTCTGCGAACCGGAAGAAAACGGGTATGTAAAAGACATCGAAAAACTCATCAACGGAAAAATAGAACGCGTTAACGGGCATCCTTATCCACAAACCGAACGCCCGATGAACCAGGAAGAAAAGAAAGCACAGGAAAAAGAAAAGCAAAAAAGAAAGCAGGAATTCTTTGCCAATAAAAATAAGTTTAGAAATAAGTCTAAAACGTCTTCACAAAAAAGAAAACGTTAGCAGTTTGAAAATACAGGAAAAGAAAAACATGCAAATGCCAATTATATTATGCGATTTTTTTTATATTCCCAAAAATTTTTCTTTAATCTGGTATAAATAAATATCTGATATGGAACCAATACCATATTTCTACGACACAATAGACAGAAACGCGATTGTTGTAAAAGGCAGGCAGCCGTATATTGATTGGGCCAACACTGTTTTTGATGATGACGTGAAAATAGAAGAAGCTAAGCATGAGAACAATATTTATCTTTTGCATGAAAAAGACAGTATTGAAGAGGTTATAGAATGGCTCAAAACAAAAAAAAACTTCGATGAAATCTTTACCAATGAATTGAATGATTGGTGTACCGATGAAAAAACATGGCCGCAGAAAAGAGATTATAAGACCTTTATAAAATGGTTTGATGTTGAAGTCTCCACGATGATCTTAGACCTGGAAGACGATCCTGTTACCAAGATGTAAGGGCGCCTAAAATTCTTCACTCAGATTTCGCACTTAATTTTTTATAGTGTGAAATATTGAATATTAAGTGAAAGCATTTGGGTTTGATGTCTTTAAACAGTATAACGTTGTGTTGCATGCCTGCTGCTTATTATTCTTTTATCCACGCAAGATGGCAAAAATAAGCACAATGAAATCGCCACGCATACATATTTATACGGCGCTTTGATTCTTTGCCGCATATTCTGTTTTGCATACTCTTCATGAATTTTTTTGGTTTCCAGCAGTCCCAAAAGATTAACATTGCAATATGGTACGAAGATTCACTAAATAGTGCGTGTCCATAATGCCCAATCTCTGCGTTGTTGCGAAAATTTTAAATCCTCGAATACGCCGGCTGGCGGATACTGTGGTTTAAAATTTTCGCACGCCTTGACCTTGAACATTATAAAGCAAACACTTTAGTTTATAGACAGACACTAAATAATTCATTCGATATGATTGGAGGTTAATGAAGATTAATTTGTCGCTATTAACAACTCTGCATTTTAATAAAGGGTTATTTTTCAAGATTCTAAAATAAACCACTAACTTTAGGAAAGAGGATTTAAAGCGGCCATAACATAGATAAAATGGCGGATAGGAATCCTCCATAACAAATCCATGGCATAAAAAAAGACCTGAAAACTGTACGTTAACAGGCCGGCTTTTGTAGCGGGACCGAGAATTGAACTCGGGACCTCCGGGTTATGAATCCGACGCTCTAACCATCTGAGCTACCCCGCCATTGTTTTGCGGGTGCAAAGATAAAAATCTATTATGAATAACCACACAAATGGAAGGTATATTTCAAGACATGGCAGCACTTTTTATGTAATTCTCACATTTTTAGAGTACAATACTTACGGTTGCATTTTATGCTTGATTCAGGCTATTTTCTGAATCTGCCAAAAAACCGGTATACAGTCACAAAGTTGCCACGACGCTGTAACTGAGATAAAATCACCCCGATGATTACCAACAGCATGCCGACAATTTTCTGCAGGTCAAAAAACTCATCTAACACAAAATATGAAAATATAGCTGTGATAACCGGAATAAGATTGGTGAAAAAGTTGGTTTTGTTTACACCGATTTCACGGGTTCCCACAGTATAAAACACAAATGCCAGCGAACTGCCAAATATTGCAAGCTGCAGCAACGACAAGGCTAAATCGGTAGTTACGGGTATGGTGATAAACTTCTGCCAATCAAAAATAAAAAACAGCGGAAGAAAAAATATGAGCCCGATAAGGTTTTGTACGGCAATAATGAAAAAAGCAGAATATCGTCCGGATAGTTTTTTGAGCAGTATAGAATAAGCAATCGCTGTAACCAGGGCTACCGAAAGCGCAATTACTCCTAAGGGCTGGACATTCAGCGAAAAATCGTTGTTGAATAACATCAGCAAAATCCCCGCAAAGGAAACCAGCATCCCAAGCAGGTTGATGATTGATAGCTTTTCTTTGAAGTAATAATAGCCCAGCACCGGAGTAAAAACCGGGATAGCAGCAATGACAACGGCTGAAATTGTAGCTGAAGAATATTTAATACCATAATTTTCTCCTAAAAAATAAAGAAACGGATTGAAAAGAGCTGACAGGATAAACAACTTAATGTCAGTTTTCCGGATTTTTTCAAACATCCCAAATATCCAAAGACCCAAAAACATTAACGATGTGGAAATCAACAATCGCATGGTAAGCGTTGTAACGGGACTGTAATATTCAAACACAAGCGACGACCATACAAATGTGAGCCCCCAAAAGAGCATTGCTAAAAATATCAGTGTATACGTCAATGCCGGCGCCAGTGGTTTTTTCATGGCCGCAAAACTAATAAAAATGGGAGTGCTGTAAAATAAAACAATTGCAATTGTAACTTATTTACGGATGAAGCGTCAAATACAAAAAAACCAAAATCCAATGAAACAGTTTATTATATCAGCCATTTTTTTCTTAGGAGTAATGAGCGCTTTAACAGCATCGGGCAAAGTTGTATCTGAACAGCGAACTGTTTCAGATTTTCAGGCTATTCAAATAAGCAGCTCTGTAGATGTAGCATTCACTCAGGGTGATGATTTCAAGGTAGTGGTTCATGCCGAGCAAGATATTATTGAAAAAATCATAACGGAAGTGAATAAGGGTACGCTTGTAGTTAATTACAAAAGCAGTTCAAAGATTGGCTGGTTCAGCAGTACCGAAGAAGCCTATGTTGAGGTAACCGCACCTGATATTAACAAAGTGCATATCACCGGCTCAGGAGACTTTGAGGGAGAAAACACAATTAATGCAGAAAGCTTCATGCT
>CAYXJS010000240.1:0-4127 GCA_964465045.1 uncultured Bacteroidales bacterium | reverse complement strand
AAAACCAATGAGAGAAGAAGAAAATCCATTTGAAGGCTTTGACCACATCGATACGCTGAGGCATCGCTTTGAGCAGATGCTCAAGGAAAACAATTCCTATTTTTATGATGTGGAAGACTTTGAAAACCTGATAGATTACTATATCAGCCGGAGTAATAAAAAGCTCACTGAAATGGCCATCAAGGAAGCGTTGGCGCAGCACCCCAACCACAGCGGGTTTTTATTAAAAAAGGCGCAATATTACATTTCCATTGATAATAACGATGAAGCTCTCGCCTTGCTCAACCGGCTTGAAAAAACAGACCCATACAATACCGAAGTCTTTTTTATTAAAGGTGGCCTTTACAGCCAGTTAAACAAGTTCAACAAAGCAATTGAACAATATAAAAAGGCCCTCAATGAAGAGAATGCCGCTGAAGTATATACCAACATAGCCTATGAATATGAAAACATGGGCAAATACAAAAAGGCTATTGGGTATCTTAAAGAAGCCCTGCAGAATGATCTGGAGGATTACGGGCTGCTTTATGAATTGTCATTTTGCTATGAGATAACCGTCGAAATGCAGCAGGGTATCCGCTTTTTTAAGCAATTCATTGACGATTTTCCCTTCTCTAAAGAAGCATGGTATAACATGGGGATGTTATACAGCGCCACGGGCGAATACGAAAATGCCATCGAAGCTTATGATTATGCACTGGCTATTGATGAAACCTTTTTATCGGTGATTTTAAGTAAGGCACATGCCCTTTATGCCGCCGGTAGTTTCAAAGGCTCCATTGAAGCTTATAAAGAATCATTAAAATATGACAGCGATGATGCCTCCACCTATTATCTGATAGGAGAAAACTACGCCAACCTGAATGCATATGATCAGGCTGTAAAATATTATCGTAAGTGTCTGAAAATAGACCCTAAGCACACAGATGCATGGGCCGGTATTGGCATTGCAAAAAGTGAATTGCATCAACCCGAGGCGGCTACCAAATACATCAGAAAGGCTGTAGATATGGAGCCCTACAACCCTGATTACTGGTCGCTTCTTGCCTTCACACAAAGCCAGGCCGGAGAGATTAAAAAAGCTATACACTCTTACGAGAAAGCCCTGCAAATAGACGACAGCGAACCTGAAACCTGGATGGATTATACGGAAATGCTTATCGATCATGGCTTTATGCCACAGGCCATCAAAGTGATGGAGCGCGCAAAAGAACTTCACCCCGAAAATGATGAGCTAATATACCGCCAGGCGGCTTACCTTATGATAGCCGGCGAGAGAAGAAAAGCGCTGCAGGAATTGGAAAAAGCCCTGAAAAAAAATGTCGGCAACTTTTCGTTTTTCCTGGATTACGATCCCTCATTCCGCATCAACGAGGATGTGATTCAATTAATTGAACAATACATTGAAAAATCTAATTACTACTAAACGTTTTTTCTTATGAACTATTCCTTATCTTTTTTGCCTGACAGAGGAAGTAAACCCCGCAGTAAAGGTATTGCCATGATTATGGATAAAGGGTTAAGTTACAATGAGGCCGAAAATCTGATTGCTGTGGCCGGTCACCTGATTGATTATATAAAATTGGGTTTTGGCACTTCCATTGCAACAAACGGATTACGTGATAAAATTAACTTATATCATGACGCCGGGATTAAAGTCTATTTTGGCGGTACGTTATTCGAAGCCTTCCTGGTCAGAGATATGTTTTCTGATTTCCTAAATCTGTTGCATAAATATGATCTGAGAACGGTTGAAGTAAGTGATGGTTCCATCAAGCTTCCGCATACAAAAAAATGCGAATACATCGCATCCATGTCTTCTGATTTTGAAGTGCTTTCTGAAGTGGGAGCCAAAGACAGCAATGTAGAGCTAAAAAAGGAAGATTGGATCAGCGAAATGACTAAAGAACTGGAAGCCGGATCACAGATGGTTATCGCCGAAGCCCGCGAAAGCGGAACGGTAGGTATTTACAACAAAGATGGCTCAGCGAATACCGAACTGATTGACGACATCCATCAGCAAATTCCCGAAAGTAAAATACTCTGGGAAGCTCCTGCAAAATCGCAGCAAGCATGGTTTATCAAGCATTTTGGAGCCCATGTAAACCTTGGTAATATTGCCCCGAATGAGGTAATCGCACTTGAAACATTGAGGCTAGGGTTACGCGGAGATACTTTTTTTGAGTTTCTTCCAAGAGAAATTCAAGAAGAGTATAGAATCAGGTAAATTTCTCGACATTTAACTACAGCGTATGAACCTCAACATGTTTAAATCCTGGATACTTCTTGTTCTGAAAGGAATGGGAATGGGCGCGGCAGATGTAGTGCCGGGCGTTTCAGGTGGTACTATAGCCTTTATTACAGGCATTTACGAAAAATTGATTTATTCCCTTAAGTCCATCAATGCAAAAGCAATGCAAATCCTTTTCAAAGAAGGTTTCGGGCATTTATGGAGCCATGTCAATGGTAATTTCCTGGTGGCTGTATTCGCCGGCATTCTTATCAGCATATTCACGCTGGCCTCAGTATTGGAAAGGATGCTGGAAAACAACCCGATTTTGGTGTGGTCTTTCTTTTTTGGTTTGATTCTATCCTCTGTAGTGTTCATCAGCAACAAGATAAAATTGTGGGACTTCAAAAAAGTCATAGCGCTCCTGGCAGGAATTGGCATAGCTTATTTAATAACGCAACTGACCCCGGCTACAACCACAGAGGCTTTGTGGTTTGTCTTTTTATCAGGAGTAGTGGCTATTTGTGCTATGATTTTGCCTGGTATTTCCGGAGCTTTTATTTTGCTTTTAATGGGGAAGTATCAATTCATCCTGGAAGCCGTTAATGAACTGAATCTGATTGTGCTTGGAACCTTTGCCATAGGAGCGGTTGTTGGATTGCTTAGCTTCTCGCACTTGCTGGGATGGCTGTTGAAGCATTTTCATGATATTACGATTAGCGCCCTGGCAGGAATCATGATTGGGTCCCTGTTTAAAATCTGGCCATGGAAACACACGGTTAGTACTTTTACAGACCGGCATGGCGAAACGCAACCTTTGGTACAGGAAAATGTGCTGCCTACACAATTCGAAGCGCTGACGGGTAGCGATCCTCAGCTTTGGCCGGCTTTAGGATGGGCGCTGGCCGGTATCCTGCTGATATTCTTAGTTGAATGGATTTCAAAGGATAAGAAAACTGCATGAAACGTTTCGGCCTGATCGGGTATCCGCTTGAGCATTCCTTTTCTCCTGCCTATTTTCGCAAGAAATTCCGGAAAGAAAACCTGCAGGCTACCTATGAATTGTTTCCGCTAAAAAACATTGAAAAATTTCAAAAGCTTGTAAAGTCGCATCCGGACTTGTGCGGACTAAATGTCACCATTCCGCATAAACAAAGCATCATCCCATATTTGCATCATATTTCCGATGAAGCCAAAGCCACAGGCGCAGTAAACACCCTCAAAATCGAACAAGAATCCCGGCAGGTCATTACTGGATACAACACAGATGTAGTTGGCCTGCAAAACACCATTCAGGAACTTGTCCAATCCAAACTTGATGTGCAGGCATTAATTCTCGGAACAGGAGGTGCTTCAGTAGCTGTGCAGTTTGCACTGAAGAAGCTCAGTGTTCCTTTCACATTGGTATCGCGCAAAGCAAAACAGGAAAGCTTAACCTATCAACAGATTGACCGGGCTACGATGCAACATCATCATCTTGTCATCAACACAACCCCTTTGGGAATGTATCCCGGTATTGAAGAGTTCCCTCCACTGCCTTATAACGCAATTACGTCAAATCACATCTTTTATGACTTGATTTACAACCCTGAGAAAACACGTTTCCTTAAGCAAGCTGAAGCAAAAGGGGCTAGAATCATGAATGGATTAAAAATGCTGGAAATCCAGGCCGAGGCATCGTGGCGAATCTGGAATGAAGAGTAAACCCATTTTCAGCAACTTTTTTTTTAACTTTGTTAACACACACAAACAAAAAACAAGATTATGTCGGTATTAATGGAATTTGCGATGTTTCCCACGGACAAAGGGAGCAGTGTAAGTCAGTATGTTTCGCAAGTCATCAAAATGGTAAAAGAAAGCGGTAAACCATATAAGCTCACAGCTATGGGCACGATTG
>CAYXJS010000239.1:0-4128 GCA_964465045.1 uncultured Bacteroidales bacterium | reverse complement strand
GTAACCAATTGGCGCTATTACGATAATATTTATACTGAAAGATTTATGAGAACACCGGAGGTGAATAAAGAAGGATATGAGCAAAATTCACCCCTGAATTTTGCAGATCAGCTGGAAGGAAATTTACTTTTGGTGCATGGTTCTGCAGATGATAATGTGCATGCCCAAAACACAATGGAGTTTGCTGAAAGATTGGTTCATGCTGACAAGCAATTTGATATGCATGTTTACACTAATCGTAACCACGGGATTTTTGGTGGAAATACGCGCTATCATTTGTATACAATGATGACTGAGTTTTTAAATGAACACCTGAAGGACAATTAAATATATAAAATAAAGGCTGTGTTGTTTTCAACAGCACAGCCTTTATTCAAAAAATTATTCAAGGATTAAAACCGGTCAAGGTCACTAAGTTTATTAACACGTTTGCCGTCAACAAAAGCAACAACAAATGCATCAGTAATACCATGGCGGCGGTTTAAGGTTTGTCGTTTCTGCTTAGCTTCCTCATAAGTAGAGAAATTTCCAACCGTATAGATATAATATCCTCCATGACGATCTTCATAAATCCTGTCATCAAGGTTATACTGGTTCTTGATAGCTTCTTTTGACATTTTCCGTTGATATTTAGCTCTTATCTGAACGCGGAATACAGTGCCTTCATCCTTTCGTTCATCATCCTTATCATATTTTGTTCTTTCCTCTTGTTCGCTTTTCTCAGGAGCGTTAACCACAACAGAATTCTTAAACGAAAGCAATTTGGATTGAGCTTTCTGGGTATATGTGAATATACCTGAAATAGGATACGTACCGCCTTCTACTTCATCAGTATTCACACGATAGGTAACCTTAAGCTCTTCATCAGAAGGCAACTCTTCCCAGTTTACTGTAAGTACCTGGTTGGTAAAGTTAAAATCGCCGTTAGCCATAGTCAGAGGTTGCATCTCAAAATCAGCCGGAAAAACCTGTCTGAGTGTAGCCGGGCCGGTCAAATCTCCTTTATTGATTTTAATATTAACTGCAAAATTCTGTCCTGCATTTACTTCTTCCGGCATTTCACTATCAATTTCTGCCTCAAAAGGAGGTTCTTCTTCAACGGATTCTTTTTCTTCCTGCGTTGTATCACTCTCCTGCTCATCAATACGGTGAGAAGCTTCCTCAGTGCGAGTGCGCCTTTGTGGTTGTTTTCCTCCAAAATTATAAGTCAAGCCTAAGGAAGTAAAAGAGTACATGTCATACTTGCTACCGCCTTCTTTTGCGTCAAGCTTATCGGAGTTGACAACTCTCAGGGTGCTTTCAAGGTTCAAATCAAGATTGTCATTTACCCTGAAAGAAATACCGCCTCCCCCTGGTATAAAGCCTTCGGTGGTCATCTCCAGCATTCCCACATCAACACCCCCGCTACGGGCAATTTCATTATCATTAACATCATATAAGTGTGATTCCCAGTTAGACATTCCCACACCTATCAATCCGTAGATATTTACGGTTCGGTAAGGATTATAGTCTGCAAATAAGTTTATGAAATCAAGGCGGGCTTGCAGGGAATAGTCAAAAATATCAGCCTCAAAATAGCGCGAAGAGATATCGCGAGTGCCTCCCAACTTACCATACAGAATCTGTCCACGTAATGATAAATAAGGATTTAACCTTCTTTCCAAGGAAAAGGCGCCGCTGAAATTCCATGCTTTATCATTGTCTGTCGCCGGAAAGAAAAGTTTATGATCCATGATATCTCCATAATGAATAGTGGGGCCTGCGGATAATTGCACCGACCAATCTTTTTCTTGCGAATAACCTGGCAGGGTAAAAACAAGTACAGCAAAAACCAGAATAGTGTGATTTATGTATTTCATAACAGTAGGAATTATCAATTTATTTTCTATTTCATTACCTGCTCATACGTCTGAAAAAATGAAAGGTTTCATTTTCAAATGTAAAGATACATGAAAAAACCTTTGAATATTCACTTTTTTATTGATACTTTTGCACCCGCGAAGTAAATATATTAGATAACCAACAGAAAGGTAGTGTATTTAAAATGATTATTGTACCTGTAAAAGAAGGCGAAAGCATAGACAGAGCTTTGAAAAAGCTAAAGCGTAAGTTTGAAAAAACCGGTACTGTGAAAGAAGTACGTGAACGTCAATCTTACACTAAGCCCACGAAAGCGCGTCGTGAGAAAAAGATGAAAGCGATCTATGTTCAAAAGCTTAGAAGCGAACAGGAAATGTAATCTTTTAAGATTTTTTTGATTTTTTTCTGAAGAGAAACTTTGTTTCCGCTCAAATTTGAGCTACTTTTATAGTGGGAAACAAAATTTCTCTTTTTTAATGAAAGAAACCTTTTTCAACGATATAAATTCACAGCGTAATTACTCGGAACATACGCTTGTTGCCTATAAAAAAGATGTAAATCAATTTGCAGATTACCTTTTGCAGGAATTTGAAACTACTCCTGAAAGCGCTTCTCCGGATATGATTAGGTCTTGGGCAGTGCATTTGCTTGAAAACGGTTACAATAAATCATCTTTGCACCGGAAAATTTCTTCGCTTAAGGTGTTTTATAATTATTTGAAAAGTCAGGATTACATAGAAACGAATCCTGCATTAAAGGTCAGTTTGCCCAAACAAGACCACAAACTTCCGAGTGTTTTATCAGAAAAACAGCTTAGTCTTTTGCTCGATGGACTAGATTATCCTGATACTTTTGAAGCCACCCGTGATAAACTGGTTATAGAAATGCTTTATCAAACCGGAATTCGTCGTGCTGAGTTGGTTAACCTGTGTATAGAGGATGTTGACTTTTATAATCATACAATTAAAGTTACAGGCAAAGGCAACAAGCAAAGAATTATTCCTGTAGAGGCTAAATTGGCCCGGCTTGTTAAGGTTTATTTAAACTACAGGAATTCATTACAGCAAGAGAACATTTCCAATCGCCTGTTCGTTACTAAAAAGGGCAAGGCAATTTATGCTAAACTTATTTATCGGATAGTAAATCGTTATTTGCATCTTATTTCTACGGCTTCAAAGAAAAGTCCGCATGTTTTACGACATTCTTTTGCCACACATATGCTGAATAATGGTGCAGATATAAACGTAGTTAAAGAATTGCTGGGGCACAGTAGTCTCAATGCTACACAGGTATATACACATAATACTATCGATAAAATTAAATCAATTTATAAACAAGCTCATCCAAGAGCTTAATTAAAAGGAGGTTTTATATGAACGTTCAGATTAATGCAGTGAAGTTTAAAGCTGACAAAAAGTTAGAAGACTTTATCGAACAAAAGGTAAATAAGCTAACCCAGTTTTACGATGGGGTAATAGGTAGCGAGGTTACCCTGAAAGTTGACGCCAGCGAAAAACCCGAAAACAAAATCGCCGAAATCAGATTGAAAATACCCGGCAATGACCTCTTTGCCAAAAAACAAAGTGATACTTTTGAAGAGTCAACAGATACAGCAGTTGAAGCGCTTAGGCGACAATTGAAAAAACATAAAGAGAAAATCCAGAAAAAATAGTTAAGTTTTTCCTTTAGGTTTTTGTTTATTAAAAACATCTTTATATTTTTGCAGTCCTTTTTAAAAGGGCTGCTTTTTTATGCAGTAACGTTCATAAAAACATGTCGATATAGCTCAGTTGGCCAGAGCAGCTGATTTTTAATCAGCCGGTCGGCAGTTCGACTCCGTTTATCGGCTCCATTTTTTCACAGGAAATGGAGACATGGGAATTCCAAAACGCGTTAAATGGATTCCCGGAGGTCGCAAATTGGCGCAGTTTTCGGAGGGTTGAAAAATTATAAAAGCGTTCATCAATAGCATTAAAAAACCGGGGGGATTCCAGAGCGGTCAAATGGAGCCCCGAAGCATCGGGATTCGAATCCTTCTCCCCCCACACGTTCTCAGGAGAGGAGAACAGGCAGGATAAAGCTGAAATCTGTTGACGAAGTCCCGAGGCATCGGGAGTTTTGTTTTCTCTTTTCAGAAATGGCAGTTGAGTTCAGAGAAAGTTTGAATATTAGGGTGTGAAAAAAACAACCTTTTTCAATTTAATATGCGTTAAGTAATTACTTTTTCGTATATTTGCACGCTGAAAATAAGCGGGAGTAGCTCATCCG
>CAYXJS010000238.1:0-4129 GCA_964465045.1 uncultured Bacteroidales bacterium | reverse complement strand
GTTTTGTGATGTAAAGATAATAAAAATAGGTAATCATTGGGACAACCATATAAAAAAATCAGCATATATCTCCCGGACTGCCGAATCAAGGGACAATTGTTCTTTAGTTGTCATTACACAAGTTGGGGCAGTTTTTTGCCTGATACAAAGTAATTACCTGAAGTATAGATGTTAATAAAACACATTATGATATTTAAACTATTGCTCAGCAAACTAATAACCTAAAAAAATGAAAGCGCCAAACTTTTTAACTGAACCTATCAGCAACCGCTTTCAGAAATAAATGCTTATTTTTACAAATGAAATTAGAAAATCTGGACGTAACAGAGAGTTATGTTTTAATGTAAATCGGTATGAACTATTCCCTTTCTCCAAACCTTGGCAAAGCTTTTAGAGTCGCTTTAATTATGCTGATTTTCATTGGCTTAAAACCAGAAGGAGGCTATTCAGAAAAATCCGATTCGCTTATTGCAGAATGGCAAAATATGAAGCATGACACAACAGCTTCACCACAAATAAAAGTACTTATCCAAATCGGTAAAACCCTGCGACATCATTATCCGGATTCGGCGCTGCATTATTACAAGCTTGCGGAAGATATTGCCCGGGAAAATAACCTGACAGATATGGTAGCCACAGCCATAAGCGCTCAGGGCGGCACTCACTATGTTAAAGGAGAATACGATCATTCTTTGAAAAACTTTATAGAAAGCCTGGCACTATATGAAAAAACACACCATAAGCAGGGCATTGCCAACGGGCTGAACAATATTGGACTCATTCACAATATGCTGGAAGACTTTGATGAAGCCATACGATACCATGAACGGTCAATAGAAAAAAGCCTTAAAATCCAGGATACATCCTCCCTACTCAGAAACTACCTGAACCTGGGTGTTAATTATATTGGAAAAAAGATACCCGATTCGGCGCTCCATTTTCTGCATCGCTCCCTGTCAATGCAAAAAAGCTATTCAAAAAAAGAGCTGGACACGGCATCATGTGTTAATCTTATCGGGGAGGCGCATTTTATCGCTGGAAATTATGACAGTGCTCTGAAGAAATATAAATCCGTTATTTCATTGGGAGAACAAACCACCCCCTGGGAGCTGAGTTATGCCTATACCGGCGCCGCCAAGGTTTATCAGGAAAAGAAAGCATATGTAAAAAGCACAATCCATGCCTCAAAAGCCCTTGAAATGGCTGATCAGATGAATACTAAATGGGATCTCCAGCGCATTACGAAAATCCTGGCCGAAAATTATGCGGCTACCGAACAATGGGAAAAGGCATATCACTACCATACGCTTCATAAAAAATACAGCGACAGCATTTTCAATGAACAGAAGCAAAACCAGATCAACTATCTGCGGCTGCAACGCAAGGAAATCGAAAACAAGAACCTGGAACGGCAAAACCGTGTTAAAGAACTTCAGCTCACAAAACGCAACCACCAAATGTGGGCCGTTGCCGGAATTATTGTTGCCCTGATTGTACTGGCGCTATCTCTTTACAGAAACAACACCCTGAAAACCAAACTCAACAGACAGCTTCAGCAGAAAAATGAAGCCATCGCCCGAAAAAACCAGGAGCTTAGTGATCTAAATACCACAAAAGATATTCTTTTCAGAGTCATGGCGCACGATCTGAAAAATCCGTTGAGCCTGGTCATCTCTTACACAGAAATGCTGGAAGAAGATTTTGATGATTTTGAAATGGCTGAAATTAAAGACTTCATTCAGAAACTGAACCGGGCATCAAACGACGGACTGATGTTGCTGGAAAACCTTATGGACTGGGCTCGTTCCCAAACCGGCGCTATAGAAGTAAATCCTGAAAGAATCAACATCAGTGAAATTGTGTCGGAAATCCTGGCGTTAGTCTCGCACAATGCAGAATCCAAAAACATCCAGATTCAAAACTACATTGCGGAAACAAGCCCGGTTTGGGGCGACCCGAATATGACCTCGGCAATTTTAAGAAATCTGCTCACCAACGCAGTAAAGTTTACCAATCCTGGCGGAAAAGTCTCCCTCAGCACCCAAAAGAAGGAAAATATGATGGAGGTAACGGTTGAAGATGATGGTATGGGAATGGACGATAGCACATTGCAAAGTCTTTTTGACATCAGCCTCAAAAAATCCCGCGAAGGAACTCAAAAAGAAAAAGGCACCGGTCTGGGATTGATTATCTGTAAGGATTTTACGGAGAAGCAAGGCGGCAGTTTGAAAGTCAGCAGCGCAGAAGGCCACGGGAGCCGCTTTCAGTTTACAATTCCCCTGGCTGAGTACTAAGGCTCGCCATAATCCGTATTTATCAAAACAAAGCTGTTCCAGCCATACTTCCCGGTGTTTTTGATTTGGCCGGTTACCGTAATTAAGGTGCGGCGCTGTTTCAAAGAAGGGATTTCCGCCTGCCAACTGCTTTCCTTTTCCTCAAGCGCCGTTTTCTTTCCGTTGATAAAACATTGCAGCGTGCCGCTCACCACATTACTATCCGTCCGAAACCGGAATACTGAAGCCGCTGTATCCGTGGTGGATTCCGGAGACAATACCTCTAATGGTAAACCCAGCATGCCGGCTTTATCCTTAAAGCTGCTTAGAGTGGCAAAAGGACCTCCCATCGGAAAGCGTGGAATCGCAAATCTCTCACCTTGCTTGTGCATCACGCCTGAGCGCTGTGCTGTAGCCGCTTCAAAACCCATAGCCTTAGCTTTCTTCTGCATATCGGCATTGTATTCCCCGTAAGGGTATGAAAACAGCGCAGGACGAAAGTTTAAATGTTCTTCAAAAAGGCTTTGCGCTTTTTCCACATCCTGCTCAAGCAGCTTCAATGGCGCTTCTTCGTTAAGAAAATGCGGATGATTGTGCGAATGGTTGCCAATTTCCACACCTGCCTTCCGTGCTTCTTCCAATTGCTTCCAGCTCATAAAGTCGCCACCGCCCACATAAACTGTATTCACAAACAAAGTAGCCGGCATATCATATTTTTTAAGTAAAGGCATCGCATTTTCATAAAACGTCAAATAGCCGTCGTCTACCGTCAGAACCACAGGCTTTTCGGGCAGGTTTCCTGCATCCATCTTTTTCAAAGCATCAGAAAGCGTTAAGGCAGAAAAATCATTTTCAGCCAGGTAAGCTAAATGCGCTTCAAAAACGTTGAGTGAAATATTTGTAGCCGGATAGCGGTCATCTCCAAAACGATGATACACAAACACTGGCACAGACTGAGCCGTCAACTCCACAGCAAGGAAAAACAGAGCAGAAAGCAAGAAAAAGATAGTTCGCATACGTGTTTTATTTTAATAACGAATATACCCCGGTAATCGTTCACGGGCAATAAAGTTTGTGCGTTGTTAAGTTGGGGAAGTTGAGTTTACGTGTTTAAGTGCGTTTGGTAAAAGTTGGTAATGAGAAAATTTCTATTTTGAGTTTCGGGTGGATGGTTGAATAGCATCTTTAATGAGTGGTCATTATGTAGTCATTCATTGTGATTAATGGTCATTTGTTGTCATTCGTAGTCATTGATGGTCATTTGTGGTCATTAAGTAGTCATTTGTGGTCATTTGTGGTCATTTGTTGTAATTGATGGTAATTCATGGTAATTCATTGTATTTCATTGCTTGTCCTCCCGTTAAATATTTACTTAATAAATTTCACGGGACAGGCGTGAAATTGCGGAGCAATATTTCATCGGGGCAATTGGTTGTATGACTGAATGCTTGTATGGTTGACCTTCCAGCTTTTAGCGACGGGGTTACGGGGATGAGAAGATGGAAGGTCTCACTGTAGATTTCGCATTATGAAATTTTTTAGCGATTCACAAATTAACGAATCAACCATTCACCAATTAACCACCCACATTTATTTGCGCTGCAAAACCCCCGTTAGTTTCCGCCTGATGAAAGCTGAGAACAGCTAAACAGCACACGTCGACGGCGGAAGGGAGTGTTGTTGAGCTTGAATCCCCGGCCTAAAGGCACGGGGCTAAGGATATCCATGTAACAGCCTAATATTTACAAATCAACTATTCACTAATTAACGAATTAACGAATCAACGAATTAACGATTCACTAATCCAGAACCATTCTAAATTACTCAACTTTTTTTACAAATTTCCTTAAAAACGT
>CAYXJS010000237.1:0-4132 GCA_964465045.1 uncultured Bacteroidales bacterium | reverse complement strand
GAACCCTTGTGGACAAACTCCATGTTCGGCGGTATGCCGGCATACCAGATTTCAGTAAAATATACCAACAACCTCATCAAAGATATCGACCAGATTTTGCGTTTAGGTTTGCCCCGTCCTGCTGACTACATTTTTCTAACCATGCTGGGCTTTTTTATTCTCTTGCTGGCTCTTCGTGTAAACCCATGGCTAAGCATAGTTGGAGCTATTGCATTTGCATTTTCTTCTTACTTCTTCATAATCCTGGAGGCCGGTCATAACTCCAAAGCGCACGCCATAGCCTACATGGCTCCCGTAATTGCCGGAGTTTATCTCACCTACCGCGGAAAATTTATTTTAGGCTCTGCCCTGACTCTCTTGTTCGTGGCGCTGGAAGTTTCCACAAACCACCTTCAGATTACCTATTACCTGATTATCATACTCGTAGCTCTGGGTATAGCCGAACTCATTCATCACATCAGACACAACGAATTCCAGAAATTTTTAAAAGCCACCGGATTATTGCTGGTGGCCGGATTGCTGGCTGTTGGCCCGAATATCACAAACATTCTAACGACAAGCGAATACAGCTCATACACCATCAGAGGCAAATCTGAGCTGACGGAAAATAAGGATAACAAAACATCAGGACTTGATAAAGATTATGCTACACAATGGAGCTATGGCATACAAGAGACGGTTTCGCTGATGATACCCAATGTAAAAGGCGGTGGAACAGGTATGATTGGCAACAAGGTAGATGACCTTTCGGGCGTAGACCAGCAGTGGCGACAGGCTATACAGCAACAAAACGCATATTGGGGGAACCAACCTTTTACCTCCGGACCGGTATATGTTGGAGCGGTGATTTTCTTTTTATTTATTCTCGGGCTTTTTATTGTCAGAAACCATTTGAAATGGGCGCTGCTGGCTGTAACAATACTCTCTGTAATGCTGGCCTGGGGGCAAAACATGATGTGGTTTACAGACTTTTTCCTGGAATATGTCCCCGGCTACAATAAATTCCGAACTGTTTCCATGACGCTGGTCATTGCTGAGCTGGCCATTCCGGCGTTAGCCATGATGACATTATATCAACTGTATCGCGACAGGGAAAAGCTAAAAAGAAAACAAAAGCAATTCTTTATTGCGTTGGGATTGACTGCCGGACTGGCGCTGATCTTTTACATCACACCCACCACATTTTTTGACTTTATCAGTAGCCAGGAAGTAAACGCTTTTAATCAGCAACGAAACAATCAGCCGGAATACGCCGATCAAATCGCGGTTTTTACTGAACAGCTTACAAAAGTCAGAATAGATATATTCAGAGCTGATACACTCAGAAGCATCTTCTTTATCCTGATTGCAGGAGGATTGCTTTTCTTATACAGCCGTAAAATACTGAAGAGCGGAGGCCTTATTGCGGCTATCGGTCTTTTGATATTGATAGACATGTGGCCGGTAAACAAAAGGTATTTAAACAACGACCACTTTGTAAACAAAAACCGTGTGGAAAGACCATTCCAGCCTTCCGGGGCTGACAAGCAAATCCTGGCTGACAACGACCCGAATTTCAGGGTGTATAATATGGCAGTGAGCACGTTCAATGATGCCAGCACATCGTATTTCCATAAATCCATAGGGGGATATCATGGGGCTAAGCTGCGGCGTTACCAGGAGCTCATTGATTACCATATCAAAGATAACAACATGGCGGTGTTGAATACGCTTAACACCAAATACTTTATTGTGCAGGGTAAAAACGAACAGCCTCAGGTACAGCGTAATCCAGATGCGCTGGGTAATGCCTGGTTTGTAGAAAACTACCAAATGGTTGAAAATGCCAATGAGGAGATTGAAGCTTTGAGCAGTTTTAATCCTGAGCAAACCGCTATCGTAGATGAACAATTCAGCGATGCACTGCAAGGCTTCACTGCACCTGAAAACACTTCCGGATCAATAGAGCTTGTTGATTATCAGCCAAACCATCTGAGATACGAAAGTCAAAGTCCACAGGAACAACTCGCTGTTTTCTCAGAAATTTATTATCCGAAAGGCTGGAATGCATACATTGACGGAGAGCCGGCAGAGCATTTCAGAGTAAATTATGTGCTTCGCGCGATGGTTATCCCGGAAGGCGATCATACGATTGAGTTTAAGTTTGAGCCTACTAGCTACTATACCGGCAAAACTATTGCCCTTATTACCTCTATCCTTATCATCCTGATTGTTTTGGGAGGATTGGGATACGAGGTAAAACGGAACTATTTTGAGAACGAAGACCAAGCATGAAGCGGGTATTGATCATCACCTATTACTGGCCACCTAGCGGTGGCGCGGGAGTGCAACGATGGCTGAAGTTTGTGAAATACTTGCGTGAATTTGGTTGGGAACCGGTGGTTTACACCCCGCAAAATCCTGAAGCGCCCGCCAATGATGACAGCCTTGCTGAAGACATCCCGGAAGAAGTGGAAGTTTTGAAAACAAAAATCTGGGAGCCCTACCGGTGGTATAAAAAATTCACCGGCCAAAAGCCCCACGATAAGGTCAACGCCGGTTTCCTAACTGAGAAGGAAAAACCCGGACTGGCTGAAAAGGTTTCCGTCTGGATACGTGGCAACCTGTTTATCCCCGATGCCCGGAAATTTTGGATAAAACCATCTATAAAATTTCTTAAAAATTACCTGAAGAATCATCCCGTGGATGCAATTGTTTCTACAGGCCCGCCCCACAGCATGCATCTAATCGCTATGGCGCTGAAGCGAAAAACCGGGGCGCGATGGGTAGCCGATTTCCGCGACCCCTGGACACAGATAGATTTTTATCATCAGTTGCAGCTCTCAAAATGGGCCGACAAAAAGCATCACCGGCTGGAAAAGAAAGTGCTGACAACAGCTGACCGGGTAGTTACGGTAAGTCCAACCTGCGCCCGCGATCTGGAAAAGATATCCGGAAAAAAGGTTGACGTAATCACCAACGGCTTTGATCCGGATGACTTTGCTCAACTGGAAAACCGCAAGAGCGACCGCTTTGAGGTGCTGCACATAGGCGCTATTAATAAAGACCGCAATGCCGAAAATCTATGGAAGGCTTTAGCAGAACTTTGCCAGGAAAATGAAGATTTCAACCAAAAACTACTTATCAAACTTATTGGGAAAACCGACTTCTCCGCTCGTAACAGCATCAAAGAAAACAAGCTGGAAAACCATTTGAAAATTATCCCTTACCTGCCACACAAAGAGGCTATAAGCCACGCGCAAACAGCATCGTTATTATTGCTGCCCCTCAACAATACGCCAACTGTAAAAGGCATTGTAACGGGAAAACTCTTCGAATATCTCGCCATGCAAAAGCCCATTTTATGTATCGGACCAACAGATGGCGATAGCGCCAAAATCATCGACGAAACCCAAACCGGACAAACCTTCAACTTTGAAAACAAAGAAGGCATCAAGCAATATATTCTTGACGCCTTCGAAAAAAAATTAAAATTTTCTAAATCCCTCAACACCCTACCCTACAACCGAAAGCAGCTTACTAAGGAGATGGCGAAGGTTTTAAGGGGAACTTATTAGTCAACCACAAAAATCTTTTTGCTCTTAATCAGCTTTCCGTTATTATTATATACTCTAACAATATACATACCTTCAGATAAGCCTTTCACTGGAATTACAGATGATTTTGATGTACTGATTTCTTCCTTCATTAGTCTTCCTTCTGATGAAAATATACTTATGGTATAATAACTACTTTGATCCTGTTTAACACGGACAGTAATATTTTCCTTAGCCGATATGGGAGTCACCTCTACATTCCCTTGGTTCATCGCAGGTTCCTCATTGGGGACCTCTTCTTCAGGTTATAATTTCATAGCTCTGAAATTCAATTGACCCATATCATTCAATTTCCCTCTCCAACATGTACCGTCGGGTGATTTCATGATTATCCCATTCTCAATATCATCAATATAGACATCACCGTCAGTGATATGCAATTTTGATGCGGGGACGGAATTTCCTACACCTACATTTCCAATGCTGTCAATACGCATCCGCTCGTGCTGCATATCGTTACCACCGGTAATAAACTTAATATTCCCTGATGGACTAATCGCACGCATTGCAATACCACGAAACTTGCTCAACAAGTA
>CAYXJS010000236.1:0-4174 GCA_964465045.1 uncultured Bacteroidales bacterium | reverse complement strand
TATGGCATTTTTACACAAATTTGGAATAAAGAATTTCAGAGTATTCGAGAATCAGACAGACTTTGAATTTGCCCCTATTACCGTCCTTACCGGCACAAACAGCTCTGGTAAAAGCTCTTTAATCAAATCACTGCTATTACTTCAACAAAGCTTCAAAGGTAAAACGAAAAGGATTAACTTAAAAAGGCAAAAAGATAGCGTGATTAATACATTTCCTGAAATTGATGAATTAGATTTTACCACGGCAATGCATAAGCTTGCCGGTTTTGATAATGTGTTAAACCACCACGGCAATTTTGATTGTCTTTCCTTCAATATACCTTTATGCCTTGGTTATGGAGAAGCCTCGTATGCAATACTCAATTATAAACGCAGTGAACGTCAATCAAGCAACAATGGCAGACTGGATTCAGTAGTCGCATATACGTCGGATAAAGAGATAAAACTATTTGAATTCATAAGAAAAGACGAGAATGGCTGGAAGATAAATGTTAATTATCCCTATTTCAGAAGAAAGACTGATGAGATAGCAGAGAAATCAAGATTAGATAAAGATTTATCGGAAAAAGCAGAGTTAAGAAATGCTAGAAGATTAGTACTAAGAAAGAAGAAACTCTTTACCCAGGTTTTAACAGAAGAAGAAACCGCAGAGCTTTCTGAATTGGAGAAAGAATTCCGGGATTCATTCAACGAAGATATGAATTGGGAATACAATGAGCAGTTCACGGAAAACCGCATTATTGAAGATAATTTAGCAAATAAATATGATAAAACTTTCAATATTGACATTAGCAATTATCAACCAAACACAACCTTTATTCCGCTGCCTCAATTCTTTGATGGATTTAATAAACAAGAAATAATAAAAACTATTGATGATAAAAAAATAAGTCTGTGGAAAAGCACAATGCATGAAGGGCGGATAAGTTTTAGAGATGAAGTAACACCAGAGAATATCTATAACTATATTCAAAACGTGTTTAATAAAGCAATTAAAATAATAGAAGGAGAGTTAGCCATAAGAGGACATGAAATTGAATCTGATAGGGACTTTAAAAAACTAATTGAGGGAGAAACAGAATTACTTGAAAAGAAATTAAATAATAAAGTTCATAAAATTGGTTCTGATCTAGGTGCTGCAGAAAGTCTTTTTGAGAACCCTAAAAGTTTAGCTAAGTTTATATATAACTTTTCAGACGAGGAAGGCTTCGACTTTATCAAAATCCTCAAAAAGGAACCAGCTAACAAAGATTTGTATCAAAATACTATTTCTCCAGTGGATTTATACATCCAAACTATGCAGTTACTTAGTGAGGAACTGAATTCAGATTCAGAATTTTTAGCTTGCTATGACTTCTTCTTCAAAGATGTTTTAGATTATAAAAACTATGAAATTTTTATGGAAGAGCTTTTTACTAAAAGAATTCCGGCAGCTTTTCACAATAGCCTTTATGTTTTAAATGGTTCGATATATGTTGAAGGTATCAGAGCAACAAATGAACGTATCTATTCATATAAATCGCAAGAGACAGGTATCAATGATCTTTTACTCAAATTTGAATCTATTCATTTAGAACAAGATAGTCCTGAAATATTATTTCTGAATGAGTGGGTAAAGAAATTCAATATAGGTGATGAAGTACAAGTAATTCATCATCCGGAAGGAATTGGTACACAAGTGAAAATCGATAATCAGTCTTTAGCCGATGTGGGTTACGGCGTATCACAATTCTTACCAATTCTATTGAACATTGTAATAGAAGCATTTTATAGTAAAGAAGGTTATCAGAATATTTGGGAACAAGTAGATGGAACCCAGGGTTATCATAGTAGCACTATGATTATCGAAGAACCAGAAACAAACCTGCACCCCAGATTGCAATCGCAGCTGGCCGAACTTTTTGTTGATGCCGCAAAAAAATTCCATATACAGTTTATTCTGGAAACTCATAGTGAATACCTCATTAGAAAGATGCAGTATTTAACCGCCAAAATAGATGATCAATACCACATCAAGCCGGAACAATCGGTTATTTATTACTTTAATGATCCGAAAAATATGCAGGGAGAAAAAGATCATGTGAAAAAAATTAAAATAAAAGAGAATGGTATTTTAGATGGCAATTTTGGTCCAGGGTTTATGGATGAAGCATCTACACTAATCAAAGAAATCTATCAAATCTCAACTACAAACTAATGGCACCTTTTATTTATCTTGAAAGTGACTTTTTTAGGCTGCTGCAGAATAGTAAAGAAGGGGTTAGTAAATCTATATTACCTATTTTACCAAGAGCCATATCCGATATGTCTAAGTTTATTTTTTCAAGTGAAATGAAGTCAATAATTTTCAAGGAGGAAGTTGATAAAGACAAAAATTCTGATTTAAAAGAATTAATTAGAGTTTTTGAGGATTTACACGTTCAGGGAAAAATAAACCTAAAGAAAGTCTCTGGCGCTGATTTTACAGAGGAGCTTAGAAAGATAGGTACACATTCTCCTTATAGCATTTGTTTCTGTTCAAAACCGAATCATGCAGTTAAAAAGCTTGTAGAGCAAAAGGGATATTATCATGTTGATGAAGAAAACATTGAGGAGTTTATTACCAATCCCATATTCGAAAAAGACACTTATGAAGTATCTCAAAATGGGGATATTTCAGAGTGGAAAGATTTAACCTCTCTATCTCACAACTTTGAATCTGTAGCCATTTTTGATAGGTACATTTTTAGTAAAAATCAAAAAAAAGGTCGTTCATCATACGAAGAAACCATCTATGAATTAATCACCAATCTCTCCCAAAAAAACAGCGCAAAAAATATTCATGTGTTAATCGCTGCACCAAGATCGGAGGTTGATGAAAACCCAGCCGTTATAAGGGAAAACATCCAAAAATATATTGAATCAAAAAACCTTAAGAAGAATATAACAATTGGCATTGTGAAAACCATAAAGAAAAGTCCAGTGGATCATGATAGATGGATATTTACAAATTTTATGAGTATTTTCTCAGGAGATAGTCTGAATTATTTCAAGGATGGCGAGCGTTCCATAATTAATACGACTATTACGACAAATACCTTGTTAAGTTGGTCAAATTTCAAAACCAGCTTAAGAAAACTGAATCATTTTAATAGCATAATACCAGAAAGAAACAGCATAGGAACAGAAATTATCAAGTCAGGATGCAGTGATTTAAACTTGTTTAGCAATAACTTTTAAAAACTCGCAGATTATGCCCATAAACAAAAACGCAATGCTTCGTTACCAGGTCCTCGACAAATGTTTTCGTAATCCCGGAAGGCAATACAGTATTGATGATCTTACCGAAGAGTGTAACAGGGCATTACATGAACTTGAACCTGATTCGGATGGCATTAGAAGGCGCCAGGTCTATTACGACATTCGTTTTATGTCGAGTGAGCAAGGGTGGTCTGCACCCCTTGAAAAGTACAAGAAGGGTCGGCAGGTATATTACCGATATGAAGACCAAAATTTTTCCATCAATAATCAACCACTTAACCAAATGGAGGCAGAACAGCTCAGATCGGCCATCTTCATTTTGTCGCGCTTCAAAGGCTTACCCCAATTTGAATGGGTGCATGAAATTATTCCAAAGCTGGAGCAGTCTTTTGGTTTATCAGAGCAGTCGTCTGAGATAATCAGCTTTGAAGAAAATGAATTCCTCAAAGGAATAGAGTATATTGAACCTCTCTTTAATGCGATTGTAAACAAGATAACATTAAAAATCACCTATCAATCATTTAAATCTGCCGAACCTACGGTGCAGGTTGTTTCACCCTATCACCTCAAACAATACAACAACCGCTGGTTTCTTTTTGCACTGAACGACAAGTTCAAAACCCTTACCAATTTTGCCCTGGACAGAATGGTGCATTTGGAAGAGGCAAGCGAAACCTATATAGAAAGCGAATTTGATTTTTCAGATTATTTTGATGATGTGATAGGAGTTACTGTTCATGATAAAGAACCTGAATGGATAGAGCTCAAATTATCAGCTGAACAAGCCAAATATGTAGCTACCAAACCACTACATCACAGTCAAACCAAAATTGATGGTGACCCAACGCATATAAAAATCAAAGTAATCCCCAACTTTGAGCTAAAAAAGCTTATATTGAGTATGGGGAGTGGTGCTGAAGTTATTTCACCAGAA
>CAYXJS010000235.1:0-4212 GCA_964465045.1 uncultured Bacteroidales bacterium | reverse complement strand
TAACAGCAGGACCTTTAGCACGCAGTTTGAAGCTTTCACAATCAAACCCGCAGGGTATTTTGTTTTTAGGAGCACAGCCTGTTATCCAGGAGACTGCAAAAAAGGTGATGGAGCTTGGCCTGAATGTAGTTATGGTAGATCGTAATCGGAATGCCGTGTCTGAAGCCCGTATGAAAAATATTCCGGCAGTGCATGGCAATATATTGTCAGAACATATTTTTGATGAAATTCCCTTTGAAGGAATCGGAAAACTGATGGCTGTGACGCCTAATGAAGAAGCAAATTCTCTGGCACTGTTTCATTTTGCTGAAATTTTTGACCGGGAAGAAACCTACCAGATTTCCAGAAAGAAATATGATGCAGGCGACCGGAGGGATATTATGCCTAATCATTTAAAAGGTAGAATCCTTTTTGGTGATGAGGTGGATTTGGATCACCTTATCAGGTTATATGAAGAAGGCGCAGAAGTCAAAGCCACAAGATTAACAAAAGATTTTGATTTGTCAAAGTTTAAGGACTACTATGGCGAAGAAACCTTACTCTTGTTTAGTTTTACAAAAGAAAAACGGTTATTGGTAAATACGAGCGACAGCAAGTTTGAGCCGCTACCGGGCCATACTATTATAGCTATAGTGAAAGCTCCAGAGAAAGGCTCTGAATAAAATTTATGTCTTTTTTAATGAACGAACCAGGATGATTTTCCGGGCCCGCAAACCTAAATAGATACCGCGGCTTGCCATAAACAGCATCATAGCAAGCCATAAGCCATGATTTCCGAGGGGCTTTTCTAAAATGTAAAATGCCGGAAGGAAAACCAGTAGTGTGGAAACAATCATGGCGTTGCGCATTGTTTTGGATGCTGTTGCGCCCACGTAAATTCCATCCCACAAAAAGGCAGAAAAAGTAACCACCGGAATCAGCGCTGTCCAGAACCGGTAAGGTTGTGCTGCTTTAAATACAGATTCAACATCTGTAAACAGATCAATCAAGATATTTCCTGCAAAATGATATAATAACGTCATAGGCAGGCTTATGGCAAAGCCCCACAGAAAGATCAGCCGGATGGCTTTTTTCAGACTGGCCTTGCTGCCTGCGCCTACATAGCGTCCAACAAGCGCTTCCGCTGCAAAAGCAAATCCATCAATAAAAAACGAAAAAACCCATAAGAATTGCAACAGCATTGAGTTGACAGCCAGTATTTCATCGCCGAAAGCCGCTGAACGGGCATTGAAATAAAAAATGGTGCCGGTAAGCAATAAAGTGCGGATTAGAATATCGCTGTTGACTCTGAAAAAGATTTTAAAGCCTTCTACTTTCATCATTGCCTTGCGGCTCCAGTATTTGAAAATCTTCCCATAATACCGGAAAAACAGGAACATACTAAGGAAAAGACCGATATATTGAGCAATCACGGTTCCTAAAGCCACACCCCGGGCAGTCATATCGTAATATTCTACAAAGAAAACACTGAATAGCACATTGGACAGATTAACGGTAATAGCAATTACCATTGGGCTGCGTGCATTCTGCATGCCGATAAACCATCCTGTAAAACCGTATATTGCTAAGGTGGCAGGCGCCGCCCATATGCGGATAAAGAAATACTGACGTGCATAAAACTCTACTTCTTCACTGCCGTTGATAAGTTCAAAAATCCCCCAGGCTAAGGGCCATTGCAACAAAATAAGGAAAGCTGCAGCAATCCATCCTACCAAAAGCGCACGGCTCAAAGCGCTCATACTCTCTTCCAGAGAATGTTTTCCATAAGCCTGGGCTGTAAAACCGCTGGTACCCATGCGCAGAAACCCAAATCCGGAATAGATAAACATGAAAATCATGCTGCCCAGAGATACAGCCCCCATAAAAACGGCAGCATTCTGGTGTCCCATCAATACCATATCTGTTAGTCCAACCAATGGAACGGTGAGGTTGCTGATGATGTTTGGTACGGCTAACCGCAGGATTTTCTTATTCACAAGCCTGAAATTTTGCTGCGAAAGTAAGGCTTTTGGTTCTTTTCTATTCAATGAGTGATTTATATAAATGTATTGTTAATGATAAATTATCAAATATTTAGAGGCATCAGATATAATGTTGTATTCGTTTCTTTATTTGGCATAAGTTTAAGATGAAAGTTGGCAGTTGGCAGAATGCAGTTGGCAATGTGACCTTTTATGAATTGTATAACTGCTGGTATTGATGAAAAAATATCGCCAACTGCCAACTGCTTTTTGCCAACTGAACTTAACGACCTAAATAATTGCATTATGTGAATACATTATATTTGACACTAAGACCTAAATCACCTATTATAAATCATTTAGCTTTTAACATTCAATAATCAGAACAGAGCCAGGCTTTTTAATGCAAAGAGTTCTTCAAACGATACTTTGCCTTGAAAGGCTTGTTTTGTAAAAAGCGGCTCATGGTTTTATCAATATATTTTTCATCAAATCCATATAGATTGTAGTCTTGATCAAAAATCAGGGTGATACTTTTCCGATATGCATTGCATCCGTACGTTAAGCGTACTTTGCGGTAGGTTTTATTATCGTGATCCCAATGGTTCAGGAGTTCAATTTTATCAGGACAGTTGTGTCGGTTTTCAAATTCTATTGTTTTTTGCTCACTGAAAATACCGGGATAATACACGGGTTTTTTAGTAAACTGACGGTTTTCTGCTATTATTTCGAGATTACGCTTATAATTTCTTTTGCTGAATGAACGTTTGTCGCCTTCACGGCCAAAAAGCGCATCAATTGAGTCAGCAGAAAGCTTATTTGTAGTTACAAATTTGCAAAGTGTGTCGCCGCTTACCAAGTGTTTTTCTTCACCGAAATAATAGGTTATGCGCTTGCCGTTGAAAAGTTTAGAGCCTTTCACCGTATTATCTGATGAGGTTTCCCGGTAATTGATTTTCAAGGTTTCCTCCTCAGCTTTGGGTACATATTGTTGAATGATTCTTTTAACGTACAGGGTATCCTGATTCTTCCAAAATGAAAACATCATTGTGTCTGGCTTCATCAGCATGTTATGATACACCAGAAATTCTGATTGACGCATATCCTGCCCCCATGAAATCAGCGGAAGCAGGAATAACAAAAAGCTATATCTTAAAACCATAAAAGCATATTTAAGCATTTCACAAATGCAAAAATATGATAATCAATGAAAGTAAACAGTTTCATAAGTTTCTATGTTTGTAAGTTTCAAAGTTAATAGTATGGGTGTCGGTCACATCAAGAAAGAATTCAAGATTTTATAACATTTAGATAAATAAAACATTAAATGATTATAACTATTTACATGGCCTCCAGAATCTGTGGAATTTAGCTCAACCTGCATTATCAGAACCAGCGCCGAAACCACGGTATTCTATCATCTTTAATCACATTAAATTTATTAAAATGTGAGCGCTTTTAACCAACCTCAAAAAAAAATGAACTTCATGATTCAATCCAGTCAATGATTTTGTTATCAAAGGGTTTTGTGCCGGGTTTTGCATAACCTACCCAATTTCCCTCCTGGTCAATCATAAATTTTTGGAAATTCCACTTCACTTTAGCATCTTCATGACCATTATGTTCTTTTTTAGTCAGCCATTCATATAAAGGATGAATGTCGTCTCCTTTCACTGAAATTTTTGACATCATCTGAAATGATACTCCAAATTCCGAGGTGCAGAATTCTTTAATCTGGTCGTTACTGCCTGGTTCCTGGTTCATAAAGTTGTTGGCCGGAAAACCGATGATGGTGAAGTCATCGCCGCCATATTTTTCATACAGTTTCTGTAAATCCTCATATTGAGGAGTGTGTCCGCATTTGCTGGCGGTGTTTACTACCAATACCTTTTTACCTTTAAGTTGAGATAAGTCAAATTCGTTTCCGTCAATATCCTTAACATCAAAGGAATAAAACGGAGAATTTTGTGCAGCAACACGCAAGCTGAACATTAGTGCAATGTTTATAAGTAAGATAATTTTCTTCATTTGTTTTGTTTTAGATGATTTTCATTAAATTTTACACCATGTTTAAACGTGTTTGTTTAAGAAAAGTTTGAGTTCTAACACATAGATGGGCAATTTACCCATTAATTGTCCTTGGTTCCGGTTTTAGTTTCTGAATACCGATAAAGCGGATACCATGTTTTGATCAGGTCAGCAATTCCGCACGATTTTTTTAATGCCAATAAAGTGTTGATTAAAAGAAGCT
>CAYXJS010000234.1:0-4238 GCA_964465045.1 uncultured Bacteroidales bacterium | reverse complement strand
TGAATAAACCCTTTATTCATTTGCTGGATAAAGGCAGCCGGCAGAAAGGGCTGAGCTTCCTCTACGACTCGCACAATCAAAAAACAAATATTGGGGTGCAAATGGATGTTATGATGGATGAGAAAATTATAACGATGACATTTGCCGGGTTGTTACTAAAAGACCAGATTTTAGTTGTTGCCGCTGAGGACAGCCAGGAAACCACAGATTTCCTCAATCAGTTGCAGCAGATTAATAATGAGCATATCAATACCTTCCGTATGATGGTGAAAGCAAACATGAAAGATACCCGGCAAACCATATCATCTTCAGAAGACAATCAACTCTATGATGAAATTACCCGTCTGAATAATGAAATGGCTAATTTTCAGCGTCAGCTCACCAAAAAGAACATCGAACTTGACCGGGTTAATCAGCTTAAGAATAAGTTTATCGGAGTGGCTGCACACGATTTGAGGAATCCTTTAAATATCATCCAGAGTTATGCTGATTTTTTGGCTGAAGAGGCAGAAGGCGTTTTGGAAGCTGAACATCTGGAGTTTCTGAACCGCATTATCGAGTCTTCAAACTATATGCTTAAACTCATCGAAAACCTTCTCGATTATTCTAAGATTGAAACCGGAGAGATGCACCTGCAAAAAGAATCTTTGGAGTTGGTCAGCTTTCTGAAACGTATTGTGGATATGAATAATATGCTTGCTCAGCGTAAGAATATAAAAATTGATTTCCATACAGATGCAGACGCTATCCAACTTTTAGTTGATCCTGAGAAAATGGAACAGGTATTTAATAATCTGTTATCGAATGCTGTAAAATTTTCGCACCCGGATTCTCATGTTGAAGTGAATTTACTACAGCAGGATAAAAAAGTGCAGGTGCGCATTGCAGACCGCGGAACAGGAATGAAAACCGATGATATTAAACAGGTGTTTTTGCCCTTTACTAAAATCAGTAAAAAGGGAACCTCTGGAGAAAAAGGAACCGGGTTGGGATTGTCTATCGTAAAACGTATTATAGAAGAGCATGATGGGTCTGTAGAAGTAGATAGTGAACAGGGAAAAGGTACGGCTTTTACCATAATGTTACCTTTGTCTTCTGAAAATCATAATGCAGAATGAACCGGTGTATCAGATAAACATAAAAATAAATAAATATGGATAGTTATATCCTGAAACTTTTTCTATCAGGCACTTCAATGCGTTCGCGCAAAGCGAGGGAATATGCTGAAAAGCTCGCAGAAAAGCGTGACGATATCACCCTTAAAGTTATAGACGTGCTTGAAAACCCTGATCCTGCCGAGGATTATAAAGTAATGGCTACCCCAACCTTAATCCGTACATCCCCCCTGCCTGAAAGAAGAATCATAGGAGATTTAGAGAATATTGATAAAGTAATTGAATTTTTGGATTTATAATAAAGTAATTTCAAGGAATTATGGAAACGAGTAAAACAATTAAAAAATTAGCAACAAACATACCCGGCTTTGATCATATTTCCATGGGTGGCTTGCCAGCCGGAAGAACAACCCTCATATCCGGATCAGCCGGTAGCGCTAAAACCATGTTTGCAGCGCAGTTTATTATTGAGGGCATCCAGAAAGGAGAGCATGGTGTTTTCGTGACCTTTGAAGAGTCAGCCCAGGATATTCGCAATAACCTGGAAAGTATGAACTGGCCCGTAGCCAAATATGAAGAGGAAGGAAAATGGATCTTTGTGGATGCATCGCCTGGAACATCTCATCAGCAAATGGAAATGGGTGACTATGATTTCAATGCTATCCAGGCGCGTATTAAACTTGCGGCCAAAAAAATCAATGCTTCCCGTATTTCTCTGGATTCAATGGGAGCGGTTTTTAATCAGTTCGACAACCCAAATATCGTCCGGCGCGAACTTTTTAGTCTTTCCAGAGCGGTAAAAAGCCTGGGAATTACCGCTATTCTGACAACAGAAAGGCAAGATGAGTATGGTGCAGTAGGGCGTTTTGGCGTGGAAGAATTTGTTGCTGATAATGTTATTATTTTGCGGAACATACTAAATCAGGAAAAGAGAAGGCGAACCATTGAAATATTAAAATTCAGAGGTACAAACCATCATAAGGGAGAACATCCATTTACAATCACAAATGATAAGGGAATTGTGGTGATTCCATTATCCTCATTGGAGCTGAAACAAAGATCAACAGATAAGCGGGTTACTTCAGGCAGTAAAGACCTTGACAGCATGTGTGGAGGTGGCTTCTTCAGAGATTCCATCATTTTGGCTTCCGGGCCCACTGGTACTGGAAAAACGCTTATGGGGACTGAGTTTCTCGCGGGTGGTGTAGAAGCGGGTGATAAAAGCCTGGTTTTTGCCTTTGAGGAGAGTCACGAGCAGCTTTTCCGCAATGCCAGAGGATGGGGCATTGACTTTGACAGGATGGAGCAGGATGGGAAATTAAAAGTGGTGTGTATGTATCCTGAAAGCGCTGGCCTGGAAGACCATTTGCTGAATATGAAAAACGTGATTGAAGAGTTTAAACCCAAGCGGATTGCCGTAGACAGCCTTTCAGCCTTAGAGCGCGTTTCTACCATCAAAGGGTTCCGTGAGTTTGTCATTGCCATCACATCCTTCATCAAGGAAAAACAAATCATGGGTCTCTTTACAGCTACCGCCCCGGCCCTAATGGGAGGAGCTTCCATTACAGAAGCGCATATCTCCACAATTACAGATTCCATTATTCTGCTCAGATATGTGGAGATTAATGGCGAAATGCGCAGAGGTCTTACCGTCCTGAAAATGCGTGGTTCAAAACACGAGAAGAACATCAGGGAGTTTATCATCGATAACACCGGTATGCATCTCGGAAAACCCTTCAGCGGTATGTCCGGGATAATCTCAGGAAATGCATTACATTCCGGATATAAAGATAACTTAAATGATATAGACGAGCAGGTATCTTCAGCATTGTAAAATATCATAAAGCCTTGCATTTTACTTGATGATAATTGAGGAATAAAGAAATAAAAAGATGAAAGAGGCCAGAACTTATGTGCTTATTGTTGATGATGATAAATTCTTAGCGGAAGCGTATCAGCATTCACTTCAAAAACAAGGGTATGATGTGGATATAGCCTTTGGGCAACAGGAGGCTCTCACGAAAATGGAAAAACGGGTGCCCCATATTGTTTTTATAGATGTGTTTTTAGATCAAAGCGACGGAAGAACCCTTTTAAGTATTATTAAAGATAAAGATGAATATGCCAGGGTTTTTTGTGTTCTGATATCAGGCATAGCCAAAAAACAGGAAGATATTGCTGAGGGGCTTTCAAAAGGAGCTGATGCTTATCTTACCAAGCCCTTAACCAACAAAGAGCTTGTAGCTCACACTTCAGTTTTTTTTAAGCAGCGTGAAGCGATGAATAAATTACTGAAAAGCGAGCAGCGACTGCAAAAGCTGATTCAGTTTAATCCTGATGCGATTTTGGTGATTAACCGACAGGGCAAAATACGCTTTGCCAATCCTGCTGCAGAAAAATTGTTGAACAAATCTTGTCAGCAATTGGTAAACTCTGACTTTGGTGTGCCTTCTGTTGAAAACCAATCTGCAGAAGTTTCTGTGCTCGCAAAAAATGGCGAGGATAAGCTGGTAAAAATGAACATGGTAGAAGAGGAATGGGAAGAAGAGCCGGCTTACATTGCTACGCTCAGAAACATTACCCCACAAAGAAAAGCTGAACTGCGTGTGGAAAATCTGAACTCTTTATTGCAAGCCATTCGTAAAATCAACCAGCTTATCGTGCATGCCAGTAGCATGGAAGAGTTGTTTAATGCTGCTGCAGTGGCGCTTCTGAATACCAGAACCTATAAAGGGGTTACAATTGCATTAAAAAATGCGGAAACAAAGATGATTGAGCCCTTTAGCATTGAGGGAGACCATCATTTTCCGGATAAATGGAAAATTTCAGTTCATGGTGAAGGAAATGCGCCACCCTGCATAAAATCAGTTGCCGAACGCAAAAAAACACTGATATATGACAGTTTCAGTCTTTGCAACGGCTGCCCAAACCAAAAAAAGTTTGGCAAGGATTATTATGAAGTATTGATAGCGCCATTGCTGCACCAGGGTAAAATACTGGGCATTCTTGCCATCACGCTTGCCAAAGCAGAAAACATCGATAACGAAGAGTTGGAATTAATTGAGAGTGTAAGCAACGACCTGGCCTATGCCTATGATAAGCATCATCTTCAAAGCCGTCTTT
>CAYXJS010000233.1:0-4261 GCA_964465045.1 uncultured Bacteroidales bacterium | reverse complement strand
TAACTTCATAATTTTTTCATCGAGCTGTTAACATAGTTACTTATCTGTACTTTCTGAATGTTAAACTTTTATGACTTTAATATTGATTTTTAACGTAGTCAACGAAGTTTCGACATTTATCAAATTCCGAATTATAGATTCCCGCCCGAACGTGCCGTTCGGTACGGGCGGGCCGCTCTGCATCACTTTGCTATCGCTTCGTGATTTGAGCGGAATGACGGGGCTATGGGAGTTAGCAAAGAAAAAGTGCGCGACGGCACCAAAAAAAATTAAAATATGTCGTCGCGCGCTTTTTCCACGTCTATCAGTAAAATACTGTCATTTCGTAGTCCATGTTTCGCGCCATAAAAGTTTAGACATTTTTACAGCCTTATAAGCGAAACAATGGGCAAGACCCGCCCGACTGAATTACAACAGTCGTTCGGGCGGGAATCTAATTCACAGTATTTTTCTTATACCGGCATATTCATTCCTGTCAAGTTTAAATTTACACTTCCATTTTTTATTTTAAGGCTTGGTACATAATTTCTGCCGGATGCAGCGATTTCCGTCCTGTACCATCCTTTATCTGGTGCCGGCAGCTTGTGCCCGGAGCAGCAATTAAAACCTCATCAGGTGTTTCTCTTACTGCAGGAAACAACACCAGCTCACCTACTTTCATGGAAACGTCATAATGTTCTTTTTCGTATCCGAATGAGCCTGCCATGCCACAGCATCCCGATGGGATTTCTTCTACGGTGTAGCCCTGTGGAAAAGATAGCATTTCTTTCGTCGGTCCGGTGGAGGCTACTGCTTTTTGCTGGCAGTGTCCGTGCAATATGATATGGATTTTTTCATTGGTGAACTGCTCCGGGCTAATATTTCCTAAAGCCATTTCATTGACCAGAAATTCATCCAGCATCAAGGCAGACTTTGATAGCTTTTCGGCTTTGGTTTTGTTTTGCTTGTCAGCTAAATCAGGATATTCATCCCGGAAGGTTAAAATCCCGGACGGCTCGATGCCTATAAGTGGTTTTTCCGGAGAAACTGCTTCTGATAGCATCTCCAGGTTTTTTTTCGTTATTTTTTTTGCTTTGCGGACCAGTCCTTTGCTTAAAAAAGTTCTACCGCTGACAGTATGTTGGGGCATTTCTACCTTGTAGCCCAATCTCGTCAGAAGCTTTATGGTTTTGATGCCGATTTCGGTGTCGTTGTATTGGGTAAATTCATCGCAAAAGAGGTTTACGGTTTTCACCGGATGTGCCGGGTTGAGTTTGGGCAGATGGCTTTTTGCCCAGTGTCTCAGAGTAACTTTATAGAGCAATGGCATAGAACGTTTTGGGGCGAAACCTAAAAGCTTCTTTATCACTCCTGAAGTAAGTGCATTGCTCATAAAAAAGTTAGTCAACCGGGGCACAACGGCGCCCATCCTGTTAATTTCTGAGATAAAAGCAATGGCTCGGGCACGCAGTGGAATACCATTAGCATCGTAATAATGCTGTAAAAACTCTGCTTTCAGTTTTGCTACATCTACATTGCTGGGGCACTCTGACTTACAGCCTTTGCAGGATAAGCATAAATCGAGGACTTCATAAATTTCTTCGTGATCGAACGGATTGGCTTTTTCAGAGTTGGTTAAAAACTCCCGAAGAATATTGGCGCGGGCTCTTGTGGTCGTGTTTTCATCGCGAGTAGCCTGATAGCTCGGGCACATAGTTCCGCCAATTTTTTCGCTCTTGCGGCAGTCTCCGGAGCCGTTACATTTTTCGGCAGCCCGCAGGATTCCCTGTTCTTTGCCAAAGTCAAAGATAGTTTCTATGTGGCGGGTTTCCTTACCGGGTTCATACCGCAGCGAGGTATTCATGGGCGGTGTATCTGTGATTTTACCCGGATTGAAAATGCCATTGGGATCAAACACCTGCTTTACTTCTTTCATAAAGCCGTAATTCTTTTCTCCCACCATCAGCGGAATAAATTCGCCGCGGAGTCGGCCGTCGCCATGCTCGCCACTTAGGGAACCACGGTATTTTTTTACCAGTTGTGCTGTTTCGCGTGCCACTGTGCGAAATAGCTCTACATCGCCGGGGTCTTTCAGATTCAGGATAGGACGCAGGTGTAGCTCCCCGGTAGCAATATGAGCATGATATACACATTCCAATGTATACTTTTTCATCAAGGCATCAAAGTCGTCCATATAATCCGGCAGGAGCTCAGGCTTTACAGAAGTGTCTTCGATGACGGAAACCGGCTTTGCGTCGCCAGGAAGGTTAGACAGCACTCCTAAACCGGCTTTTCTTAAGTTCCATACTTTAGGAATATCGCTTCCGCGGATAACAGGATAGCTGTATCCCATTTGCTGATGCTTAAAATCCTTGATGGTATCTTCGATTTTATGCTGCAGCTCGTTTTCATCTTTAGCTGCGAACTCAATAATCAGGATGGCTTCAGGCTCGCCTTCCACAAAAAAACGGTTTTTGCGTTGTTCAATGTTTCCTTTCGTGAGGTCCAGGATTTTTTTATCCAT
Source organism: uncultured Bacteroidales bacterium (assembly GCA_964465045.1). Taxonomy (GTDB): domain Bacteria; phylum Bacteroidota; class Bacteroidia; order Bacteroidales; family JAIPAH01; genus JAIPAH01. The sequence continues at coordinate 1,758 of CAYXJS010000233.1, read as the reverse complement.
CAGCTCAACGGCAGCCGGCTTATGTTTCAGGGCTATGAGGTTACCTTTAAATGCGGCTTTTAAAGTGTCGAAATGAGCACATACCAGAGCCTTGTTTTTTGGCGGCGCCTCAACCAGGTTGAGTTTGATTTCGGTAATAAACCCCAGCGTTCCTTCCGAGCCGTTGATGAGTTTGCTCAGGTTAAGCGGCTCATCGTTTTTACTGAAAATTTCATTATCCAGTAACAAATCCAAAGCATACCCCGTATTGCGTCTGTGGATTTCCGGATCGGGATAATTGTCTCGGATTTCTTTGCGGTTTTCAGGTTTGGATAGCAATTCATTTATTTTCCGGTAGATGTCGCCCTCTTTACCCTGAAGCTGGATTTTTTCTTCAAATGTGGCTTTGTTTACCGGGCCAAAAGTAGCTTCAGTGCCATCGCTGAGGGTAACTTCTGTGGATATGGTATGATCGCGTGTACTACCATAAACTAAAGAATGCAATCCGCATGAGTTATTGCCTACCATTCCGCCCATCATGCATCGGTTGCCGGTAGAGGTTTCCGGGCCAAAAAACAAGCCTTTTTCCAGTAAAACCTGATTCATTTCATCAAGTACTACTCCCGGTTCCACTTTAATCCATTTTTCTTCTTCGTTGATTTCCAGAATCCGGGTCATGTATTTGGATACATCCACCACAATGCCTCCTCCCACAACCTGCCCTGCGAGGCTCGTTCCCGCTGTCCGGGGAATCAGAGAGGTGTTGTGCTTGTTGGCAAAGGCAATGATTTTTTTCAGGTCTTTTTTGCTTTTCGGGCGCATTACGGCCTGCGGAACTTCACGGTAAGCTGATGCGTCTGTAGCATAAAGCCTGCGCCAGGTTTCATCTACGTAGATGTCTCCTTCAATATAGGGTTTTAGTGATATGAGCTTTTCTGAAATATGATTTGCTGTTGCTATTTCCATATAAAAATTTGTTAGCCGACAGCAAAATTAACGAAAACCCTTTTTTGAACGGGTTTAAATTAGGAAAATAACATTTTGGGTTATCCGTGTGGCTCTAACCTTTTAGATACTTCATAATCAAATCAAGCATGGCTTCTTCCTTGTTGGGATGAAACCATTGATAGAGAGGTTCTTTTTTAAACCATGTTAGTTGCCTTTTGGCATATCGTCGGGTATTTGTTTTAATATCGGTTATAGCTTGTTCCAGCGTTATTTCGTCATTGAGATATCTGAAGATTTCTTTATAACCTACCGTATTTAACGCATTAAAGTTTTTAAAAGGCAGTAACGATTTTGCCTCTTCTACTAAACCTGAAGCAATCATTTCATCTGTACGGTTGTTAATCCGGTCGAATAATTCCTGGCGGGGCATATCCAAAGCAATTTTCAGGGTATCAAAAAAGCGGGATTTGGGTTCGTTCTTTCGCAGTTCTGAATATTTTTTTCCGGAGGTTACACAAACTTCAATTGCCCTCATAAGTCGCTTAGGGTTTTGAAGGTCCACCTGGTTATAATAGGGTTTATCAACTTTATAAAGCCACTTTTGCAGCGCTTCAATTCCGTATTGTCTGAAAGTTTCCTTAATTTTTTCGCGCAAAGCGGGGTCGGGGTCAGGCAGTTTGTCAATCCCTTCGCAAACCGCTTTGATATACAGGCCTGAACCTCCGGTCAGTAAAACTACTTTATGCCTGCTGAACAAATTATGAAGCAATTTCAGCACGTCTTGTTCATACTGTGAAACATTATAGCTTTCTGAAATGGACATATGCCCTG
>CAYXJS010000232.1:0-4288 GCA_964465045.1 uncultured Bacteroidales bacterium | reverse complement strand
GGATGCGCTTTTCAAAATCCATATCATATTGCTGCCCTTCGCATACATCAATGGCCGTTTGGGTAAACACCCTATGGATTTCCGGGAGTTTGTGCGGCTCTGTTTCCCCGATATATTCATATGCTTTGGCAAACATGGTGTCTCCGGAAAGGATGGCTACATTACTGTTCCACTTTTTGTAAACGCTGGGTTGTCCCCTTCGGATTGGCGCTTCATCCATAATATCGTCATGCAGCAGAGTAAAATTATGAAATAGCTCAATCCCTATGGCGGCATTGAGGGCTTTGCTGAGCGTGCCGCCAAACAATTCGCATGACGCCAGGCACAAAACCGGCCTGAGCCGCTTTCCACCCAGTTGCATCGTATAGTTTATTGGCTCATAAAGCGCCTTAGGTTGGCTGCCAAAATGCTCTCTTTCCAAAGCCTGCTCAAAGTAGGCCTGCAATGTTTTAAAACCGTGCATTAAGTTTAAATTTTTTGTTTGAGAAGATTGAGCAAATATTCGCCATAACCGCTCTTTAGCAGTGGCTGAGCCACTTGTTCAAGCTGTTTGCTGTCAATAAATCCCTTGCGGTAGGCCATTTCCTCGATGCAGCCGATTTTCAAACCCTGCCTTTTTTCAACAACTTCCACAAAATGGCCTGCGTCCATGAGCGATGAAAATGTGCCGGTATCCAGCCATGCTGTTCCCCTGCCCAGGATACCTACCTGCAGTTTCTCATTTTGCAGGTAATACCGGTTTACATCCGTAATTTCATATTCTCCGCGGTGGCTTTTGCCAATGTTTTTGGCAATCTGCACTACATCATTATCATAAAAATAGAGTCCAGGCACGGCGAAGTTGGATTTTGGTTGTTTAGGTTTCTCTTCGATAGATATAGCCTGTTGGTTTTCGTTAAACTCCACAACACCATATCTTTCAGGGTCTGATACGTGATACGCATATACTACGCCACCTGTAGGGTTGCTGTTTTGCATTAACAAGTTTTGTAGTCCACTGCCGTAAAAAATATTATCGCCCAGAATCAAGGCAACTTTATCATTGCCGATAAAGTCTTCGCCGATAACGAAGGCTTGCGCCAGGCCTTCGGGTTTAGGTTGTTCAGCATAACTAAAACGGCATCCCAGATGGGAGCCATTACCCAGTAGCCGCTCAAAGGCCGGCAAATCGTGTGGTGTTGAAATGATGAGAATGTCTTTGATACCGGCCATCATCAAAACCGAGAGCGGATAATAGATCATGGGTTTGTCGTAGACCGGCATAAGTTGTTTGCTAACAGCGAGCGTGAGAGGGTGGAGGCGGGTTCCCGAGCCTCCTGCCAGAATAATTCCTTTCATATCGATTTTCTTTTTGGGCGAATATATAAAAAACTACGATTTTGATTTCAACTTGTTTTAACTTGTTCTTCGTTGTTATTCTCTTCTGATTCCAGAATTTCAAGCATAGGTTTCTTAAAAGCTCGCGTGGTAATAAACTTGTCGAGGGTAAGAATCAACGAAGGCAGCACAAACAAGTTAGCCAGCACGGCTATCAGCAGCGTAAAAGAAACCAGGTATCCCAACGCTTCTGTTCCGCCAAAACTCGACAGCGTAAAGATGGTAAAACCGAAAAATAAAACGATTGAAGAATAAACCATACTATAGCTGGTTTCGCGCAAAGCGTTAATCACAGCAATGCGGATATTCCAACTGTGATGCTTCAGTTCCATGCGATAACGCGACAGGAAATGGATCGCATTATCTACAGAAATCCCTAATGCAATACTAAAAATAAGAATTGTGCTTGGCTTGATAGAGATAGCCAGAAAACCCATGAGTGCCGCTGTAAGTAGTTGCGGTAATAAGTTCGGGATAAGTGAAACACCCACCATTTTTCCTGATGTAAACAAAAGGGCCATCAGCAAGGCAATAGCAACAAGGGCTAGCAGCAGGCTTTGAACCAGGTTTTTTATCATATAATCGGTCCCTTTCAGGTAGACTAGGGTGGTGCCGGTCAGTTTTACAGCATAATCATCGGGATTAAAGATAGCATCGATCTTGGGCTGCAAGTCTTCTTTAATCTCTTTGATGCGGTTAGACCCGATGTTGGCCATCTGCACACTTATGCGGGTTTTTTGCATGATGCTGTCCATAAACGAATTGAGGATAGTCTTTTGTGAGTTCTTCTCACCAAAATCGGGGAGGTAGGATAAGATAAAGTTTTTTTCGCGCCGGTTTGGCAGGCTGTAAAATTTCTCCTGGCCGCCGTAAAAGGCTTGCTTGCTGGCTTTGGCGACTTCGACAACCGATAAAGGTTTTGAAAATTCGGGATATTCTGATAATGAGTCTTGCAGTTGGTTAATCTTTTGCAGGTTAGTCAGCTGCATTGCGCCGCGCGGCTTTTTGGTGTCTATAACTATTTCGAAGGGAAGAATTCCATTTACTTGATCTTGCATGAAAACCATATCCTTATAAAGCTTGTCCTTCTCAGAAATGTCATCTACCAGCCGGCCGGTGGTTTTAAGTTGTGAAATACCTATGATACTGATAGCAACGGCAACGCCTGTGATGATATATACTACTGTGCGATGGCGCAAAACCATCCACAATATCCTGTCGATAATAATTTTGGTAACCCTGTTGTCGAGGTGCTTTAAGTGTTTATGTTCCGGAGGAGCCAGGTAACTGTAAAAAATCGGAATTAAAAACAAGGATAACAAAAATACAGCCAGGATATTGATAGAAGCTACAATGCCGAATTCAACCAGGACACGGTTTCCGGTGGCAATGAAAGCGGCAAAACCCACAGCCGTGGTGAGGTTTGTAAGAAAGGTAGCATTGCCTACTCGCTGCACCATCCGCGAAAGCGCCTTAATTTTATTGCCATGGATGCGAAACTCATAATGGTATTTGTTGAGGAGGAAAATTGCATTTTCTACGCCGATGATGATCAGTAGTGGCGGCAAAATCCCGGTAAGGATGGTGATTTTATATCCCAGCAAAACAATCGTTCCCATTACCCACGTTACGCTGATGATTACCACCAGCATCGGGAAAATAACAGCTTTTACCGACCTGAAGAAAAGAAAGAGCGCCGCAGAGGCAATAAGTATAGCCAGGAGAATGAAAAAATTTAGTTCGTTTTTTATCTTTTCTGAAGTGATGGTGCGGATATAGGGTAGGCCTGAATAATGAACTGTAGTGTCATGTTTTTGGCCGAAGGCATCTGCTTTTTTTTCGATGTCGTTAATGAGTGCAACCCTCTTTACATTATTGAGTAACTTTTTGTCGAGCGTAACCATCATGATCGTGGATTGATTGGAGGGATTGAACAGCATGTTTTCGAAGAGTGGTTGGCTGAAGATGATATTTTTAATGCTGTCGAGTTCTTTTTGGCTGCGGGGTTTTTGAGATGTTACCGGTTCAAAATCGAATTTTCGTAAAGAATCATTCTTTTTCAGATGATAAATACGGCCCAGTGAAAGCACTTGCTCAACGCCACTGGTTTCTAAAATCTCATAGGTTAAATCATACCAATCGTTAAACAAGTCCAGTTTGTATAGGTCAGGGTGTTTTACGCCGATAAACATCACACTCCCGTCGGTGCCGAAAGTTTTCTTAAAATGTTGGTATTGTATCTCGGTAGAATCAGTCTTAGGAAGCATTTGCGCCATTTCATAAGAGATTTCAACCTCTGAGGCTTGATAAGCCATAAAAGCCGTTGCCAGCAGGATGGTTATCAAAATAGCCAACCTCGAACGTAAAATAAAACGAACAATGTATTTCCACATGTTTGCCCGGCGCAGTTAAAATTATTGCACTGATCTTTTAAGAAGTTGCGAAAATACAAGAATATTGTGGTTTTAAAAAGCAAGGTGCAGCCTGTCAATTTTATTTAAAAACGATTTAAAGAGATTATTAAATATAGAGACCCTAAAGCTGCTTTTTAGTTTCAGGAAAAATAAATACATAACTCAAAGCCATTTCAGAAAATTGCATTATTTTTACGAACCTGAAATGAAGTACAGTCAATCCTTATTAACATGAAAAAAACAAATGTATTTGTTGCCGTCGTCGGAATATTGGTTTTAGCCATAATTGTCTATACTATGTTGCCCGATAAGGAAGTCCAGGAACAAATAGCAGTGCCTGTAGAATACGGAGACTTTGAAATTGCTGTTACGACCTCCGGTGAGCTTGAAGCACGTGACAGCAGAGAGATTTATGGGCCCTCCGGATTGCGTGAATTTCGTCTCTGGCAAGTGAAAATTAACGATATGATCCCGGATGGAACGGTTGTGGATTCCGG
>CAYXJS010000231.1:0-4293 GCA_964465045.1 uncultured Bacteroidales bacterium | reverse complement strand
GTTATTTTATGCACAAATTGTTGTTAGTAATTTCCGATATTTCCAGATATAAAAAATACGATTAAATGATGATTTTTTGTATCTTCGTGGCTTCGTTGCGGAAACCCGTAACAATTTAATTTTGACGGAAATAAGTGAAAGACAAATATGGAAGAAGGTCAAAAAGTATATTACGTAGACATTGAAAAACAAATGAAAACAGCCTACATCGATTATTCGATGTCGGTAATTGTATCAAGGGCTTTGCCGGATGTAAGAGATGGTTTAAAACCGGTTCACCGGCGCGTGTTGTTTGGCATGACAGAGTTGGGAATTTTGAGTAACCGGGCCCATAAAAAATCGGCCAGGATAGTAGGAGAGGTATTGGGTAAATATCACCCTCACGGAGATACATCGGTTTATGATTCGATGGTTAGAATGGCACAGCCCTGGGCTATGCGTTACATGCTGGTAGACGGCCAGGGTAACTTTGGTTCTATCGACGGAGACAGCCCCGCAGCGATGCGTTATACGGAAGCACGCCTGCAGAAAATTTCAGAGGAAATGACTGCCGATATCAAAAAAGATACAGTAGATTTTCAGTATAATTTTGATGATACACTAAAAGAACCTACTGTTTTGCCAACGCGCATACCTAATCTTTTAGTTAACGGCGCTTCCGGAATTGCAGTAGGTATGGCTACGAGCATGCCGCCGCATAATCTTAGTGAAGTGGTTGATGGAATTATAGCCTACATTGATAACCGGGAAATTACAATCCCGGAGTTGATGAAATTTATTAAAGGTCCGGATTTTCCGACAGGTTGCCATATATACGGACATGAAGGCGTGAAAAACGCTTACGAAACAGGCCGTGGAAGAATTGTCATGAGGGGAGTATCCGAAATAGAGGAAATGGCAAACGGTCGTGAAAGAATTGTAGTTACCGCAATACCTTACATGGTTAACAAAGCGGAGATGATTAAGAAAACAGCTGATTTGGTCAACGATAAAAAAATCGAAGGCATCAGTGACATCCGTGATGAGTCTGACCGTAAAGGTATTCGTGTAGTTTACGAGCTAAAAAGAGACACCAACACAAGCGTCGTGCTCAACAAGCTTTATCAATTTACGCCCTTGCAATCCGTCTTTAGTGTGAATAACATTGCCTTGGTGGGAGGGAAGCCAGAAATGCTGAATCTGAAAGACATGATTTATCATTTTGTGGAGCACCGCCACGAAGTTGTCACTCGCAGAACTAAATATGACTTAAGAGAAGCCGAAAAACGGGCTCATGTCCTGGAAGGTTTGCTCATTGCTCTTGATAACCTGGATGAAATCATTGCCTTGATTCGCGCCTCCAAAACTCCCGACGAGGCCATGAAAGGATTGATGGAGAAATTTGAATTGTCTGAAATACAGTCTCGTGCAATCCTGGATATGCGGCTTCAGAAACTTACCGGACTGGAACGTGATAAAGTGAAAGAAGAATATGCCGAAATTCAAGAGCGTATAACTTATTATAAAAAAATCCTGAATGAGGAAGATCTGCGGATGGAAATCATTAAGGAAGAGCTCAGGGAAATTAAAGAAAAATTTGGCGATGAAGCAAAAAGCGAGATAGAATATGCCGCCGAGGATTTCCGGATAGAAGATACGATTCCTGATGATGATGTTGTGGTTACCATATCGCATATGGGCTATATCAAACGGACGCCGCTGACAGAATACCGTGTGCAAAACCGGGGCGGAAAAGGTTCCAGAGGTACCAGCACCCGCGATGAGGATTTTGTTGAATCTATGTTTGTAGCCACCAACCACAATTATTTGCTTTTCTTTACGGAAAACGGAAAATGCTTCTGGATGCGGGTTTTTGAAATCCCGGAAGGATCACGCAGCAGCAAAGGCCGTGCGGTTCAAAATCTGATAAACATTGATAAGGATGATACCATTAAAGCTTTCATTAATGTGAAATCGCTGGAAGATGAAACGTATATCCAAAACAATTTCATTGTATTTGCCACAAAAAAAGGCGTGATAAAAAAGACTCCGCTGCAAGCATTTTCTCGTCCGCGCTCTAACGGGATTAATGCCATAACTATCCGTGAAAACGATGAATTACTTAAAGCACAGCTTACCGGCGGGAATAGTAATATTATTATGGCCGCTCGTTCCGGAAAAGCAATACGATTCCACGAAGATAAAGTAAGAGCAATGGGGCGTGGAGCCGCCGGCGTTAGGGGGATCAGGCTTGAAAATGGTGAGGACGAAGTAGTAGGTATGGTTTGTCTGGAAACGGAAGATGCTGATATCCTGGTTGTTTCTGAAAAAGGCTATGGAAAGCGTTCAGCCTTTAAAGATTACAGAGAAACAAACCGGGGAGGAAAAGGTGTTAAAACACTCCACATCACTGAAAAAACCGGAAAACTGGTTTCTATTGACAGCGTGACCGATAAAAATGACATTATCATCATTAACAAAAACAGCATTATGATCAGAACCGCTGTAGAAAATCTCCGGGTAATGGGCCGGGCAACACAGGGTGTAAGGCTGATTAAGATGGCTGAAGGAGATGAAATAGCAGCTGTTGCTAAAGTGGAAATTAGTGAGGAAACCCGCGAAGAAAATGAAACCACTGCACCGGAAAATGAATCGAAAAGCAACCCGGATGAAGCAAATTCTTAATAAATGTTAGTTTTGGCAGAGAATTTGATCAGGTTTGTCTGAAATCATTAAATTTGCAACAAGCAGGAAATAAACACTGAACTAAACAAATACAGACATGAAAAGAATTGGAATTATTTCGGTACTAATTTTAGCAGGCACCTTTATTTCGATGGCGCAAAACCATAAAGTAGTCAGCGCATATAACCAACTGCGCAACCAAAAACTTGAAAAAGCTATGGAAGCCATAGAACCTGCAACAGAGCACAAAAAAACCAAGGATGACGCGAAAACCTGGTATTACCGGGGAAACATCTACCTTTCTTTACACATGACGGATAAAGAAGAGTACAAAGACCTGGTAGATAATCCGCTCAATATCGCTTATGATTCATATAAAAAATCGATGGAGCTGGATAAGAAAGAGAAATTCGTTGAAGATGTAAAACAAAGAATGCAAGTCATAAGCGAACAGTATTTTAATAAAGGGGTAAATACCTATAAACAGAAAGAATACGAAACAGCAACAAAATCATTCGAAACAGCGGCAAATGTGGCAGAAGAGTATTTTAATATGACAGATACAACTGCGCTTTATTATACCGGCAACAGCGCTGATTTGGCTGGAGACAAAGAAAAAGCGCTGAAATTTTATAAACAAGCAAAGGAATTGGATTATGATAATGTCAGCCTTTATACATCAATGTCTCGATTGCATACATCATTAGGAGACACTGCTAAAGCGCTGGAAGTAATAAAAGAAGGAAAAAAGAGGTATAAGGATGACTTTGATATTCTGATTACTGAAACGAACATTTACCTTGCTCAGGGCGAAGCTGAAAAAGCGCTGGAAAATTTAAAAGTAGCGGTTGAAAAAGACACTACCAACCCTGAAATCTGGTTTGCTGTTGGAACCAACTATGACAATATGATAAAAGAGCAGGAAAGTGACAGTATTAAGCAAATGATGATGAAGGAAGCGGTAAATGCCTATAAAAAAGCGCTGAAGCTTAAACCTGATTACTTTGAACCTGCATTTAACTTAGGCGCAATTTATGTTAACCGCGCTGCAGAACTTCAGAGTATGGCCAATAATTTACCTTTGAGCGAAAATGAAAAGTATGAAAAAATGAAAAAAGAAGCTGACAGCATGTTGCAAGAAGCGATGCCGATGCTCGAAAAAGCGCATGAAATTGATCCAACAGATGTTAATACCATGAACTCGCTTAAAGAAATATACGCACGACTAAACGAAAAGGAAAAGCGTGAGAAGATATCCAAAAAATTAGAAGAAGCTACACAGTGATCAAGAAACTTTATTAAGATTGAAAAGCCCGGAGTTTATCCGGGTTTTTTTGTGCTGATAATCCTGAAAAAATATTGACTAAACAAATGCAACTGATTTTTACAAAGCATGAGCCAGATAATAATTGAAAGCAGAAAACAAAACAGGATAGTTAATGCTATAGGGGGAGCGTTTATTTAAACAGCAAATTTCAATATCATTTTTATAACTTAACATAATATAAATTATAGGACTTTTATGGTCGGCTTGTGAATCGTTTCCGGGTAGAGCAGGTCGTTACCTTCCTGCTCCCCACAGACCCGGACGAGCGGATTTCTCCCGAAGCCTCGGGATTCCTCTTATCC
>CAYXJS010000230.1:0-4293 GCA_964465045.1 uncultured Bacteroidales bacterium | reverse complement strand
GTATTAAACATTTCTTCAAATTCCATCTGGTCTGCCGGCTATTTCATCCCATAAAGATAAAACTTTACGGGAGATGATTAGATACCCCATAAAAGATAATATACATGAGTCTGTACTAAAAAGTGCTCATTAGTTTATTAAATTAAATGGGGTATCCGATCAACACCCTTAGTTTAATTTGTAAAATAGTAAAAACCTCATGTCTAGGTAGTTATAGAAACGATTAAGATTATTAACTTATTGACATGCAGAGTTTTATCTTTTAACGGGAGAAGATGAGATACCCCATTTTAAATTATATAATGTATTGTTTATTTGAATGTTATCTAAAAGTGCATTTTATATTTATTTGATTGATTATCATGCTGTTAACTTACAAATCTAAAAACTTACGAACTTATTAAACTGAACTCATACATAATTATATATGCATATTTTTGTATCTTTGACAAAATGAATTTGTGAATCCAAAAAACATAAAAACGTATGAAAAAAATCACTGTAATCGGCGCCGGAAACGTGGGCGCTACATGTGCTAATGTGATTGCACATAAAGACCTTGCCAGAGAAGTGGTGATAGTAGATGTTAAAGAAGGCGTAGCTGAAGGAAAAGCCCTGGATATATGGCAGACCTCTTCCATCAATTATTTTAATACCCGCGTAGTAGGCACAACTAACGATTACCTGAAGACCAAAGGTTCTGGTGTTATTGTCATTACCGCTGGGATTCCTCGTAAGCCGGGCATGTCGAGAGATGACTTAATAAAAACCAACGCAAAAATTGTAAAAGAGGCCACAGAAAAAGCCATTAAATATTCTCCGGATGCGATCGTGATTGTGGTTTCCAACCCTCTTGACGTGATGACTTATGCCGCATTTCAGGCTGCGCGAAAATCCTCCAACAAAGTTTTTGGGATGGCCGGAATTTTAGATACAGGCCGTTACCGCGCTTTTATTGCTGAAGCGCTTAATGTATCGCCCAAGGATATCCACGCACTGCTCCTGGGAGGGCATGGAGATACAATGGTTCCCTTACCGCGATATACTTCTGTAAATGGAATTCCTGTAACTGAACTATTAGGAGAAGAAGAGATTGATAAAATCGTAGAACGCACACGTAAAGGTGGTGGTGAATTGGTTAACCTGATGGGGACCTCAGCATGGTATGCCCCGGGAGCGGCTGCAGCACAAATGGTAGAAGCCATAGTGGATGATCAGAATCGCATTTTCCCGGTTTGCGCCAGCCTCAACGGGGAATATGGGCTAAAAGACATCTACATTGGTGTACCGGTTAAACTAAGCGCCAATGGTATTGAAGAAATCATTGAACTTAACCTGAATGAACAAGAAAAAAAGATGATGGCTGATTCAGCAAACTCAGTAAAAAAAGTGATGAAAGTACTTGATGATATGAACCTTTTTGAAGATTAGCATTATTGCTTATTCGTGCCAAATCCCCGAAAGACAAAAGCTTTAATTAAAAGGCAACATTGGCTTCCGGGGATTTTTCCTATTATACATTTCTTTTACAGCTCAAAGCAGCTTGTTTCCTTGTAAAATAGCCAGCCCTACTCCCTGTTAAAAACAAACAAAATTCATAACTTCGTAAAAAAAACAATTATGAAAACTGTTGTTGTACTTACCGGAGCAGGCATCAGCGCAGAAAGCGGAATAAGCACCTTCCGGGATTCCGGGGGGTTATGGGACAAATACGAAATTGAGGAGGTGGCTACGCCTGAAGCGTGGCAAAAAAATCCCGGGTTAGTACTGGAATTTTACAATCAGCGCCGCAAACAATTACATGAAGTGGAACCAAATGCCGCTCATTATGCCTTAGCTGAAATGGAAAAGCAATTTAATGTTAAAATCATCACCCAAAATGTGGATGATTTACATGAAAGAGCCGGCTCAACAAATGTACTGCACCTTCACGGTGAATTGAAAAAAGTCCGCTCTTCCATAGACCCCGATCTGATATACGAGTTAGAGGGTTGGGAACTGAAAAAAGGCGACAAATGCGAAAAAGGCTCTCAACTAAGACCACATGTGGTTTGGTTCGGAGAATCGGTGCCCATGATTGAACCTGCTGCTGAAATATCTGCTGAAGCCGATATTTACCTGATTGTAGGTACATCATTAAATGTATATCCTGCAGCAGGACTAATCCATTATGTAAAAGAAGATACCCCGGTTTATCTGATAGACCCAAAAGCCGAGCCGGTTTGGGGTATAAGGAACCTCAGTGTAATCCGGGAAAATGCCGGTAAGGCAGTTCCGGAGCTATTCAAAAAACTGACTTCTCATGAAAGTTAAAACCTGGCTTTCCATACTCCCGGTAATCATGGCCGCATGCAGCCTACCGGAATACACCGCGGAAACAAAAGCAAAAATGACTGAACAAGCGCAAAGCTATGAATCACAATAACAGCACGGAGTTTCAGAAAGCCATGATAAGAGCTTCGCGCTATTGCGCTGAACAAGAGCGTGCTGCTGCAGACATACGCAAAAAGCTATATCAATGGGGTGTTCCTGAAACGCTTCATGAAGACGTTATTAAAAAGCTGAAAGATGAAAACTTTATTGATGAATGGAGATTTGCGCGTACCTTTGTGCGCAGTAAATTCCGAAATAACCGCTGGGGCAAAATCAAAATCGCTTATGCTATGATGCAAAAGCATATTTCGGAAGAAATTATCAGCGAAAGCCTGAACGAAATAGACGAAGATACGTATAAAAATACGCTGAAAATATTGATTCAAAACAAAGCCAAAACAACGAAAGCGGCTACAGATAGTGAAAAAAAACAAAAGATAGCACAGGCTATGGCCGCAAAGGGATATGAGTCTGACCTGGTTTATGAATTGGTATTCAGAGAATGACGAAACATTGCAATAATTTATTTAAAAATTGTGAATGGTAGTTTGTTGATTTAGTAATTAAGATTAATGAGGCCTTTCTCATTGGTGATTTGGTAATTTATTATATTTCAGAATAAACTGGAATTTGAAATTTAAAAAGATATGGTAACACGAGAAAACATTCAAGCCCTTCAGGAAAGAGTAGAAGCGCTGAGGAGGTACCTTTGACATCGATAAAAAACGTATCGAAGTAGACGAAGACGAAGAAAAGACACAAGATCCGAATTTTTGGAACAACCCGCAGGAAGCGGAAGCTTTCATGAAAAAAGTGCAATCCGTAAAAAAGTGGATTACGTCTTATGAAGAAGCAAAAGAAACCTATGAAGAGCTCGTCATTTTGGCTGATTTTCTGGAAGCCGGCGAAAGCAGTGAAGAAGAAGTAGATAACGCATACAAACAGGCGCTTAAGAAGATAGAAGACCTGGAATTTTTGAACATGTTGCGTCGCGAAGAAGATAAGCTAGACGCGATCATTACCATCAACCCTGGCGCCGGGGGCACAGAGAGCCAGGACTGGGCTGAGATGCTTATGCGAATGTTTATGCGCTGGGCTGAGATTCAGGGTTTCAAAGTAAAAGAACTAGACTACCAGGAAGGTGATGTGGCCGGTATTAAGTCTGTTACTCTAGAGATTCAGGGTGAATACGTGTTTGGATATTTAAAGGGCGAAAGCGGCGTGCACCGCCTGGTTCGGATTTCACCGTTTGACTCCAACAAACGGCGGCACACCTCATTTGCTTCGGTATACGCTTATCCGGTTGCAGATGACAATATTGAAATCGACATTAATCCTGCAGATATTTCCTGGGATACCTACCGCGCCGGTGGCCCCGGAGGGCAGCATGTAAACAAAGTAGAAACCGCGGTAAGACTGCATCACGAGCCCTCCGGAATTGTAATAGAATGCCAGGCTACACGTTCGCAAAGCCAGAACCGCGAAAAAGCGCTCCAGATGCTCAAATCGCAGCTCTATGAAATAGAGATGCGGAAACAACAAGCAGCTAAGGATGATTTGGAAGCGGGGAAGAAAAAAATAGAGTGGGGTTCGCAAATCCGGAATTATGTTTTACACCCATACAAACTTGTGAAAGATGTACGCACCGGATATGAAACCGGCAATGTGCAAGCTGTTTTGGACGGAGAAATCCAACCTTTTATTAAAGCCTATTTAATGGGCAATTCCGAAGAACAGAAAGAATAAATCCAATGAGATAAAAAGCTAACTCTTTTTTCAAAGTAGCTTTATTTTGTGCTCGCTTCTGAGCTATATAAAATGTATACGAAGGCCATATTTCAGGTAAGTGACGATTTGCTACATTAGCATATAGCAAAAGCGGCCACTTTAAAAAGTGGCCGCTTTTTGTGGGCCCACCTG
>CAYXJS010000229.1:0-4312 GCA_964465045.1 uncultured Bacteroidales bacterium | reverse complement strand
CATCAACTAAATCTGCCGGTTCCCATTGAATTGAATACTCGTTTTCAAAATCAACATCCCCGCTAAGGGAAGTGTATGTTCCATGTAAAATTGACGCATCCGTTGCGGTGGCATCAACCTGGGGAGAGGGGTTTACAGTGACATAAGCAGAAATGGGCTGGTTTTCATTTCCATCAATGGATACGGTAACAGAGTAATCTCCTTCATCAGATTCATCTGCATCGGGGATTTCTATCTGGCGACCCTCTGCAGAAAAATCATTCGGGCCTTCCCATTGGTATGTTGCGTCTTCAATATCATTAGCTGACAAAAACAAAGTGTCTCCTTCACAAACCGGACTGTTGGTTTCAACATTTACATCTACAATCAGGCAGTCGGTAGCCCCATTTCCGCCTGTTTGCTCAAGATTGATTGTGCCTGGTTCATTTTCGAAGTTTGTGATAAGCAAAACATAATATTCTCCTTCAACAGCACCGGGAATATTCACTGTTTCTTCGCTATTTGGGGAATAACTGCAATCGATAATATTGTCTGAAGTAAGGTAATCATCATTTCCACAGACTTCCGTTTGCGTTTCAAATGGTCCCCAGCAAACGAAATCAATATCAAGATTACCTGTAACAGTGTTTGGAGTACCCACAATATCGAAGGTGATATCTCCTGATTCTTCAATCCTGAAGAAAAACCAGGCAGGATTAGGTTGGGTTGAAAGACAACCATAATCATAAGTTGAAGGTGGAGCTGGTTGATCTACACCAGCATTGAAATCATATGTATCATCGGAACATACCGGATCGCTGTCTTCACAAGAAGGACCTTGCGAGTATAGCATGCTGTTAAAAAGCATTACTGAAATGGCAATAAGTAAAAATTTGTTCTTCAAGTTCAGCATCATTAATGGCTTCCTGAGTTAGACAGGAATGGTATTGTTTTCGTTGCAGGACAAATGTAAGGATATTCTGTATTTTAATATCTGTAATAGCTAAATTGATTTTGCATTTCAGGGCAAGAGCCTTGTTAAGTGTAAAAATAATACTGAGCTCGGTTTAAAAAGTTTGTGTGGTTTTATTATTGTAGATTATTGAGTTGAAAATCAACAATTTAGTCATTAAAGCTTATTATTCACAATAATTCCATAAAAAACATTACTTTTTAGGTCGAACCTCATAATAAAAAAACATAGTTTATGATACTATTCAAATCTGTAAGCTTATACTCGCCAGAGAATAAAGGGGAGTATGATGTATTAACCGGCGGCCAAAAAGTACTTGCTATAGAGCGCCGGCTTGATATTCCGCAACATTATCCCGTGAAGGTAATTAACGGCAAGGGATTAAAGCTTTGCCCCGCATTGATAGACGGACATGTGCATATAGCGGGCGCCGGTGGTGAGGGTGGTCCGGCTTCGCGAACGCCTGAAATACAACTTTCGCACATGTTTGACGGAGGTGTGGGTACGGTAGTAGGTTGCCTGGGAACTGATGGCATGACGCGTAACCCGGAGTCTGTTCTTATGAAGGTCAAAGCATTACGCCAGGAAGGCGTTTCGGCATGGATGTATACCGGAGCATACCAGGTGCCCACACCAACTTTACTGGGAGACGTGGGGAAAGATATAGCTTTGATAGATGAAGTGATAGGATGTGGTGAAATAGCGCTCTCTGATCACCGTTCAAGCCATCCCGGCAAGGATGAATTGACTAAGCTTGCGGCTCATGCACGTGTTGGTGGTATGCTCGGCGGGAAATCCGGTATCATCAATATCCACATGGGCGATGCAGAAGACCCTTTCCGGCCTTTGCATGAGGTTGTTGAAAACAGTGAGCTAAAATACACCCAGTTTTTACCGACCCATTGTAACCGGAACCCGTATATTTTTAAGGATGCGCTGGAATATGGAAAAGAGGGTTATATAGACCTGACAGCCAGCTCTTATCCTTATTTTCCGGATATTGAGATAAAACCCTCTGAAGCTATTGTCCGCATTCTGAAAAGCAAAGTGCCGTTTGCTCACCTTACGATGACTTCAGACGGGCTGGGTTCGCTGCCTCATTTTGATGAGAAAGGAAATCTTGAAAGGCTGGAGATGGGATATCCCTCATCTTTATTACAGGTAGTAAAGGATGCCGTGGAAGAGGAAAAAGTGCCTTTAGAAGATGCCATAAGGGTTGTGACCTCTAATCCTGCGGATATTCTGCAATTACAGGGTAAAGGATATGTTCATCCCGGCAAGGATGCAGACCTGATTCTGCTGGATGACGATTACAGGATTCGCTATATGACAGCCTTAGGAGAAATGATGATTGAAGATTATGAAATGATGAAAAAAGGAGCTTATGAATAAATCTACGATTGCGTTGGTTTTAATCTTACTGATATCGTTGCGATTATCCGGGCAAGACGAGTATCCGGGTTCGATCATGATTGCCGGTGGCGGCACAGAAAATTATAATGAATGGAGTGATACTCCCTATGGCTGGGTAGCTGAGCAGGCCGGTAATGGCCGTATTGCAGTTATCACATATGATGAAGATCCTTCTTCGTGGATGCCGGAGTATTTTGAATGGCTTGGCGCCGAAGAGGCGGTAAACTTTTCGGTATCCTCGAGAGCAGAAGCCGATGAAGAAACGCTTTATGAGGAGTTAAAAACTTTTGATGGTGTGTTCTTTAAAGGAGGCGACCAATCAAAATATTATGAATATTACAAAGATACGAGACTGCAGGATGCTGTAGAAGAGATATATGACGGGGGTGGAGTCCTGAGCGGAACTTCTGCCGGACTGGCTATCCTGTCTGGCGTGATATTCAGCGCTGAAAATGGAACGGTTTATTCGCATGAAGCCCTCGGCGATCCGAATAATCAGTACATGACCTTGCAAGATGATTTTTTGTCGGTATTTCCGGGATTTATTTTTGACTCTCATTTTGCCGAACGCGGACGCTTTGGTCGATTAGTGGGGTTTTTGGGAAACCGGAAAATAAACCATGATGAGGATATTACCGGTGTAGGTGTTGATGACAAAACGGCTTTTTGTATTGGCAAAGACGGAGTAGGAAGAGCTTTTGGCACCGGCGCGGTGCGCCTTTACCGCAAAGGCGAAAACAATAATTTCAGGCTAAATGAAGGTCACTTGCTGGCTGATAACCTGCATGTAACCCATCTTTTGCATAATGATGCGATTCAAATGGACTCATTTACGCCAGCAGGACTTACTGAAGATATTACTCCGGAGGTTATGCATGAGGACTACACCGGGACTTTATGGTTTTCCTCCATGGAAGGAGCCAACAACAATACTCCGCTTATCCGCAGACTGATCGATGAAGGAAGCGATTCAGCGCCGGTGATTATTGTTAGCGCTGATATGACGGAGGCAGAGGCTTATGAAAACCATTTTTCTACAGAGGGGCTAAACGACATAAGCATCCTAAATATAAACACCGTGGACGGGGATTCTGAAGAATGGCAAAACAAAATTCAGGAGCATAATAAATTTCTGTTTGCATCTAATT
Source organism: uncultured Bacteroidales bacterium (assembly GCA_964465045.1). Taxonomy (GTDB): domain Bacteria; phylum Bacteroidota; class Bacteroidia; order Bacteroidales; family JAIPAH01; genus JAIPAH01. The sequence continues at coordinate 799 of CAYXJS010000229.1, read as the reverse complement.
CCGGTTCAGACCTGAACGCTTTTATATCAGATACTGAGGTGGGCCAGGTATTGAGGAACCAAATGGAGCAGGGTTATGCGGCATTTGCCGGCGATGATGCCCGCCTGGCAGGGAAAGCCTATTGCAGAAATTACCAGCAACTTTATGCTTCTTACGATGGGCTACTTGACTTTGAAGAGGGGCTGGGTCTGTTGAAAACAACCACTATTCAGCCGGAGACATTCTCCTCATCGGATTACTGGGAAAATACCATGACAGCGGTTCCTTACCTGATGAACATGTATAAGTTAAGGTTTGGTGTGTGGTTGTCAGAAGGTAACCTGATCAAGTATTCTGTTGAAGATAATGAAGCAGTATTAACAGCCGAGAGGAATTTTCCGGCGATATTGCTTATAAATGATGGCACGCAGGGCAACCTGGGTGAAGTTTCGGCTGTAAGCTCCGGCGACCCGAGAAATGTAGCCGGTTTTATGGAAATGAGGATGCGGCTGATGGATGAAACAACACAGCAATCCATGGGGATGATTCATCATGTTGAGGAAACTTCCGGGGTTGAAAAGATAAAAGTCTGGCCCAATCCTGCCAAAGAAATTTTTCATATCAAATCTGTTCCTGAAAATGCCCGGATAAAACTTACCACGGCAAGTGGTAAATTGATTAGGCGTTTTGAAAACCCACCGGAAACCATTCAAGTGAGGGGCCTTTCGGCTGGCATTTACTTCCTTACTGTTCAAACGGGAACGAATCAATGGAATAAGAAAATCATAATTCAGTAAAAATGAAATACCTGTTTGCAATT
>CAYXJS010000228.1:0-4351 GCA_964465045.1 uncultured Bacteroidales bacterium | reverse complement strand
TTTGTTTTGGCTCAATCTATTAATTATTGCCTGTTCATCTTTAGATATGTTCATTTATCGAACTGTTTCTGAAAATGGAGTGTAAAAGTACTACCTTTACCCGGTTCACTCCAAATTTTTATGTCTCCATTATATGAATCTGTTAATTTTTTCACAATGGAAAGGCCGAGCCCGCTGCCAGAAATGTGCTTTGTCTTTTCGTTTTTTATTCTTACAAATTCCTTAAAAAGGCTTTCGGTCTCCGTTTTTTCCATACCAATCCCCGTATCAACCACATCCACCTTAACTTGTTCACCTTCATCCTTTACATAGATGTCTACACGACCTTTGTCTTTGTTGTATTTAATGGCATTGCTAATCAAATTATTGAAAATAATGGTAAACTCCTCCGGGTCTCCTTTCATTTTTACAGACACGTCTCCGTGCATATGAATGTCAACTTCTTTCTGAATGGCATAAGGTTGCATGGCATCCATAGCGGCATAGATTACATCCTGGAGAGGAAAATTCTTAACATCCCGGTGTCTGTTTCCCGTCTCGAGTTTAGTCAGGTCCAGCATGTCCATTATTAACGTTCGCATGCCTTTAATGCGCTTCATACTGCGGTCTATAATTTGCTGATAATCCTCAATTTTATCACCAAACTGCTTGTTTTGCATCATTTCAAGGTATCCTTCAATGGCATTGATAGGCGATTTTAGCTCGTGCGAAAGCACCGACAAAAACTGAAAACGGATTTGACGTCCTTCTGTATTGAGCCTTTTGGTCATCTGTTTCAGGAAAACATGCTTGGTGATGGTCTCTACAGAAGAGCGTAGCTCCTGCGGCGTAAAAGGTTTGGGAATAAAGTCGTAAGCACCATCCTTGGTGGCTTTAACAGCAAGCTCCAGTGAAGCATAAGAAGTAATCATAACCACAATGCTTTCGAGGTTTTGCGCTTTGATTTTTTCCAGCACATCAACGCCTTGTATTCCGGGAAGTTTGTTATCCAGAAGGATAATTTCAGGGTGTTCCCTCGCTATGATATCCATTCCCTCTTCTCCGCTTTCAGCCTGATGCACTTCAAATTCAATGTGCTCATCCATAAAGGGATAATCCACTTTAAAGCTTCTCAAAATACGCGATACGCCAGAACGTATCCCCGGCTCATCATCTACTACCAAAACTTTCAATACTGACATGGTTTATGAAGTTTTAATTTAGCAACTGGTTGATTTCGTTTTCCAACTGTTCGTTTTTGATGCCTTTGTCTAAAAACCGGTCGGCTTTGATCCATTCCTGTTGTTCTTCGCTGTCAACCTGGAATGAAATACCTGTTTCAGCAGTAACGGCAGTAGCAATGATTACAGGCACATCCGGATATTTCTTCTTTAGCTTGTAGCTTAGTATAAAACCACTGTCTTCATTTTCCATCATCAAATCGAGTATTGCCAAATCGGGCTTCATGCTTTCAATAATTTTTTCACACTCACGCTGACTGGTAGCTGTAATGGTATTATACCCAAATCCTTTTATGATGATATCCAACTGAAACAAGTAATCCGGATCATCGTCTGCTATAAGAATGGTTTTATCGTATTGGGCCATAGTTTTATATTTTTATTGTTTTGTTTTTTCCATTTTAGGATGTCGTGGCAGTTTCACGGTAAATGTGGTTCCCGTCGGGCCTTCCTGCGGATCAGTATTGGAGTCTACCTCAATTTTTCCGTTGTGCATTTTTACAATTCCGTAAATCGTAGCCAGTCCCAGTCCAGTGCCTTTTCCGATATCCTTGGTAGTGAAAAATGGCTCAAAGATTTTTTCGCGGTTTTCCTTGCTGATGCCAAAACCTTGATCAGATACTTCTATCCTGGCTTCTTTAGGGGTGTCTGACAACGCAATGGTAAGCTGACCGCCATCTGGCATAGCTTCTATGGCGTTTTTCGCCAGGTTTGAAATTACCTGTATCATCTGCTCGATATCTACGGTCACCATCGGATTTTTAAGGTTGTTCTGCAGGTTCAGCGATACGTTATTTTTCAGAATTACGGAAGAAAGCCCTTTGTCTACAAGTTCTTTAAGATTTATTTTGTCGAATTTAACCTGGTTTTTGCGGGCAAAATTCAAGAGCCCGCCAACAATGCTTTTGCAGCGATCAGACTGTTCTACAATCAACTTCAGGTCTTCGGCAAACTCGTTATCTTCGCTCAACTCATCAAGCAATATATTGCTGTACATGATGATTACGCCCAGCGGATTGTTTAGCTCATGTGCAATTCCGGCTGAAAGCTGACCCATATGCGCCAGCTTTTCTTGCTGCTTCAAGGCCTCGCGCGCTGTATGGAGCTGTTCATTTGATACTTTCAGGTCTTCCAGCGAAGCATGCAGTTTTTCAATGGAGTAGGGCAAACACATCTCCGTTTCGGCCAAACCCTGCAGAATGGCTACAGCATGTTCTTCGCAGGTTAAATATCCGCAGGCTCCGCAATTCAGGTGGTCTTTTGGATGATATTTGCCCATGCGGGCCAGTGTTTTGTCGATTTCTTCTCTCGAAGGAGTCCCCAGTCGCCGGTCTGCCGGCCTGAAGGACTGTGTCAGATCAATCTGGCTGTAAATTTGCATGTCTCTTTCCCACTCGTCCTTGCTGAGGTTTTGGAGCTTTGCTTTCACATATTCATTAACGCGCACTTTCCGGGCGTATTTGTTGGTATTAAAAGAGTTGGTGCCCGGCCCCATAATGCAGCCTTCGCAGCACAAAAGCTCCAGGTTTTGGTCTATTACGCCTTTTTCAAACTCATTGATGGCTTCCTTGAAATTTCGCCTTCCTTCAGCGGTTATCATCCGGCCGTCATCAATATCTTCATCCACATCAATATTTTGCAGAAGTCCCCGGCTTACGGGAAATATTGCTCCCTTACCGCTGTGCGGCGGATCGAAGTCCGATGGCGTTACCTTGTCGGGATGGATGTTGTGCTTTTCAAAAAGCTCTCTGAGCTCTATGAAGGTGAGCTCAAAATCGGTTTCGGCTGATTCAGCTTTTTTGGCTATACATGGCCCTAAAAAAACCACTTTGATATCGTTGCCATACTTCTTTTTCATCACCCGGCTCATGGCAACCATCGGACTGGCTACAGGCGCCAGATTTTCAGATAAATCAGGAAAGTAGTGCTCTACATAATAAACTATTGCCGGACAATCGCTGGTAATGAGCGGTTTTTTGCTTTCGTGGATCAGTTGATTAAAACGCCGGGAAACCAAATCAGCCCCAAAGGCGACCTCTGAAACAACAGAAAACCCTAATTTCCGAACCATACCCACAAATTTCTGATAATCTTCTATTTCACTGAATTCTGCCGGGAAGCTTGGGGCTACTATTGCCGCTACGCGTTCTCCGGTTTGCAGTAATGATTCCACTTCTTCTGTGAGCTTGATAAATGCTTTAGCGTGCTGGCTGCATACTTTTACACAATTGCCACATCCGATGCAACGCTTGTCAATAACCTGTGCCTGGCCATTAAGAATCTGAATGGCTTTGGCCGGACACTCCCGAACACAGGTGTAACAAACCCGGCAGCGGTCGGGAATCGTGTATACCAATTGTTTTCTTACAGCCTGGCTCATTTTTCTTTCGTATTGTTTTATGAAATGTGCAATAAAGATTTCCGTTTCTCATTTCCGGGCAATCCTAAAAACCGTTCCGTAAGTTCTTCCAGTTCAGGGTTCTTTTCGGCCAGTTTTATAGAGCCTTTATTATCAGCATCGTAAAGCGCTTTTCGGCGTGCTTTCAGATTCTCTTCCGGCTGTCTTAATGGCTGTCCGCCACCTCCTACGCAACCATTTTTGCAAGCCAGGATTTCTATAAAATCGGCTTTGCGGGTGCCTGATTCTACCTCGCTTAGCACTTGCATTGCTTCCTTTATGCCGTTAACGGCCACAAAATGAAGAGGTTCCTTACTTTCAGTTAATGTATATTCCTTAACCGTTTTTGTATTTCTTAATTTGCTGATGCGGGCCGGCCTTAGCTCACGTTGCTTTAAGCCGAAAAAAAGGCTGCGCGTCAAAGACTCTGTAATGCCGCCTGACAGGGGATGCATTTTTCCTGCAGCGCTCGTCATCCCAAAAGGAAGATCAGAAAGTTCTTCTTCTAACTGATGAATATCAATGCCATGCAGTTTGATAAAATCAGCCGTTTCACGTGTAGTCATGGAAACATGGATGTTTGGGTTATTTCCCGTAAAATAAGCTTTCCGGGTGATTTCTTCTTTTTTGGCAGTGCAGGTGTTGAGCGAAACTACAAATACATCGGAGGGTTTTATATTTTTCTTCTCTGCATAATAGGTTTTCAGGATTTTAGCCAGTTGCTGCTGCGGAG
>CAYXJS010000227.1:0-4392 GCA_964465045.1 uncultured Bacteroidales bacterium | reverse complement strand
TATCTTTGCGGCTGAAAAAATTTGCTTATGGACTACTGGATAGCTATCGCCGGCATTGTTGCCGCTTATTTGATCGGTTCTGTCAGCACAGCGGTGTATTTCGGGAAATGGTTTTATAAGGTAGATGTAAGACAGCACGGCAGCGGAAATGCCGGAGCTACAAATACATTGCGGGTACTGGGAAACAAGGCAGGACTTATTGTTCTGCTCATAGACGCATTTAAAGGCTGGCTGGCTGTGAGCCTGTCGCATGTGTTGGTTACGGATAGTTGGTCTGATGAAAGCATCGTTTACTATAGAATTGCACTGGCATTGGTAGCTGTTTTAGGGCATATTTTTCCGGTTTATACCCGTTTTAAAGGCGGCAAAGGCGTGGCAACGCTTCTTGGGGTTACTGTAGCATTATTTCCTTATTTGCTGATTTTGATTCTTGTAGGTGTTTTTGCCCTCGTCTTTGGAATTACCAAATATGTTTCGCTGGGCTCCATCACCGTAGCCATTATGCTTCCGGTACTGGCATTTTTCTTTTTTGATGTCTCTTTTCCTTTGCTTGTTTTGGCAGTACTTATAGCTGTTTTAGTGCCTGCAACCCACCGCAGTAATATTAAAAGACTAGTGAGCGGAAAAGAATCAAGGTTATCATTAAAAAATAATAAAGCAGAATAAGATATCTATTCTGTCAAATTTTTTATCTTTACGGTTTCGAAAAGAAATTGATGAAATAAACATATAACGATATGAAATTTATTGTTTCCAGCACTACATTGCTAAAAAACCTTCAAAAAATCAGCGGTGTGCTAAGCACCAACAACACGCTTCCGATTTTGGATGATTTTCTGTTTGAGCTGTCGGAAGATACGCTCTCAATTACAGCTTCTGACCTGCACACAACCATGACGGTATCGGTTATACCAGATAAGATGGAAGGTCCCGGCATTATGGCTGTACCTGCCCGTATATTACTCGATACGCTGAAAACGTTTCCAGACATCCCGGTTACCTTTTCGCTTGATGAAGAAGAGCTGATGGTGGAAATTTCGGCCGGTGAAGGAAACTACAAACTTCCGGGACATAGCAGCGAAGAATATCCGCAGGTTCCTGAGAAAGAGGATGTGCGTGAGGTTACTTTGTCTTCTGACCTGTTAGCAAATGCGGTGCATAAAACCATTTTTGCCACCGGCAATGATGAATTGCGTCCTGTAATGTCGGGCGTACTATGCGAGTTTTCTTCAGAAAGCATCACTTTTGTTGCCACGGATGCACATAAGTTAGTGCGCTATCGTCGTACTGATGTGACGATGGAAGATTATAGCTCGTTTATCATTCCCAAGAAGCCTTTGAATCAGTTAAAATCAGTATTGACTTTTGATCAGGACACTCCGGTGAAAGTGGAATTCAACCAAACGAATGCTTTTTTTGCTTTTGAAAACATCAAGCTTGTGTGCCGCCTGGTTGAAGAGAAGTATCCTAATTATGAAGCGGTTATACCCAAAGATAATACCAAAGAGCTTATTATAGACCGCTTAAGTTTTTTAAATGCCTTAAAGCGGGTTTCTATTTTTGCTAACCAGTCTACCCATCAGGTAAGATTGCGATTAAGTGGTCAGGAACTCTACTTGAGCGCTGAAGATGTGGAATTTGCCAACGAAGCTAAGGAACGCCTGGATTGCAGTTACGAAGGCGATGAGCTGGAGATTGGATTCAATTCGCGCTTTTTGCATGAAATGGTAAGCAACCTGGATACGGAGACAATCAAAATGGAAATGTCAGAACCGAACAGAGCCGGCATCATTTTTCCGGTAGCGGAGAATGATGAGAACAATCATGAGCAAATTCTCATGCTGGTTATGCCGGTGATGCTGAACTCCTAAAAAAAGTTAGTATCACTTGACCTGCATGGAGTCAGCAGGTTATTTTTGCTGTATGGATTCTTAAAAGGGGGAGGGAAAATGATTTTTCGATATAGTATGCGTAACTTGTGGATAGTTATATTAGCCATGTTGGTTGTATCTCCCGGGTGTGAGGATTTATCGCAGGACCTTGAAGAAGTGACTATGAAAATTCCCCTGACAGGAATTATTTTTCAACCTGCTGATTATCTCGATAAAGGAGACGATAGCGGCTATTATCAAAGAGAAATTCATTTTGACCTTGATAGCCTTATGCAAGCAAATGATGTAAAAAACCTCGAGAAATCATTTGTTGATAAACTGGAGATTAGCGTTTTGCAACCCGAGGACCAGGACCTCACATTCCTTAAGTCGATGTCGGTGATGATTGATACCGGCGAAGAATTCACGGAACCTACTGAGATTGGGAGCATAGAAATTACAGAACCCAACCAGAAAAAGGCTTCTTTTGATTTGAACGATGTGAATTTATCCTCTTATCTACGCAATGAACATTTTTATGTACGCATTCATTATACGCGTTCCAATTATGCTGAATATGATGATAACACATCTCTTTTTCTAAACGGAATGTTGAGAGTATACATGGAATAAAAATGTTAGAGGTGTAAATTTGATTACTTATTAAATATAGTAAGTAAGATTTCACAAGTCAGAATATTTCAGTAGATGAAGAATGCTTAAGAAACAGATTCCCGCCCGAATCCCGAAGCCTCGGGATTCAGTCGGGCGGGCCTTGCCCATTGTTTCGCTTTTTATTTTCTAATCCCTATAATTCAGGTTATTCCGAAGCATTAGATCAAAAAAAATGCTCTACAACGCATGATGACAATAAAGGATAGTAAAACACTGAAATACAAATCTTAGAATAAAGTTGTCATTGGTGGAGTCCCGATAGCTATCGAGGACGACTGAGGAATCTATTGGCTTTCACTCTCTGAACCGCGAAGCGGTTAAATCCGATTAGCTCCGGGTGAAACCCGGGGACGAGGGATTGTCATAAGAAAGCAACAACCCTGGAAGGGTTGAACCCTTTCAGGGTTCTGCTTTTATCGAAACCACCTTTACCCTGCATTTCATACAGGGCTATTCATATTTAATCCCTTTCGGGATTTTTTTTCTTTTGGATCAAGCCAAAAGTACAATATTGAGAGCTATCGACATAATTTGTAATTGCTGTTTTATAAAGTTTTGACTTCGGGGATCGACAAGAACGTAAAGAACATATAATCAAGGCGTAACGTAAAGTTGTCATTGGTAACAAATCACGAAGCGATAGCGGAGTGATGCAGTGAGGCCCGCCCGTACCGAACGGCAGGTTCGGGCGGGAATCTATTTTTCAGAATTAGTCAGAGTACTGAATTACTTTGACATCGCTAAGAATCCATACTAAAAACATAAAAATCTAACTATCTGAGAATATTGATAAGTAACTAAGTTAATACCTCAAAATGTTATTTTTTTGTTTTTATTTTAGAAATCTGAACATTTAACCTAAAATTGTATTAATTTAGTACAAATATAAATTAATACGTCATGAAATTTTTAAGCAAATCTCTAACAAAACTACTCGTGATAGTGTTCGCTGCATCGCTTGCATTTACATCCTGCGATGAACTTACTGAGAACACTAAGCAGACCATCAATTTCAGTGCTGATGATATGCAATTCTCCATCGACTCGTTAATTTTTACCCAGAACAAAGCTGCAAATGAAAATGTGGTTGTTTTTGACGATGTAATTGATTTAGGTGAAGCATTAAATGACACCGATTATTCTGTTGATGACATCGAAAATATTTCAGTTACTGAAGCCACAATTGTAGTGGAGGCGCCTGAAGGCCTGGATGTATCATTATTCCAGGGGACGACCTTTTATTTGGGTGAAGGCCAGACAAAAGTAGCTGAAATAACTGAAGTGGACGCTGGTGCACAAAGCGTGACTTTCAATATTATCGATGGAGATATACTCAGTTACATCAATGAGAACGACGAAGTGCAAGTCATGATCATGATGGATGAAAACACTACTTTACCCACTTCTTCTGTTGACTTGATTCTTCAGACAGCCTATGAGGCTGAAGTGCAAGTGCTCTAAAGTAAATGCTCAAAAAATCTAAAAAACCGGTTTTTACTCTTTGGGTTGCCGGTTTTTTTTATGATTCGTGCCTGTTTAAGCTGTATTTTATTTAATTATTGAGTTCAAAACTAAACTCTTTAAAAACCTCTTCTACTTTTTGATGGTAGGATTCTAAATCCTGAGTCACTTTAATGATATCAAAAACCCGTTTTCTTTCTGAAATGCTAAATGACAGATGCCACCAGTATTCTTTGATACCCTGCGGGAAGGGATTGTTGCTGCGGCGTTGAGCTGACAGTGTCTCTGCTAATTCGTGCATGAAAGACTTTATCTTTTCAATGGGATTTTCTATCGTGATGTTTTTGATGTTAGCAGCCAGCAAGGGGTTTCGCAGCAAGCCTCT
>CAYXJS010000226.1:0-4460 GCA_964465045.1 uncultured Bacteroidales bacterium | reverse complement strand
CATTGTAAGAATATTGAGAAGAATCGGAATGGCCCCATACCTGGATGCCTTGCCAGGTGTTATTGCCTGACCGTGTTAAGGTGAGCTCATCCACAACCACATGCGCCTTTGGTTTTATGATGAATTTTGAATTGCTTTGCGTGAAATACATATTTCCCTGGCCTTTGAAGGTTAAGGCCGAACCTGATTCCAGGGCTAATTCATCCGACTGCACCTGTATTTCTCCATTAACAACAATTTGATTGGACAGGTCGCCGTCGAGTTTAACATTGTCTTTGATAATGAGAGAGGCTCCATTATCTACAACAAGCTTCCCGGTTTTTAATAAATAGAAACGGGAATCATCAGATAAGGTTAACGTAGCGTTATTGGTAACATGTACTTCGTCACGGATATAATTGCCTTCGGTTAAGGTTGTATCCGATTGGATATCTTGTTTGATTCCAATAGCTCTGTTTGCATTCAATTTTCCATATCCAACCTCATTGTTCCAACTGCCATATTCATAGCCTTCAGTAAACGTATAAGCCGACAGCTTTTGAGCTGTCAAACACATAACTTTTTCAACTTCTACGGCAGTAAAATTAGGATGACGGGACCAAATTAAGCCGGCCGTTGCTGCCACCTGTGGTGATGAATACGAGGTTCCGTCCCCGGTACCATACGAATTGTTTTTTTGGGTGCTTTTTATGTCAACACCTGGTGCAAGTACCATCAAACCAGTTCCATAATTTGAGAAAGTTACTCTATAAATATTATCTTGATTATCTTTTTTTGTACTTGCCCCCACTGCAAAGCAATTTCCAACATTGGCTGGGAAAGGCAGACCATCTTGGGAAGAATTCCCCGATGCATTATCCACAAATGTGCCATGATTATTGTATGCCTCATTAATAGCGTCTTCTACAGCCTGGGAATATGGTACTGAAAGACTCATAGTAATAATGTCAGCACCCATCATCTCAGAAGCATATAAAATGGCATCATCGAGAGCAGCACTGGAAGGTTGCTGATCACCAACACCACCAATTAACATATTGCATCCTTCATCTGAATTCGTCCAACCGCCACTGACGCCTGCAACTCCTTGTTGATCATTGGTTTCCGCACTGGCTATCCCTGCTACATGTGTTCCGTGATAAAAGGGTCCGGGCAAATCGTTGTTGTCATTATAAAAATCCCATCCGGAGAGATCGTCAACATACCCATTTCCGTCATCATCGACCCCATTCATATCATCCGTGTCCCATACTTCACCATCTCCGTCCAGGTCTTCGCCGGGATTCACCCATATATTTCCTTCAAGGTCTTCATGTAAGATATCCGTACCACTATCAAGAATTGCGATAACCACATCCGGATCACCATTTTCTTTATTCCATGCTTTGTAAGCATCAATACCACCTGTTATTTCCTCATTCTGTAGGTGCCATTGATCCCAATAATACGTGTCGTTGGCATGTTGGATAAACTCGCCGAAGCCGTTCGGTTCGGCCATTTCGATATCTGGTTTTGCCAGAAAATTTTCAACCGCGTCCAAAGCCGGCGTATTATCATTGATTCTTAAGTCATAATACCCCAGGGAGTTAGAACGTACGATTGTACAGTTATTGGCCTGAACTATGGAGTTCTTTTGATTATTATTCAAACCCTCAACAAATTTTACCGTGATAATAGAATCGTTTACCGGGTATTGATTCCCCTGGTAGAGTTGATACCATTGACCATTGATTTTTTCATAAGTTATTCCGTTAATGGATTTGGTCTGTGCATTGCCAATGCTTAAAAGGCCAATAAAAAATAGTGTGAAAATAAAGAGCTTTTTGTAACACATAATTTTTAAATTTGTGGCTGTTTCCGGTGGCGGGGAGAAATGGCTTATCGTGTTACTAATGCCTGCCATTAGCTCCCTCCATGCCGGAAACCAGCCGGGTTAAACAATGAAATTTATTTTAATAGAACAATTTTACGGACCTGAACATTCCTGCCTGCTTGTTCACTGTTAATTATCAGGCGTACGAGATAAAGCCCTGTTTTAACCTCCTTTCCGTTTTGGTCTTTACCATACCATATTAATTCATGTCCGCCCTTTTTTATATTTCGGTTGAGTAAAGTCTTGACTACATCCCCCTTCATGTCATAAACCGCAAGATTAACAAAACCTGAATGTTTCATATTAAAAGTGATGGAAGTCTGGTTTTTAACCGGGTTGGGTGCTACATTCAAATGGCTCTCGTCGTTTACTACCGGTTCTTCGTCTATACCGATATGATAGGTAGTATCATATACCCAAACCCCGTCACCATAAGAGGCTATGTAATATTTTTTTTCATTCACCAATGGAGTAACTTCCCTAATTCGCTTTTCGTAAGGACCTACCAGCTGATGCCAAGTCTCACCGGCATTCGTACTGTAATGAACTCCATCCATTATGGTAGCATAAAACAACCAGTTTGGTTGTTCCTGTGAAATCTTGAATTTATGTATTATACCTTTACCATCGAATTCATGAATAAATTGAAAAGTTTTCCCGTAATTATCTGACACCCAAACTTCTTTTTCATAGTAGTCAGTACCATATAAAATTGCCGAGTTAAAAGGATGAATCCCTAAAACCTTAAATTCCAGCGCATCTTTATGCCATGTTTTCCCTTGGTCATAACTTCGGTGGGTTGAAAAATAAACTGTATCGGGATGGTGGGGATCGATAATTACTTGTGAAACCCCCTCATTATACCCACTATTAAAAACGAGGTCCCAATGGTTTCCGTAATCGGTAGATTTGTATACCAAATGTGAATATGTATCCGTGGAAGAATGAACAAACAAAATATTGGTGGAGTCCGGATGGATGGCCATATTTATTAAGGCTCCCGCAATTGGACCTGTGATTTTTTGGAAGGTTTTTCCATCATCAAAACTTCGATTGAGTTCCACTCCCCCGTAATAAAGCGTATCCGGAGTTTGAGGATCAAACTTTGTAAACCCTACCGGATTTATAACAATTCTTTGCCAGTCATTCCCGCCATTATTGGTTCGCCATAAACCCTGAAATCCAGCAGCATAAACTGTATCTTTGTCGAAGGGATTTACTTCCAGGTCATAAATATAGGAATTGGGTATCTTATTGTTTTGTAAGTGCGTTGTTTCCCCACCGTTTTCGGAGTGAAATAGGCCATAAAGGTTTCCTATGTATAAATTATCCGGATTGTCGGGTTGGGTCTGTGTCCGATTTCTTAAGCTCATAGAGCGACGGCCACTTTGCTTTTTTTTGGAAAGTTTGTCAATGGCATACCACGACTCCCCCTTATCGGGGCTCTTTAAAATACTATAAGCCGGATAGGTGGTATCGGCTTCCCGTTCGATATAAAGGTTGAAGTCGGCGTCAGCATATAAGCTTGTAACCCATTTGTAAGGGTCTTCAAACCCCTGGTAGTGTTCCCAGTTCTGACCCGTGTTTTCAGTTGATTCCAGCCACCAATCCAGATAACCGGTATAAACCGCACCCCACCACTCTAGATTATTATCGGGGTTAATACTTATATCATATACAGGATTGTCATTTTTTGTAACTTCCTGCCATGAATTTCCATTATCATAGCTCTCCATAATGCCCCAGGAAAATCCCGGCTCTCCAGCGCTGTTCACCCCCACAACGATGTGTTCATTGTTGGTCGGGTCTCTTGTAATACCCGTCATAAAATACGTAGCACCGTGAGGGATTTCTTCAATAAGCGACCATGAAGCGCCTCCGTTGGTCGTACGATATAGTCCTCCGAGATCAGGAGCTTCTGAGGAATACTCCTTTCCCGCTCCCAGCAAAATATCCTCGGGATTTTCGGGATTAATATGTATAAAATTCACCGACAGGGAATCCGGAAGAGTTGTATCCGCCTTTTGCCAGCTATCCCCTCCGTTGGTGCTTTGATACAATCCCCGTTCCCAGGCGCTAATCCACACATGCTTGGCGTCTTGCGGATCAACGGCAATGTCATGTATGGTATGGTGATTCCCATATAGCATTGAAGGAGATGCTCCTAAAAATATTGTATCACCATACATGGGTAAATTCTCAACCGAACACCGGGTCCATATTTCCCCGCCATTTGTTGTTTTATAAACACCATCAGCATAGGTGCCTGCATAGAGTACATCCGGGTTGGAGGGTGCCATAGCCAGTGATTGGACATAAGCGCAATACGGGCCTTTACGGAACCAGTGCTCTTCGTCCAGCTCAATCGTTTGTCCGTTTGTGATTATACTAATAAATGTTAGTGATAATAACAATACTGCGTATTTAATAAATTGGGTCATATAGCATGGTTTTTAAGATTTTCACTGTTCGGCGGATTTTTCCGTTTACCTTAAGGTAAGCGATATAGGGGCCGGGCTTGCACGGCTTTCTGGCTTGGTCAAGCCCGTCCCATTTTATTGTATGATTTCCACCGTTCAATGTCTGA
>CAYXJS010000225.1:0-4464 GCA_964465045.1 uncultured Bacteroidales bacterium | reverse complement strand
CGGGGCAAAGGTAAGAATTTGTAAGGATAATGTTTGGCGGAATTATATGAGAAGTCATTAGCTATTTTCTTGCAGGGAAAAACTATCGGCAAATCGCTAAAATAATCAGCCGCGATGCTTCAAGTGTCTGGAGAAAAGAAAGAACCCTGAAGATGAAAGAATATTTTACTATCAAAAAACTCATTAAAAACCTGGCGTATGAACTTTGACTCTGTGTTTCTTTTATTGCTTGGGAAAGTTGATATTCGACTCCTGCCGGAGTCGGTAGATAGATGTGTATGTGATGTTTTCTATACACATGTGATGCCTCTGGCATCATTCTTTCTAAATCATGTTTTGCTGAGAAATTCTTAAATCCCCTGGGATTTATATGTTTTTAGAAATGGTATTCCTGCTCGAATCCCCCGACTACAGCGTAGTCGTATTTATTGAACTACTCATCCGCTATCCATTCAAAAACATATTCATCTTTGAATTCAATTTCAAAGGCTTTCAAAAAAGCCATGTATTCTTCCCGGAAGGTTTTCTTTCGATGGTGTTCTTTTTGATTTTCAATATATTTTATCACATCCGTTATTTGTGAATGCCCATAAGAGAATGCCCCGAAACCCTCCTGCCATTGAAAACGAAAGGGCGTAAACCGTTTCTCTTTGATGAAATTGCCTGAAGATTTTTTGACTTCGCGTATGAGATCCGATAAACAACAGGAAGGTTTCATCCCTATAAAAAAGTGTATATGATTCAGTGTTCCGTTAATCGATAGCATCTTCTGCCCCTTGTTTTGAACGATACCTGTAATGTATCTAAATAATTCCTCCTCCCATTTAGGACTTATGAGCGCATCCCGGTTTTGCACGGCAAAGATTACCTGAATGTAAATTTGTGAATATGTATTAGCCATTTGTTTTTGTTTTGAGAAATATACAAAAAAAACGGAAATCATTCAATACAGCATTCGATGAAAAGGTTCGACTCCTACCGGAGTCGGTAAATAGATGTGCATGCGATGTTTTCTATACACATGTGATGCCTCTGGCATCATTCCTTCTAAATCATGCTTTGCTGAGAGATTCTTAAATCCCCTGGGATTTATATGTTTTTAGAAATGGTATTCCTGCTCGAATCCCCCGACTACAGCGTAGTCGTATTTATTGAACTACTCATCCGCTATCCATTCAAAAACATATTCATCTTTGAATTCAATTTCAAAGGCTTTCAAAAAAGCCATGTATTCTTCCCGGAAGGTTTTCTTTCGATGGTGTTCTTTTTGATTTTCAATATATTTTATCACATCCGTTATTTGTGAATGCCCATAAGAGAATGCCCCGAAACCCTCCTGCCATTGAAAACGAAAGGGCGTAAACCGTTTCTCTTTGATGAAATTGCCTGAAGATTTTTTGACTTCGCGTATGAGATCCGATAAACAACAGGAAGGTTTCATCCCTATAAAAAAGTGTATATGATTCAGTGTTCCGTTAATCGATAGCATCTTCTGCCCCTTGTTTTGAACGATACCTGTAATGTATCTAAATAATTCCTCCTCCCATTTAGGACTTATGAGCGCATCCCGGTTTTGCACGGCAAAGATTACCTGAATGTAAATTTGTGAATATGTATTAGCCATTTGTTTTTGTTTTGAGAAATATACAAAAAAAACGGAAATCATTCAATACAGCATTCGATGAAAAGGTTCGACTCCTGTCGGAGTCGGTAAATAGATGTGTATGTGATGTTTTCTATACACATATGATGCCTCTGGCATAATTCCTTATGAATCATGTTTTGCTGAGAGACTCTTAAATCACCTGGGATTTATATGTTTATAGAAATGATGTTCCCGCTCGAATCCCCCGACTACAGCGTAGTCGTATTTATTGAACTACTCCTCATCCGCTATCCATTCTGATTTTTAGCAGTTCACCGCCATAGGCGGACTGATGTAAAAATAGAGAAAACCAGCTCTTTGGAGGCTTTTTAGATTGCTCTCAGCTATAAAGCAAACAAAATGCTATTCTATTCAAAAATTCTTATTACATTTACAACACTTAAAGACAGAACCATAATACCATGTCAGCAATACGAACCGGACTAATTCTGCTTGTTCTCAGTTTTTGCGCTCTTTGGGGTAATATAACTTTTGCTCAGGATGATGTGGCAAACTTAAAAGACAGAATTAATGCTGAAACAGGTATAGCCAAAGCAGAGGCGCTTAATCAATTCGTGGAAGAATTAAAAAGTGCATTCATTCTTTTGTACAGTGACGAGATTGATGATTATAAAAGGTCAGAAAGAAAATTACATCATGAGATTTATGGTGTTAAAAAGATCAGAACAGTCAAAAAATCTACAGACCAAACAAAAGCCCCGTTAGAAGCCGCTGAAAATAGATATATTATTTTCAGGTATGTATGGCTTGCTGTTATCATTTTCTTTCTATTTACCATAGCCTATATTTTAAAGAAAAAAGAAAAAAGGCAAATCCTGTTTCGACAAGAGCTTGCTAAAGACAGTAAAAGTGAGCTAATCCAACGAATGCGAACCGAACATAACTCCCAAATCATTAAAACCAACCTCAAAGATCTAGTAGATGGAAACACCATCGATAAAATTATCCACGACTTAAAAATCAGTAGCAAAAATACTTTTGATGAAGATTTTCTAATAATATATCATAAATTGGATGAAGAGTTTTTTCCTAACCTCAGAAAAAAACATTCCAACCTCACAAAGCACGACCAGGTACTATGCGGCATGATTAAAATGGGGCTGGATTCCAAACAAATCGCTCACATCACCTTCCGCACACCCGAAAGCATCCACGTAGCCCGCAGCCGCCTGAGAAAAAAGCTGGGCATGAAAGCGAAGGAGGATTTGGGGCTGTACTTGCAGGATTTCTAAAATTTTACTCTTGTGTTTGTTAAAGTTAAAAGTAGACAAATCGAATGCTAATAAATTGAATAATATCGAAAAAAGTAATAATTTTGAATGAAAACGAATCATTATGACCAAAGAAACGTTAAAACTGGAATTAATCGAATGGCTATCGCAGGTGCAGGACAGGGAGACATTAGAATATCTAAAAGTGATAAAAGATTCCAAATCGGATAGTTCTGAATGGGAGAATGAGCTAACTACCGAGCAAAAAGAAGGTATCAGAAGGGGGTTAAATGACATAGAGCAGGGACGAACCCTCTCTCATGAAGAAATAGAGAAAAAATATGGCTTATAACCTACGGTGGTCAGAGGAAGCTGCAAAGAACCTTGAACAAATCCTGAATTATCTTTCAGAAAACTGGTCTCAAAACGAAGTTGATAGTTTTAAGAAGAGATTTAAGAAACAGTTAAACTTTATAAGGCAATTCCCCAAAATGTTCCCTGTTTCATCTTATAACCAGAGATTAAGAAAATCAGTACTAAGTAAACAAACAACGATTTTTTTTGAAATTAAGGATAAGACTATAATGCTTGTTTACATATTTACTACCTATCAGGACATTGATAAAATAAAATGATAAAAAGTCTATCTTCAGAGATAGTTGTTTTTCTCGGATCGCAGAATAACTAACTCCAGCAATTAACTATCGTTTCGATTAATATATGATATCCAGGGATTTACAAGTTTTTATGTTACATTCCTTACATTTAAAAGCATCCACGTAGCCCGCAGCCGTCTGAGAAAAAAATGGCCATGATGGCAAAAGAAGATTTGGGGCTATATCTTCAGCGCTTCTAAATTTTAGTTGATTCGCCATAAAATAATCAAGTTTTCTGTAATGTTAAGGTCATGTTAAGGAGGTTTTCTACTTCCTTTTCGATTGTATTGATACATTTACCTCCAAACAAAGGAATATGAAAAAGACTATTCCTTTTACTAACAAACCACAAAAAACTGCTAAAATCATGTGGAGCAGAAACCACAATAAAAAACTGAGCGACACCGAAAAGCTTATAGAGTAGGGAAACCAAAATCAATTAATTCACTTAAAAATTAAACACTATGAGAACTTTAGGTAACATTTTGTGGCATGTGCCCTTTTTAGGCTTCATGAACGCACTGGCAACTTTTCTTATTGGAGGTTTATTTGTTATCACGGTAATTGGGGCGCCTATTGGTTTAGGCCTGATACAGTTATCAAAATTTTTATTGACCCCGTTTTCAAGTGGGATGATTAACAAAAGGGATCTTAAACCAGAGCAAAACCAGGCGTGGCAAACCTTTGGCTTAATAGTAAGGATTTTATATTTCCCATTTGGATTACTTTTAGCTGTCGTGACCGTATTCCAAATTGCAGGATTATTTATTACAATTATTGGAATTCCTGTAGCATTAGTTTTAGCTAAATCATTAGGGACATTCTTTAATCCTGTAAACAAAACTTGCGTTTCCAAAGCAGTGGCCGATGAAGTGGCCTCCAGAAAAGCAAAAGCAGAAGTGGATAAAGCTTTTGCTTCATAAAACGGCAG
>CAYXJS010000224.1:0-4465 GCA_964465045.1 uncultured Bacteroidales bacterium | reverse complement strand
ATTCAGCTATCAACAGCACCCTTGGGCGTACATTTATGACCTCAGGAACAACTTTGCTGGTATTGATATCCATCTTTATATTCGGAGGGGAAATCATTCGTGGATTTGCTTTTGCCTTGATTATAGGAATTATCGTAGGTACCTACTCATCCATATTCATCTCCACACCTATTGCCTACGAATTTTCACAAAAAGAAGGCAAGAAAGAAATCAAAAAAAGCAGGAAGAATAAAAAATAAACCCGATATAAATTAAAGTTCTAAAAGCCCTGAAAAAATTTCAGGGCTTTTTTTATTATTTTTGCAAGAATACAGAGGGAAATCATGACAACACTCAGCACACTTTTGTTTTTTGATATCAGCACAGGTGAGGTTTTTATCGTCATACTAGTACTTTTTTTGATTTTTGGCCCTCAAAAAATGCCCGAAATTGCCCGGAAAATTGGCAAAGTCATCAACCAGATGAAGCATGCCACCAGTGAATTATCAAAGGAATTTAACGAGGAATCTAAAGAAATCAGAAAAACACTGGATGATGAAACCAAAAGCATCCGTAAAAGCTTTGACGATACAAAAAAAGACTTTGCTAAAGAAAATAAAAACATTGAAAACGAGTTAAGCATAAAGACAGATATAAAACAAAGAAGAAATAAACCACCGGAAAAACAAACAGATAACCAACAGCATATAAGTGATAAAGAGAAGAAAGATAATCAAAATGAGTAAGCACCTCCTTTTTCTTATGTTTATTTCCGTTTTCAGCCTGGCCTTATTGAATCCTGCCCTTTCGCAGGAAGATATAAACCGCCATCTTGAAGCAGCCAATGCTGCCTACGAAAACCAGCAATACAATGTAGCCATTGAAAAGTTTAAGAAAGGATACTCCAAGATAAAAGGCCGTAAATATGATCTGAAAGGAAAAGTGTCTTTCCGGATGGCTGAATGCTATCGCCTTAATGGCGATTACCGGCGCTCACGCGTATATTATTATCGTGCCATCAGATTTGATTATGCAACCATCAACCCGGTTGTTCATCTTTACTATGCTCAGGCGCTTCAAAGCAACGAAGATTATGAAAAAGCCATAGAAGCGTACAATAAGTATCTGGAGTACAAACCGGATTCCCGGATAACCGAAAAGGGAATTGAATCCTGCCAGGTGGCGAAAGAATGGCAAGATAATCCCACGGGCTTTGAGGTAGAAAACCTTTACCGCATCAATTCCTCAGCCAATGATTTTGCCCCGGCTTACGCTGATAAGTTTTATAGTTCCATCATTTTCACATCAACACGCGAAGAAGCTACCGGAGAAGAAACAGACCCCTGGACAGGAGAGTATTTTAGTGATTTGTTTTACGTAAAACAAGACCGCCAGGAAAGATGGGGCGATGTGGTGAATATTGATGAAAAGGAAAACATTAACACTGAAGCCAATGAGGGAGCACCTGTACTAACATCTGACTTTAAAGCCATGTACTTCACGCGCTGCGAAAAACGGGATGACAAAAAAGCCGGATGCAGAATCTACAAATCTACCCGCTCCGGCATGAATTGGGGAGAAGCTAAAGAAATAGAACTTAGCAACGATTCATCAGATGTATTCGGACATCCAGCCATCAACAAAGACGAAACTTTACTCATCTTTGCTTCAGATCGTCCGGGAGGAGTTGGTGGGAAAGATTTATATTATGCTGAGTATATGAACGGTGAATGGAAAAGGCCCAAAAATTTAAGCGACACAATTAACACCGAAGGAGATGAGGTTTTTCCATTTTTACAGAACGACAGTATACTTTATTTCTCTTCAAACGGTCACGTCGGAATGGGTGGGTTAGACATCTACCGGACTGTAAAAAGAAACGGCAAATGGCAGAAACCCATAAACATGAAGTATCCCCTGAACAGCGTAGCCGACGATTTTGGAATCACTATGCAAAAAGACAGGGAAGAAGGATACTTCAGCTCCAACCGGCAAGGTTCCCGTGGAGATGATATTTACTATTTCATTAACCCACCGATAGAAATCACGCTTAAAGGAAACCTGATTGACAACCAAACCCTCCAACCTGTAGAGGAAGCGTCTGTAAAACTAACAGAACAAAATACCGAGTCTTCCAACAATGCTAAAACAAACAGCGAGGGCTTTTTCAGCTTTGGAAGCAGCCAATTAAAAGAAGAAACCTCATATGTTATCGAAATCATAAAAGATAATTATTTTCAGATTAAAGATACTCTCTCAACAAAAGAAGTGGTTTCCAGTGCTGATTTTGAACGAAACTATGAGTTGCAGCGTATCCCCGATGAGCCTGTTGTGCTGCCTGATATCCTTTTTGAAACCGGGAAATGGGAGCTGCAAACACAATATGAAGATTCCCTGCAGGGGTTGATTCAAAGATTGGATGCCAATCAGAATATCGTGGTTGAATTGGGTGCTCATACCGATGCAAGAGCATCTAAAGAATATAACGATGTGTTGTCTCAAAAACGTGCCGAAGCAGTTGTAGATTACCTCATAGCCCGCGGTATAAATCCGCAAAGGCTGGTAGCACAAGGATACGGTGAACGAGAGCCACGAAAACTTCAGAAACGCATTGTACGTGATGATATAGAATTTGAAAAAGGAACGATTCTGACAGAAGGCTTTATTGATTCACTTAACACAGAAAAAGCCAGGGAAATTGCCATGCAACTAAACCGGCGAATTGATTTCAGAGTACTTCGAAAAGATTTTAAACCTCAAAACAATAATAAAAAATCAGGGAAATCCGCCGTTGCGCTCATCAAAGACCCGAACTCAAATAAGGTAAACTATATCCCCGGAAAGGGAACCAATATTTTAGTCCCGATAATCATAGACGGATACGCTTACAACGTGGTTTTCTCCAAGAGTTATGGAGATTTGCTGGTTTCTCCCGGTTTTGCAAAAAGCATGTTAGATAAAGGGCGTCTCGATAAAGAAAACTTTAACGAAAGGGCTCACAGTTCTCTGAGACGGGGCAACATTCCTAACCAATCACAGATTACCTTTGATGAAGTGCGTGTAGGTAATACATCATTATTTGATTTTAAAGCTAGTGTATTCAGCTACATCGATGAAGAAATCCAAATCGGGCCCAAATTCCTGGAAAAGTTCGGTGAATATGAAATTGATGAAGAAAACTTCCAAATCATCTTTGAGAAATAGCATGGAATACGATTCGAAATACAATGCCCGCGGTGTTTCTGCATCCAAAAAGGAAATTCACAATGCCATACGTAACCTGGATAAAGGACTTTTCCCAAAAGCGTTTTGTAAAGTCATGCCGGATTTGATGGGTGATGATGATAATTATTGCAACATTATGCATGCCGATGGAGCCGGCACCAAATCATCACTGGCTTACGCCTACTGGAAGGAAACCGGAGATATTTCTGTCTGGAAAGGGATTGCCCAGGATGCTGTAGTTATGAATACCGATGATCTACTGTGTACCGGAGCTACAGGTAATATTTTGCTCTCCTCCACCATAGGCCGTAACAAAAACCTGATTCCGGGTGAAGTGATTACCGCCATTATAGAAGGCACAGAAGAATTCCTTCAAAAGCTTCGTGATAACGGAATAAATATTCACTCAACCGGTGGTGAAACTGCCGATGTGGGAGATTTGGTCAGAACCATCATCGTGGATTCTACGGTAACCACCCGGATGAAACGTTCTGACATAATCACGAATGAGAAAATCTGCGAAGGTGATGTTATCGTTGGGTTGTCCTCTTTCGGGCACGCTATTTATGAAGACAGCTATAACAGCGGTATCGGAAGTAATGGTTTGACGATGGCCCGTCACGAAATTTTTAATAAATCTGTGGCAAAGCACTATCCGCAAACTTATGATGCTGCTTTGCCTGATAAGGTAGTTTATACCGGAACCAAAAACCTTACTGACCCTTCGCCCATAAACGGATTGGATTATGGAAAGTTTGTACTCTCCCCTACCCGGACCTATGCTCCCGTCATGAAAAAAGTTTTAGGCATGCTGGGTAATGATATACATGGTATAATTCACAACACCGGAGGCGGACAAACCAAAGTTTTAAACTTTATTGACAAAATCAGGGTGGTCAAAAACAACTTATTTGAAACACCGCCTCTCTTCACAGCCATACAGCAAGAGACACAAACAAACTGGCAGGAGATGTACCAGGTATTCAATATGGGTCACCGCATAGAAGTTTATTGCAATGATATTCAGGCCAAAACCATCATGGATATTGCCTCAGCTCATGGAGTAGATTCTCAGATTATTGGTTACTGCGAAAAAAGTGAAAGCAAATCATTAGTCATTGAAAGTAAACATGGTACTTTTAATTTTTGAATAAGTTTAGACTTTAAGTGCTAAATACACTCATTTTTATTTGTTAAAGCCATTGATATAACCAAAACTATTTCTATCTTTGCACCCGCTTTAAAAGGAAGCGTTCTTTAC
>CAYXJS010000223.1:0-4490 GCA_964465045.1 uncultured Bacteroidales bacterium | reverse complement strand
TAAAATGGTTTAAAGGAAAAGAACTTGCCCTGGCATTAGGATTAAACCTGGCTATTGGGCGTCTGGGAACGGCATTGGCGCTTTCTCTTTCACCAAAACTTATCTATCCGGAATGGACCAACGCTATTTGGTTTGGTGTGATGCTGCTTTGGATTGGCTTGCTAACCTTTATGATTTACATTGTGATGGATATCAAACTAGACAGGCAAACCAAAATTGATTTAGATGACCCGGAAGATGAATTTAAATGGGCAGACCTGAGATTTTTGGTTACGAACCGTTCTTTTATATACATCACACTTCTGTGTGTCACCTTTTATTCGGCCGTATTTCCCTTCGTAAAATATGCCCCTGACTTGTTGATGAACAAATTCAACATGGCTCGTGATGTGGCCGGAAACGTATCTTCTTATCTGATGTACGGAACAATTTTACTTACACCCATATTTGGCTGGATTGCCGATAATAAAGGGAAAAGCGCCACACTGATGTACCTGGGTTCATCCTTGTTGATCATCGCTCACCTAATGTTTGCCAAAACATATATCGAACCCAGAATTCCTATTTTTATCCTGGGGATTGCCTTTTCATTAGTTCCTGCTGCCATGTGGCCGGCCGTGACTAAAATTGTAGGCGTAAACAAAATCGGAACAGCTTACGGCGGTATGTTCTCAGTTCAAAACCTTGGTCTGTGGGCCTTCCCGATGTTGATCGGCTTAGCGCTCGATAGCTCTAATCCGGATTATGTAAGCCAAATTGATAATCAACAGTATAAGCAAATCCAAACCTCAGGCTTGCATGTGCAAGATAATGTGAGCGACCGCAATAACGAACGCGTAAAAAACAAAGAGCTGAATGTTACTGTAGTTACTTTTGCTGACAGCTTGCAGGGAAATATTGTCTGGAAGGAATCACATCATGTAAAAACAAACGACCAGGGCGAATTCAGCTTGCAGATAGGCGAAGGAGATGTGGTTATTTCTGCGGATTTTGAGAAGCTCACAGATACACTCGATTACCAGGCAAAACTGGAAATCTTTGATGGCAAGAAGGAAATCACGGCTTATGACGGAACTTTCCGGCTGAACGAAAACAACCTGTTTGCCGGAAAGGCTGCTTCTGACTTGTCGCAGGATTACCTGAAATCATTGCATGACGGCATGCTGACCATAGAAAGTGAAACCGGTGACATCGTCTGGCAGGAAGAACTTGGTTTTCATATTGACAAAAACCACGAGTTCGAAATCCTGATTGGCAAAGGAAAGCTTCTGGCTGCCAACAAAAATTATTTCGGGTTTGACAGCAACGATTATGCTGTAGAAGTAATCAAGCCACTGGACTACACCAACCCAATGCTGATGCTCTCAGGTCTCGGCTTCCTTGGATTGCTGTTTGCATTCCTGCTGAAACGCGAGGATAAGGTTTCAGGATACGGACTTGAGCAGCCCAATAAAAAAGACTAATTCAATAAAATAAATTCTAAGCCGGGTATCGCGCTCTGCGGTATCCGGTTTTTTTATTGCTTCTGCCCTGAAAATCCTTCCTGCAAAAAATAGAAACTTTACCTTTGCAACCTTAAAACAATACATTATGATCATAGTAACGGGAGCTTATGGGTTTATTGGCAGCGCACTTGTAGCTGGGCTCAATAATCAGGGATCAACTAATCTGATTCTGGTGGATGATTTCAGCCAGGAGGCTAAAGAACAGAACCTCCAAAATAAATCATTCCGGCAAAAGATTGATAGAAAAGACTTTCTGCCGTGGTTTGAAAAACATGCTGCTAAAGTTGAGTGTGTCTTTCATATAGGCGCACGTACCGATACGGCTGAGTTCAACACCGAAATTTTTATCAGGCTAAACCTGAGATACAGCCAATCTATCTGGAAAATCTGCAGTCAAAAACAGATTCCATTGATTTATGCTTCTTCAGCAGCTACTTATGGATTAGGCGAACATGGTTATAAAGATGATCACAACATCGTCCCGCATCTAAAGCCGCTGAATGCCTATGGAAAATCTAAAAACGATTTTGATGAATGGGCACTTCAACAACCCTCACAACCTCCTTTCTGGGCCGGCATGAAGTTTTTTAATGTCTACGGCCCAAATGAATATCATAAAGGAAGAATGGCTTCAGTAATATTTCATGCTTATCATCAGATCAATAACACCGGAAAAATGAAGCTTTTCCGCTCGCATAAGCCTGAATACCGGGACGGAGAACAATTGCGCGACTTTGTATACGTGAAGGATGTAGTAAATGTGCTTCTGTTTTTAATGAAAAATCAAGCCCGGTCCGGACTTTACAATTTGGGCACTGGAAAAGCACGCTCTTTTAACGATCTGGCCACAAGCACATTCAGGGCACTGAATCGGCAACCCAAAATTGAATATATCGATACACCTGAAGATATCCGCGACAAATACCAGTATTTTACTGAAGCACGAATGGAGAAAATCCGCAGCTCCGGCTACAACAAAGCGTTTCATTCACTGGAAGAAGGCATTAAAGACTATGTAACAAATTATTTGCTACAAGAAAAAAAGATACTTTAAAAAGCTGCTTTGAGAAGACATTGGATTTGTCATTGATTTCCTCTCTGCGGACTTTGCGTTCTTCCCTTTGCGAACTTTGCGTGGAAAAAGGAGAAGAATTCACGCGGCGGGCGCAGAGATGAAGAACACACTGAGGACGAATAGAAGATTTTGAATTTGCTAATGATTTTCTCTCAGCGATCATTGCGCTCTTCCCTTTGCGAACTTCGCGTGAAAAAGGAAGAAGATTTCACGCGGAGAGCGCGGAGATGAAGAACACGCGGAGGGCGCAGAGAAGAGTTTTGAATTTGATAATGATTTCCGCAAAAGCCTGCATGGTCAACTTCATAACCTGCCACCTCATTCATACCGCAAATCCATCCTAAGAGCTGGCAGGTTGTCGTCGCACCAGACCTTCCAACTTTCTGCGCTGGCTTTGTGCGAGGGATAAGGTGGAAGGTCTTACTCCCCCTTACAGATAGCGTGTGCATAAAGTATTACTCAACGCAACATTTCTTTTTCTAACTGTGATAAGTTTCAAGCACTTTCATGGCTGAGGTTCGAAGCTTCATAGTTTCAGAAAACACTGCTCTCTCTTACTATTTGGGTTGCTTTTTCCTGATATGCTTGCTTTTGTGTTTTGGACATGGTTTCCACCTTATCAAGGATATCATAAAAACGCTCCCATCCCTCACGCTCGGCTTTCACCTGTTTTTTGAGACTGCTGTTTTCGCCCTTGATAAATTCAATAGCATGGTCGAGTCTCGAAACATTCTGAAACAAAAACTTGCTGGCTTTATCGGCCTCCCCATTGGCAAAGAATTCGACAGCCTTCAGCGTTTGACGGAAAATTGCCACCGAAATAGGAGTCCTGGAAATAAAGCAACCTGTAAACGGATTCAGAATCTCTTTGAGATGCTCTGGATTATCCGAAAGCACGCGAGCATATTCCGAAAAGTAAAGCATCCGGATATAATCCCCTGCAATCTTACCCAATTCGGCGCTTTTGAGGGCCTCCTGTGCGAAAGCTTCTTTATCATGGCGCATAATCAACCCGTCCTCATGTAGGTAGCCCAGCGACTGCTTTTGCGAACCGGTCAATACCGAAAGGATATATCCCTGGTCTTCGGCGCGGCCAATAAAGGTTGGTGTAAAAGGCCGGTAATGGCGCAGGGCATCCACTAAAATACCGTTTGTTCCCCCGGTGACATGGATACGCTGGAGGCAAGTGTTTTTACCGTCGATGTCGCTGTTTTCCCGGTATCGGGTCATGAGCTCCCCTTCCGTCGATAGCGCCATCAGCAACTTGCTGAAGAAAATCCGTGACTCGCCGTCCGGTACTTCATCCGGAAATTCCACATCCGGGGTGTATAATCCTTTGCAGATGTCCTTTTCATTTACCAGCGCCCCGGCAATCATACCCAACTCCACAGGATGTCCCTGGCTGCTTTTTCCCCGGGCTCCCCACAGCGGGGTTTGAAAATGCTCCAAAGCCGACTTGCCCGTCTCTTCAATCAACTCCTTTTGAGGAAAAATCTGGTCGAGGTCAATTTTAAAAGTTGCTCTGACCTCATTATCAACCAACACATTAAATACGGCAGCAATAGCCTTCAGGAAGCTGTAATGCCTTCCATATTCCCCGTCAACGCCAAATACCTGCGCCAGCTCTTTACTTTTGTCCGCATCAAAATACTCTTTATCTATCGGCATAAAAACTTCTTCCAGGAGGCGACGTGTGTCATCTTCTGTAAAAATAAAGATCTCAAGGTTCTGCAGATTTGCATGGCTTTTCAGTTCCTGGCGGATATAATCCCTGGCCACCGAAAGCAACCCGCTGTGCGTTACCGAAACCGAAAGGAGGCACTTCACTTTTTCATTGCCCAGGATGCCCCGCTCGCGTTCTTTTTCAAGCGCCTTATCCAGTTGCGACAGTCCGTAAATAATTTCGTTGG
>CAYXJS010000222.1:0-4502 GCA_964465045.1 uncultured Bacteroidales bacterium | reverse complement strand
TCTTTTCCGGAAGTTGTTTTGGTAACGGAATAGAGGCCAATGAGTTTATTGTTTGCAAAGTAGGCTTTTCCGGTTCAACCATATCCGGCAATTTAGTTTTTGTATCTCTGTAGCTGATTGTTTCAAAGGTTCTTTGATAGTGCACCTCATCTACAGTTATTTGGGCTATTGTGCTTACGGATTTTATATGCTCTGGCCCGTCGTTCCTGAAAACAAAAAATCCGATTAACAGCAATACGGAGGCTGCCATAGCAAAGAATGCTGTTTTTTTGTTTCGGACAAGAAACGGAGTGGCAGCTGTTTTCAGGTTTTCTTTCTCCGGATAAATGATATGGTTATCGGGTTGGAAAATGGCCTCTTCATAAAAACGCGCATACTGCCCGAGATGCGGATTTTTTTGTAAAAACCGGCTCAGCGTTTCTTCTTCGTCTTCTGTAAGTTCCCCTTCCTGGCTTGCAATCAGAAAATCTTCGAAATTGGCTGCGCTTATGTTCTTTACGGCTGTGGCGTCAGGTTTTTTCAGGTTTTCCTTATCGGGATACTTTTCAGATTCAGGCTCAGTCAGCTTGATTTCTTCGTAGCTTTCAAATTCTTCACGGAGATCAGGATGTTTTTTCAGGAAGACATACAACGCCTGCCTGGATTCTTCTGACAGTTTTCCGTCAAAATAATCCATAAAAAAAACTTCGTAATTATGTCTGTCAATCCTGTTCATAGTACTTTATCCAAACTCCCGATATAATTTTTCAGCGCTTTGCGTGCCCTGTAGATATACACTTTTACCTGCGATTCGTTCAGACTGGTTATCCCGCCTATCTCTTCATAGCTGTAGCCTTCATAATCGCGCAGCAGAACGACATGTTTTTGTATTTCCGGCAAAGTTTCCAAAGCACGGTTTAGTACATCCTGAAGGTCGGAATAGCCGCCGCTTTCATATTCCTGTTCATCGAATGATTCTTCACTTGCGGAGAGGCGGCTGCTTTTCCTTATCCGGTCAATCATGGTATGGTAAGCTGTTGAAAACAAATATGATTTGGCTTTTGAATAGTTTACGTTCGCAGCCTTCTCCCACATGCGCGCATATGTTTCCTGCACCACATCACGTGCTTCGTCCTCATCCTTCATATTTTTTAGGATAAAGCGATACACCCCGTCAGCGTAAGCTTCCACACATTGATTAAACTGAGCGACTGTCATTCGTTTTTCTTCAGTCTGTTTTTTCTTTAGACGTAAAGATAACTTTAAATGTTACAATAGCTGTAATATTATTTTGAATTTCAGGCCAGCGGGTCAATACCTGTATAGTGCTTAACCAGGCTCTTTTTAGCTCCTCAACCTGCACGTTAACAATATGTTAAAGCTATAGAATTAAATGCATAAAATTAAACATATGTATATGCATTGTGTTTATTATCAAGTGAAACCAAAAAAAGGAGATAACATGAGATTGTTTTTACTTTTAACAATAATGCTTTTATTCAGCATTTTAACGATTGGACAAGCAAACAATTTAATGAAAATCGCCTCTGAAAACAGACAACAACCTTCAGAGGCTCACATTTCTGAAGACGCTTTACCATTGACGGAAAGCGATATTTCAGGAAAGGGCTTGCGTTCGAACAATACGCTTGACTCGGTTCGGACTTATTCGTACCCAACTGAACTGGACTCTGTGAAACAAAACAGAAGAGTGTTTCAGTATACTGGTAATGAAGAAACCGAAATTGAATATTCGTGGAACAGCGAAGAGATGGATTGGGAATTAGCTAATAAGTATTTCCATGTATTTGATGATGCGGGTCATTTGTTAGAGTTTATCATTTATGATTGGGATGAAGACAATAGTGAGTGGATTCCCAACTTAAAAATGTCCCAGGAATTTAATGAGTATGGATTAGCTACATCATTTATACAGTATTTCTGGGATGAAGCCAATAACGAATGGACGCTTGATTATGGTTATACCTATGAGTATAATGTGGATCAACTTACAAGTAGCGTAGTTCATCGCGAGTGGTCTGAAGAATCAGGGTCTGTAGAAATCGATTATAAAAAAGAATACGATTATACCGATTTTGATTCGATTTCAGAAATTATAACTTACGCTCATAACGGGGATGTATATAATCTGGATGAGAAAGAAGAACGTTTCTATAACGACAACCAGTACCTGACCCAGAAAACTGTGTCATGGTGGGATTCCGTACTTGAGCTCTGGCAGTTTGACAATAAGTGGGAATACAGCTACAACAGTGATATGTTGATTACTGAAAGAGAACAATTTTCCTACAATCCTGCTACATTTGAATGGAATGAAGATGCGCTTGACGAATATTCTTAC
The DNA here is from genome assembly GCA_964465045.1 of uncultured Bacteroidales bacterium. Classification (GTDB taxonomy): domain Bacteria; phylum Bacteroidota; class Bacteroidia; order Bacteroidales; family JAIPAH01; genus JAIPAH01. The sequence continues at coordinate 2,161 of CAYXJS010000222.1, read as the reverse complement.
AATGAAGATAATCTTGTAAGCGCTTTACTTCAGCATGAGTGGAATGATGATGCAGGCGCTTATGAGGTTGATACTAAACAGGAGTGGTATTATAACGATACGCTCGTAACAACGTACATTGTTGAAGTTTACGATTCCAACAGCGATGGACTTGTCAACTTTGAAAAAGAGGAATATGCATTCAACGCAAACCATCAGGAGACCTTATCCGCCGAATATGAGTGGGATATGGAAGAGAATGAGTGGATTCCAATGATCAAAACAACCACGCAGTATAATGAGTACGGCGACGAACTTGTGATTTCAGAATATTATGAAGATGAAGCCACCGGCAACTGGGAGTTGAATTCCCGGGAATTCTTTTATTATGATATGTCTACAAATATTGCAGAAAATGTACAGAACTCATTTAACCTCAACGTATATCCGAACCCGGCCAGAAATCATGTAAATCTTTCTGCATCATTCATCGATACTGAAGATATGCAGGTAGCCATCTATAACCAGGCCGGAGAGGAGCTGTTTTCAAAAAGGCTTGAAAATTATTCAGGTAAGCAAACAATTCACTGGAACACTGCTGAAGTTCCTGCAGGAATATACGTAGCTGAGTTTTTAACCACAGAAAACCGCTACACCAGAAAGATAGTGGTAGAATAAATTCTATGAGGTGTAAAGCTGATTACGTATTGAATATAGGAAGTCAATCTTCACAGGGCAGAATATTTTAGCAGATGAAGAATTCTTGAGAATCAGATTCCTTGCCCGCCCGGATTCCAAGTTCGGGATTCGGGCGGGTGTTGCCCATTGATTCGCTTTCTCTTTGCTAACCCCTGTTAGTCATTTTATTCTGAAGGGTCAGGCCAAAAATTTGCTGCACATTACATAATGACAATTGAAGAATTATTATCCTTTGCCGTTCACTTCAGTGAACGGAATAAGAGCAGGCACCTCTATTTCCAGGGCTTTAGCCCATTCAAACAAGGAGGTTTTAGGCATCAATCCCCAATTTATTAGGACTAAAGTCCAGATACCTTGGGTTACTTGCTAACCGTTGGTTAAAACCAAACAGCCTGTCCCGCAATATGCGGGGGCAAAGGATATTATTTTCCTGAAATACAACACGTAAAATAATGTTGTCATTGGTACAAATCACGAAGCGATAGCGTCGTGATGCAGTGAGGCCCGCCCGTACCGGATACCGAAGCCTCGGGATTCGGGCGGGAATCTATTTTTTCAGAATTTGTCAAATGGCGGAACCACTTTGACATAAAAATAATTTCAATTCTTACTGTCTAAAAAAGAAAACGATCACCTGGAATTTCTTGAGGCGGTCACAAGCTTTGTCAGTTCGCAAAACTCCTCTACGCTGAGCTGTTCCGGTCTGGATTGCAGTATAGGATGATTTTCAGGGTTTGCCATGATGCTTTTCAGCGAATTCCGGAGCGTTTTTCTGCGTTGGTTGAACGCGGTTTTCACTACGGTGAAAAACAAGGCTTCATCACACGAAAGTGTAAAATGAGATTTTCTTGTCATTTGGATTACGGCTGATTTTACCGCCGGCGCCGGGCTAAATACATGTTCATGAACAGTGAATAAATACTGGGTTTCATAAAAAGCCTGCGATAACACACTCAGGATACCATACTTTTTAGAACCGGGTTTGCAGGCAATTCTCTCGGCTACTTCTTTCTGAAACATACCTATGAGTTCGGGAATTTGCTTCCGGTTTTCGATGACCTTAAACAGAATTTGAGAGGAGATATTGTAGGGAAAGTTTCCTATAACGCTGTAATCCTCTTGAAAAACCAACGAAAGATCAGATTTTAGAAAATCCTGTAAAAGAAACCTGTCTTTGTATTCCGGGTAATTTGATTGCAGATACGCTATAGATTCCCGGTCAACATCCATGGCAAGTAAGTTTTTACCGGTATCCTGAATGAGTATTTCTGTAAGCACTCCTGTTCCGGGGCCCACTTCCAGTATGTTTTTTGTTTGCCCTGAAAGCGATGCCACGATTTTACGGGCAATGTTTTTATCGTTCAGGAAGTGCTGCCCCAGGTGTTTCTTGGCTCGGATCATCTTCGTCGGTTATTTCGCGATAAGTTTTGCGGGCATCAAAAACGTAAATGCTGCCGGAATAATCTGTAAGGATTTTCCGGAA
>CAYXJS010000221.1:1727-4529 GCA_964465045.1 uncultured Bacteroidales bacterium | reverse complement strand
ACATCGCATAATGACACCAGGTAACTGATGGTTTTTTTGGAATAGAGCGTCTTTAGGTTAGGGTTCTTCTAATGCCGTCCAAAAACCATTTTTTGAATTAAACGCTTTCAGGAGCTGCGCACGCTGAAAGGTTGTCAATCATCATTCCAATTTGACCTGACAGCGTCGACAGACCTGTCAGCGTCTGGTTTTTAAACAACCACAAATGTGTATAGAATTGCGCCTTTCTCTACCCTTACGACCCTGTAAGGGTAGAATATCCTGACAAAATAATACACCTCAGCATCAAGAATCGGGGCTCAGATACCTTTGAATCAAATCATCAGCAAAAGCCGTAAATGCAGCTTTTTGGCCAACAGGTGGTGGAGTTAATTTCTTTCCGGCAGCAATGGCTTTCTCTAGCGTAAAATCCTTTTGGGCAATCACAGCAAAGTGTCTTCCTTTTAAATACTGCGCCAGGTATTCCTGCTCTGTTTGTCCAGGTGTTGGAACCATAACGGCAGGCTTTTGCATCTGATATAAATCCATGATTGTAGAATAACCTGAGCGGCAAACAATAAAGTCCGATGCAGCCATTTTTTCACTCAAAGTTTTCGCTGAAAGGTGAGCGTGAATCTCTGTTTCAGGAAACGCATCACCGGCAGGTTCCTTTTTTTCCGGAATGCCCCTCACAATAACTACGCAATAGTTTTTAAGAGATTCAAGAGCCAAAATTTTTTGTTCGAAAATCGTACGCTGTGGCTCCGGTCCGGAAAGAAGAACCATAAAATCATATTTCTTCTTAGCTTCTGCCGGCTCCAGCCGCGACAGCGGCCCGATATAATGTGTGTTTGGAATTCCTGATGGATGTGATAACTTACCTGAAAGGTTAAACTCACCACCAAAATCAGGCACCCACCTTACAGTAAATCTTTTCATAAACAAACTCGCAATTTGGTACACCACCGGCTCAAAGAAAGGCAAGGCCGCCGGCATTTGAACATGCAATTGATGGGAGACAAAAACAGAGGGTATGGATTTATGCCATAATCCATAACGATTATCCGAAATTACCAGACCTATTGGATAATCGTGTAAAAGCTGAAGAAAAGCCTTTCTTTCTTTATAAATATCGTGAAGAATTATAGGTATCTGAAAGATAACCTTCAGCCACAGGGGCAGCCGTTTTGAGTAATTTACATTTATCCCGGGAAGGGAAACCAAAAGGACTTGAGGAAATTCCTGCCTGAAAAACTCCAAAGCTTTCCCGTCAGCGGCCAGCAAAACCCGAAAGCCATTATCCAGAAAATAGCGGATAACCGGTGTGATTCTGGTGGCATGGCCTAATCCCCAGTTTAGCGGACTTATCAATACATATTTATCTTTTTTCAAAAAAATGGTTTTTACTGCTTCCGGTTGTTTGTTTTTTGAACTTTTGTAAATTTACAAAAAAACAGCCCGTGTTACAATATCAAATTGCATTGACCCTATTGCCAGGCATTGGCCCGAAAACCGGGAAGCAGTTGGTAGCCTATTGCGGCGGCGTAGAAGCTGTTTTCAGGGAAAACCCGCAAAACCTGCTTAAAATTCCTGGCATTGGAAAAGAAATAGCCCGCTCAGTTAGCCAGCAAACTGTCTTAAAAAGAGCTGAAGAAGAGATTCGTTTTATAGAAAACCATCAGATTATGCCGCTGTTTTACCTGGAAAAGCATTATCCGGTACGCCTGAAACATTGTGCAGACTCGCCGCTAATGATTTACTACAAAGGCAATGCAAACCTCAATACCGCCAAAGTAGTAGCGATAATCGGAACACGCAAGGCTTCTGATTACGGAAAATCCGTTTGCGAGCAACTTGTGCAGGATTTATCAGCGCACCCCGAAATGCTTATCCTTTCAGGTATGGCATATGGTATTGACAGTTGTGCCCACAGGGCTTCTGTAGAACGCAATGTGCCTACAGTTGCTGTTTTAGGTCATAGTCTTGACCGAATCTATCCATATCAGAATAAAGGCTTGTCAGAAAAAATGCTCCTAAACGGCGGACTTATCTCGGAATTTGTCAGCGGTACCAAACCCGACAGGGAAAATTTCCCTCGCAGAAACCGCATTGTGGCCGGGATGGCCGATGCCGTTGTGGTTGTGGAATCCGGAGTAAAAGGCGGAGCGCTTATTACGGCCGATATCGCCAACTCATACAACCGCGATGTGTTTGCTGTGCCAGGCAAACTAACCGACACTTATTCAGGAGGCTGCAACAACCTGATTAAAACCAACCGGGCCGCATTGATAGAATCAGCCAAAGATATTGAATACATTATGAGATGGTCTGCACAAGAACAACAAAAAGGCGCTCAGCGAAAACTGTTTATAGAACTGAGTAACGAAGAGGAAATGATTGTGGAAGCGCTGCGTGAAAAAGGAACGATGGCCATCGATGAATTAATCCTGGAAACACAACTGAATGCCACCACATTAGCATCTAAACTGCTGAATCTTGAGTTTGAAGGCGTTATAAGATGTCTTCCGGGAAAATCATACACCCTCATCAAATAACCGCAAAAACCTATGATTCATATTGCGTACGTTTCAAATCTTCCGGATTCGTGCGCATTGTCTTTCTGAACAACAATACGGCAAGCAACAGCACCAACACGAAAAAGGAAATCATCAACGTGCTGTCTTCAGAAAAGATCGAAAACTGATAAAGTCCGTGGAAAAAAGAAGCGCTGCCCAAAGCTAAAAGCGGATAAATAAATTTGCTCCCGGAAAAAGCGCCATAACTCAGGAAAAATCCCATAACTATAGCTATCAGAATTTGGGC
>CAYXJS010000221.1:0-1627 GCA_964465045.1 uncultured Bacteroidales bacterium | reverse complement strand
ATGGGTTCAATACTCATAATGATTTTTTATATTTGCTGTTATTAAAGCATAAAAATAAGGAAGCTATCGTTAATAAACATGCTTTTGATAAAATTTTCCTGAAATAAATTTACAAAAAAGCATTTGGAAAAATCCGGAACCGTCATCAAATCAACAGGAAGCTGGTTTATCGTAAAAACCGAAGACCGCCAGGAAATTCCATGCAAAATAAAGGGAAATTTCCGGATTAAAGGCATCCGCTCAACAAATCCGGTGGCAGTAGGCGACCATGTTCATTTCAGGAGGAACTCCGACAATACCGGTCTGATATACAAAATTGAAGAGCGTAAGAACTACATCATCCGCAAATCAACGCGCCTGTCAAAAGCTTCGCATATCATTGCCGCCAATATCGATCAGGCTTTTCTCATAGTCACGCTGGTTTTACCACGAACTTCACGTGGTTTTATCGATCGGTTTTTGATAACGGCCGAAGCCTATCACATTCCTGTTGCATTAGTATTTAATAAAACAGACTTGTATGATGATAAGATGGAATCGCAACACCTGCATCTGCAAAAGGTATATGAAAATGCGGGTTATTTTTGTTATGCTGCTTCAGCAGAAACAGGTGCCGGCTTCAGCCAACTGGAAGCGGCATTAAAAAACAAAATAACCTTATTCTCAGGGCACAGCGGTGTAGGAAAAACAGCTATAATCAACCGCCTCAACCCGGAAAGCCCGCGGAAAATTGGTTCGCTGTCAACCCTTCATCAAAAAGGAAAACATACTACAACCTTTGCTGAAATGCTCGAACTGCCTTTTCAGGGCAATATTATTGACACACCCGGGATTAAAGAATTCGGGTTATATGATTTTGATAAAGCTGAGGTGGCAGAACGTTTCCCTGAAATGCGCGAGCGAATGCACGATTGCAAATTTCATAACTGTACGCATGTACACGAACCCGGTTGTGCGGTGAAACAAGCTGTGGAAGAGAGAAATATTGATGAAATACGGTATAAAAACTACCTGAGCATTTTAAACGATGAATATTTTGACATTAAAGAATGGGAATAACATATGAGAGCATTAATTCAACGCGTTTCTGAAGCGGAAGTCACCATAGAAGGCCAAGTAAATGGCAAAATTGGGCTGGGACTGATGATTTTGTTGGGCGTGGAAAATGACGATGCTGAGGAAGACATTAAATGGCTGGCTGCTAAAATTTCTAAACTGAGGGTGTTTGACGATGAAAACGGCGTGATGAACCTTTCAGTATTGGATGTAGGTGGCGATGTGATGGTGGTAAGCCAGTTTACGCTGCACGCCTCAGTTAAAAAAGGCAACCGACCCTCATATATCCGTGCAGCTAAGCCGGATTTTTCGGAGCCAATGTATCAGAGGTTTGTCAGAGAAATAGAGCAAATTACCGGAAAGAAAGCTGCCACCGGCGAGTTTGGCGCCAGCATGCAGATCCGTCTTGTAAACGACGGGCCTGTTACCATTTGGATAGACAGCAAGAATAAAGAATGATAACTGATCATCAGCGTTTTATTTAGCCTTTATTTTTTAACATCATTGAGTCTGGTCTAATAAAGCATCAAATTTTTTTACTGGATTACGTAATATGCCGTTTATCAGAATT
>CAYXJS010000220.1:0-4573 GCA_964465045.1 uncultured Bacteroidales bacterium | reverse complement strand
TTAAACGATACAAAATTATGCGTTATGTTCCAAAAGAGCACCGGCAACAAAAACAGCAATGAAATGGCTGTAAATATTACCAGCCCTTTAAAATGACGTAAAAACTGTTTTTCAAATAATAGAAAGATAACTAATGCCGGATAAAACAGGACCATCGTGTATTTGCTTAATAATCCCAGGCCCATAAACATTGCTGCAAAGATCCAGTGTTTTGGCCGGCCACTCTCAATGGCTTTCCAGGTGTGCAGCAAGGTAAACATCCAGAAAATAAATACCAGCGAGTCTGTTGTAAAATAAATAGTGACGTAGTTGAAGAAAGGGAATGTCAATAGAAGAAGTGCTGCAGTTACGGCAATTTTGTTTTGATGAAAGATTTTTTTAGCCAGAAAATATAATGGATAAGGAGTTGCCAACCCGACAAAAATTGCATTTATCTTGACACTAAACTCGCCGTGTGGAAAGAGAGTTCCGGACAAATAATTTACCCATGCAATGAGTGGTGGTTTAGAGTAGTAAGACCAATCTAAATTTTTTGACCAAAGCCAGTATTGAGCTTCCTCGGTAGATAAATCAACGCCATCTTTTACTACATAAATTACCCTGATCACGCCTACAAAGGTGTTAATAACAGTGATTAACCATAGCGGGTGTCTTGAAAAACAACCTGTCAGCTTATTTAACATTTTACCATCCGCGCTTATTTTGGATTTTTCTCCGGTTATCATATGAAGTCATATGATGCTAATACTATTACAGAGAGGGGCTGGGCTTATGAATAATATTGCCAACCCTATTTATTATCAAGATAAATACCAATTATTCCCTGTGCTTTATCATGATTTCATGCCTTGATCGGATTGTTATTGATAAAGTATAACAGGCTGTCCATTTGCTCGTCAATGTTGGAATCATATTTCTCATCATCAATGTTGAGAAACAACTTAAGGATATCTTTGAACAGATAGGGAAAAATGGCTACCGACAACAAGAAAGCAATAACCGCTTTTGGCTCATTTATCTGCATAGGAAAATGCTTTGTATAATATTTTAACTCACTTTCAAACCGCTTCAGGTTTAATCCGCTGCTTTTTAAGGCCTCCATTGCCACATCATGACCTGGTTCATGCTTATCAATTAAAACAATAGGCAAATGAGGATATTTTGTAATGAGTAAATCCCGGAAATCTTTAAAGACTTTTATTTTAAAATAAAACGGAATGTCTTTGTTTAAGCTGTCCAGCGTTAAAACAACCTCTTCATCTATCGCATCCTGAACCACTAATCGATAAAGAGTTTCTTTATCGGAAAAGTAATAGTGAATTGAAGCCTTATTCACCCCTGCCTGCTTTGCAAGAGCTGCCGTAGTTGTTTTATTGTATCCTTCTGTCAAAAACATTTTTTTGGCAGCGTGCAGGATCTTTTGTTCTGTTATTTCCATAGTACTTAAATTTTAAGGTTTATAGTTTTTATTAAGCATTACTTTTTTCATATTCAATTTCCTTATTCATTATAATTACCATAGCTTTAATTGATCGGACATCAATCCAATCCGCAACACGCTGATGTTTCGGTCAAAAAAGATGTTATAATAATCCTGCCCGTAATAATATTGAATAAAAAATGACATATCTTCGGCTATTCTGGGATGATAAGAGCCCGTGTATTTGAAAAGCAATCGCTCTTTTATGTTTATCGCATCGACATTATCCAATCCCGCCAATATCCATTCCGTTTCAAAAGTCTGCCTTATCCGGTGCTTCTCATAATCTTTTTTACCGTCATTCTTAACTTTCCCGGATGAGTTCAAATGGTGTATCAACTGGAATTCAAAGTTGAGCCTGAAAGTCCCGTACAACCCTTGCAAATTCGGATCACTGGCAAAATGATATTCCAGGTAAGATTTATAAACGCGTTGCCGGTTACTGGTTTTTGGATCTTGTTGAATGAAAAAAGCCCCCAATTCCAGGTAGTTGGTGGCAAAGTTGCCGTTGTCGGTATTGATGGAGCCATTTTCATTATAAAAATCACCATTCTGGCCGTTTGAATGATGAACCACCGAAAGAAAAGAAGTGACCGACCGGCTGCCGGTAGTTAATTTATTCAAATTTCGATAAAAAGTAACCCTCGGTATATAGCTTGGCGTGTGTATTGGAAACGATTCTTTCCTGTACATCCTGAATGTCACCTGGGGACTTAGTTCTATTGCCGCATGATACTTTTCTCTAAAACGGATCAGGTAATAAGGAGCTAAGTTCGCTTCAAAAAATAGGGGGTCCATGTTTCCAAAACCCTCTAATGCAGTAATGTAGCTCCTGTTGTGGTTGGCTGCTATATCTTTTTTTAAATCAGTTTTAGCCATGGGAGTTGGCTGGGGATATACCTTACTTATCCCCAGCAACAACATGAAACTAATCAGAAATACAGCAGCATTCATTATTTTAATCTTTTAAATAGAGATTCTTTGAAATGTCTTTTTTTACTTCAAATGATATATTTTTAAAACGGGGCGGCACCTTCCGTTGCCCTTCTTTCCAGGATAGACACCATGGCTCTGTTGGTATCATCAAAAAGGTGTCCAGCTCATCGTTGTTATTCTCATCCAAATAGCACCGAAGGGCGTAAACCCCTTCCTCAACGCCACGAATAACAAAGTGAACCTTTTCCCCATCTCCATCGGTAACCGCCCGTTTTATTTTTTTTATTCCTGTATAGGGTCTTTTAAATGTTTTTTCGGTCAATAAAAAGAGGTGAATTTCATCTTCGGAAGACAACTTGTAATTATCCGGCAAATAGATGTTCCCTGAAATCTCGTAACTGTCTTCCTGTGCATGGGCAGTTACGCCAGTACTTATAAATAGTATCAGCAGATAAGCCTTAAAAACCTGTTGATATTTTTTATCGACCATTTTCATATTAAAAATCATATCTAAGTTTAAAATACGCCATGTCATTTGCATTATACTGACCAAATCTTCCCTTATTTCCGGTAAAGAGGTTGGCCCCGGTAATCAAGTTAAGCCCGTTATGCAATTCATACGTCGCCTTTGGGCGGATGAGGGCATCTTCATTGTCCAGCCCGATGTAGGCAAATAGCTCCAGGGTAAGCTTATTATTGAAATAGTCGTCATTCACCAGGAAGGTCATGGTATTACTGTATTCATCCTGCGCCAGCGGATCTTCATAATCCATTATGGTTTCCTGAATAAATTGCAAACTCACATTTGCTCCACCTACAATAAAGTCGGCACCAACAAGATAGTGGGCATAATCTTTCTCCTGCAACCCATCTTCAACTGATAAATTTGTTGTTGTGAATTTTTTATCCATATAGTAGGCGGCTTCGCTGCGTAAAACAATGCCTTCTATCTGGGTGCTGAAACTTCCACCGAACAGCGACAGCCGGTGATGCTCGGGAGTCGCCACTATTGAATCCGGCGTCATAGTTTGTGGATTCAGATAGCGCCTGGTATGCATAGCAGGGTCGTCATCCCACATGTAGCCGGCCATAAGTTCAATATCGAAGGTGCTTGACAAGCGTGAGTATTTAAAAAAGAGCTCGCTGTTTTCCAGCCCTGCTTCAACCTCTTTTTCCGATTCATCAATACGGTAGTTTTCCGGATAACTTCCCGGGAACCAAATCGACTCTTCTTCAGGATAATGTGTGGGAACAAATACCGGAGCCCATACCAGCTCAAACGTGCTGTTGCCCGAATAGTAATCTATTTTCGCCGCAGTAATGCCCTGGCGTATCTCATCAAAATTGGGTAGAAGGAATTCCCGCAAGTCTTTCGGGGACACCACATCGGTGATGAAAACCCCGTCGGCCTTGCCCCAGATGATTTGCTGCTTACCCAACCGGATATCCATGTTATCGGTGTAGAGGTCGATATAGGCTTCGCGCAACCCATAGTCCAGCTCGTCTTTATGCGCATATTGATAGATGTACGGGCTGGCTTTAAAAGCCATGTCAAAAGTAGACTTTTCAATATCCAATTCCAGCGTATTCTGGACGATGGAAAAGTCCCCGTTCTGGCCGGTCAGGGCCCCGGTGTAATTCCGGACATAGCCGTGAATTTCCGGAGTTTGGCCGACACTTGTAAGGCTCACGATTGAGAATACGAGTAAGATGAATATGTTTCGCATTGTTGGTATCATAGCTACTGTTTTTTTATAGTCCGCGTGTCATCATTCGTTCAGTGAAGTAACCCGAATCAATTCCGGTGTTGAGTTCGATGTCTTTGTATTTCATCACCGTTTTGTGATCCTTTTGTACGTTATGCATTTGGGAGTGAGTAATCACCAAAATGCCATCATAGTTTTCATAGTCTTTCACATTCAACGTCTTCAGATATTCGCCATCTTCGTCGTAAAACTTTTTCTGCAGACCTATCCATTTGTCTTTGATTACCCAGGTTACTGTCTTTGAGTACATATAATCGTCCTCTTTCGACAGACTCTCCACCACATAGCACGCTTCCCCGTCTATGGTTTCTTCCCGTAAAAGTTTATGGGTATCTTCATCGGGGTGGCGGTCCCCTAAATCGTCATAGGTGAAGTCCGAACCCATAAAATA
>CAYXJS010000219.1:0-4599 GCA_964465045.1 uncultured Bacteroidales bacterium | reverse complement strand
ATCCGAAGATTGAAAATTGAATAAAAACGGTCAACCTTATTCAGGCATCCTCAACCTTTAAATAATCAAATATGAAACCGGAAAAATACATACTGGACAAAGCCAAACAATGGACGGAAGGAAGTTTCGATGAAGAAACCCAAAAGCAAGTTAAATCTTTGATAGAAAATGATCATCAGAAATTAGTGGATGCTTTCTACAAGGATTTGGAATTTGGCACCGGCGGGCTGCGTGGCGTCATGGGCGTAGGCACAAATCGCATGAACAAATACACAGTAGGCATGGCAACCCAGGGTTTAGCCAATTATTTACTTAAGACTTATCCTGATAAGCAAATCTCGATGGCTGTAGGTTACGATTCACGCATCAACAACACCTTGTTTGCTGAAACAACAGCCCAGGTACTCAGCGCAAACAACATTAAAGTTTATCTATTCGATGAGCTAAAACCCGTACCTGAATTGTCGTTTGCCATACGTCATATAAAATGTCATGGAGGCGTGGTAGTTACAGCGTCACATAACCCGAAAAAATACAACGGCTATAAAGTTTACTGGAGTGACGGAGGCCAGATTGTTCCCCCTCATGACAAAAATATCATTGCAGAAGTAAAGAAAATCGAATCCATTGAGCAGGTTAAATTCGATGGAAATCCTGATTTGATTGAATATATTGGAGATGATATAGATCGAATTTATGTGGAGCAACTTAAAAAACTGTCTCTATCGCCCGGCATTATTGAAAAGAACAGCGATTTAAAGATTGTTTACACTCCGCTCCACGGCGCCGGTGTGAAGATAGTTCCTATGGCGCTGAAAGCTTATGGTTTTCAGAATGTATTTCATGTAAAAGAACAAGATAAAGCGGATGGAAATTTCCCGACAGTGCAGTCTCCAAACCCTGAAGAGCCCGCTGCGCTGGATATGGCTATCCAAAAAGCTAAAGATGTAGACGCCAGCATTGTGATGGGTACCGATCCGGATACCGACCGTGTAGGCGTGGCTGTGAAAAAACATGATGGCTCATACGAGTTGTTGAATGGTAACCAAACCGCATCTATTCTGATTTATTATTTGCTTAGCAAATGGAAGGAAAACAACAAGTTAACTGGTAAGGAGTATATAGCTAAAACCATAGTTACAACCGATTTACTCCAGGAAATTGCAGACCATTTTAATATTCCGACTTACGAAACCTTAACGGGATTTAAATGGATTGCCGATTTGATTGGCAAACTCGAAGGAGAAAAAACATTTATCGGTGGCGGCGAAGAGAGTTACGGTTACCTTATCGGCGATAAGGTAAGAGATAAGGATGCGGTGGTTTCTTGCTGCATGATTGCTGAGGCTGCGGCCTGGGCTGCAGACAAGGGAAAATCCCTGTATGATCTGTTACCGGAAATCTATACTGCTTTCAGTTTTTATAAAGAGAAACTCATCTCTGTTGTCAGAGAAGGAAAAGCCGGCGCAGATGATATTAAATCATGGATGCAGAATTACCGCCAGAATCCGCCAAAGGAAGTGGATAACGTTAAAATCAAAGAAACCCGCGATTATTCCGTTTCCGAAGCAAAAAACTTATCCACAGGAGAAACCCGTAAGCTGGATTTACCCGTTTCAGATGTATTACAGTTTATAACGGAAGACGGTAGCAAAATTACAATGCGGCCCTCAGGTACAGAGCCAAAAATAAAATACTATTTCAGTGTAAAAACGAATCTGGAAAATCCGGGTGATTATAAAGTTGTTAGTGACCAACTCGATAAGAAAATTGAAGGGATTATATCTGCTTTAAATATCGAGAAATAATTCAGGATTCATCTTTTTAAGCAATTAAGTTTTGCTGGAATCAACCCGTTTGGCTAATTAATAAAAGCCTTGCGGGTTTTTTGTATGGTTATATGTTATGAGTTTGGTCTTACATGTAACTCTTTCTCGCAGCCTTTAGTTTCTTTGGTTTTTTCTCAAGGTATTCAATCATTTTACCGGACAACTTTTGCAGCACTAATGGCAGTTTAATACATATATTTTTCTGCTCCTTTTTGTTCAACGCAATTATTTTTGCTAAGGACTAAAAAGTATCATCCATTTTACTATATTGCGTAACATGCCTATTATAAGTATTTTACTAAAGCCGTATAGCCAGAAATAAATTAGCGTTCTTCATACTATAAACATAGAAACATAGGAACTTACAAACATATTAAACTGCATGATTTTTTGATATGAGCAAAATCTTATTAGATTTGCCTGTGAAAAGAGGAGCAAAATACACAAATCACAAAAAATGCAGTAATCGGTTTACATGTATAAATACAAAAATAACGTTTGTATTTTACATAGATTGACTGCTTATGAATATAAAAACTACATCATGCTGAATGTACAGGGATTGAAACAACAAATGCTTTTCCATGAATAACGAATTCGGCAACAAGACTTTTCCAGTCTGGATGATCAGTGAAATCGAATTTAGCTTTTGGGAACAAAAACTAAACGGCCCTTTTGATTATCGCTTACCGATGCGCCATGTGATTTGCACCTCCGTTTTCAATAAAATACAGGAAACCGTTTTCAGGCTGGGTAAAAAGCGCGTTCAAACCGAGAATTTTTATATTCGCAACATTCTGCCACAAGATTTAGAAAAGCCCAACATCAATGATGTAATGTGGGATCGCAAGATCACTTCAGAAATGAAGAAACTCCAGACTGATATAGAAAATTATAAGCCTGCAGTAATTTTGGCTTTTGGCGCATTTACTTTTGAAAGCCTGAGAAGAATCGAGGAAGCTCATCCCGAGCGCAGCTATGGTTCATGGACACCGGCGGATATGGGAGAAGCATTCCGGGAACGTATTGAGAATTTCAGTATCCAAAAAACCAATATTTTTCCTATGTTAGACCGCAGCATATCCGGATGGAAATTCCTGGAAAGTCATAAAGACTTTGTAAATCACGAAAATGGCGATTATTTTTCTTATACCGGCCAAAAACTCGGCGAAAAGTTTATCGAATACCAGGATCAGCTTAAAATATGGCTGGAATAGTGTGTCCAACCCATTTAATTACACCTGCCTGTTTTTTCATACTTTTGCACCCCAATGTGGACAAGCCATTTATAAACAAAAAAATCACTCCCGAAAACTTTCGGGATCAGAATACAAATAACAAATAAGGCCAATTTAAAAAGCGTTAATAGTCATGGTAAGTTAGATAATGTATTGATTATTTATATTCTATAAAACAACTCTATACCATTAAGTTTTAAATTATTAACTTACAAGATTTTTAAACTAAAGGGTTGATGGAAAAATCAAAACAGTTTGTTTCATATTTAAAATTTTGATATTGTCTATTATTTGTATTTTGGAATTTGTTTTTTGGAATTTAATACCAAATTTTACAGTAATAACAAGTTATTAAAAAAGAACAGCATGCAACAAGAACAGAAAGACCCGGTACATTCGCAGCACGTAATAGAAATGCTTACCGTTGCCAACGAATTTTGCCATTTTACGGAAACAACAGAAGAACATGGAAAAAAAGAAATAATGGAATTTCTTCATAAGATTCTGCCAATGCTATACCTGAAAGGAATTCTGATGCCTTCCGTGGTCGTGGAAGACCCTTCTTACAACGAAAAATTTGTGAATGAAATGCAGTGGGAACATATCTTTTATGCGTTTAAAAACAAATTCGGAGAAGATGATGATTTCTGGATGGTAGAAAATACCGGACTGAATGAGTTTGAACCTCAAAAACAAAGCCTCTCGGATGTGCTGGCCGATATTTACCAGGACATGAAAGACTTTGTGATGTTGTATCAAAATAGCTCTGTTTACGCAAAACAAAATGCCATAGCCGATTTCAAAAACCTTTTCCAGAATCACTGGGGCGAGCGTGCTATCAAAGCTTCTAAAAGATTGCATGAGCTCATCTACAATCCTACCCGCGATCCCTTTGCAGATGAAATGAAACTCGGACTGGAAGATTAAGCATTTGCAGAAAACTCCATTCGAAAACAATCAATGTTCAGGTTTAAAATACTGTTCCTCATTTAGAACACAACTTATGAATTCTGAAAACACAAACAGATGATTGTTTTTTGATTGTCATACCGAAATATCGGATCAAAAAATTGCTCCACAACATATGATGACACCAGGTAACTAATAACTTTTTGGAATGGGCTGGTTTTAATGGTTAGGAACCTTCTGATGCCAGAGGAATCGCATGTGTATAGAATTTCGAAAACCCATGATAACATTACGTCCCCAGCGGGGTCGAATATAATGGCCAAAAATTCACCGCCTGAGACCTTGATCCGGATGCAATATCCCCATAAATGGGGATATAATAATTCACAGATAAGAAATACTTTTGCGGAAAGGAAATCAAAATGGGCGGGAATGACATTATTTGACCTCAAGCAAGGCGAAAAAGGAGTTATTACAAGAGTAAGAGGCTATGGCAGTTTCCGTAAACGCATTGTTGAAATGGGTTTCATTATCGGTAAGGAAGTAGAGGTTATCAAAAAAGCGCCTTTAAAAGACCCTGTTGAATACAAAATCCTCGATTATTTTGTTTCGCTGCGTAACAA
>CAYXJS010000218.1:0-4604 GCA_964465045.1 uncultured Bacteroidales bacterium | reverse complement strand
TGGTTGCTTTCTGCCGGGATTTCTGTCAGGAAGTGAAGCGCTCTTTCGCGCAGCGGCTCATTACCTTTTTCTTTTCCATATGCAAACAGGAAGGGTACTACCGTATTGATCATGATGAGGTTAATGGCAGTACTACCCAGAAATTTGTCTTTACTTCGGGTTGTCCTGTCAAACCGGTAATGCTTTTTCCAGTAGTCAGAAGCCTTGATGATAAACAGGTTTCGGATATCGTTGAGGGCTGCAGCTTCTCTGACATAAGAAAAAAGCGAAGTCGATTTATGAATAAGCTGAGCAAATTGCGCTATACGAATATGCGGGAAGTTGGCCGGGCGCAACCTCAGAAACCGCCATAGATTTGCGTCGATAGGCTGCAGCCGGTATTTATGGCTCAGATGCTTATATTCGTTTTGAAGGGTTTTGGGATATGCATCTGAAAAAGTATCCTGTAACAAACCTGCTTGTCCGAGCAGCAGCGCTTCTGTCTGCAACAGGCTTCCTTTATGGCGGGCAAGTATTTTGAGCGGAAGGGATTTGGCCAGAAGTTCGAAAGGGCCGCTGTTTACATTTAACCCGAAATTGCGGGCCATTTGCACGTAAAACACTTCTTCCCAGTTATTTTGATATTTGATCAGCAAGGTTTTGATTTCATTATACTTCTTCTCAAGGCGCTCAACCATCAGGCGGTTTTTCCACTGCTGCCAAATGAAATGGTCCACTCCGGAGGCCAGCTTAGCGCATGGAACCCAGTTTTTATTGTTGATAAGCTGGAGATATTTATCATACATGCCAGCATCAATATGGTCTTTTATAACCAGTGTGGGCGTGTTGAGGTTTAATCGCTTATCGTTTTCATAGATTACATGCAGTATGATGTTGCTGTATTTTTTGTCTTTTGAATGGTTATGCCTGAGCCAGTCAGAGGCGCGGGTATGGATTTCTACGTTCCCGGCCCAGAGCGTTCCGCCAATACGTATTTTTGCGGTTAAGAAATCAGGTCCCGCATCGTGGTTGTGCCATCCCGGGTTTTCTATGATTATTTCTTCATCCTCTGTGGTTGTTAAAGCTCCATGCAGCAACCGGTATTTCCATAAAAAATGCAGAAATGCTTCTTCCATTACGTTGTAGTTTTTGGGTATGACTACAATATTAACGTTTTTCAACAGGAAAAACAAACCCAGATTTCATCAATTGAATTATTTTTGGAATGGTAATTGAAGTCGTGTTGTTGGAGGTTATGATGAAGAAGCTTTTTTTATTTATAGGTTTCATATTTTTCTTTTTCCATGTGCTTCAGGCTCAGCATCAGGGTCGTCCGGGAGCGCAGGATGAGTCTGACGGAAAAATCCCGGTCATGGCAGAAGTGCATGGCGATGATACGTTGATTATTCAAAACCTCAGTCCTGTTGTAATATTCGCCTGGAAAGAACGTCCCGATCGCAAAACGAGAATATTGATCCGGAATGTAAAAAAGGTTTACCCCTATGCCCGCCTTGCCGGGATTAAATTAAGACAATACAATCAGCGGTTGATGGAAGCTGAAACCAAAAGAGAGCGACGTAAGCTGATGAAACAGGCAGAGCAAGAACTTAAGGAAGATTATGGCGATGACTTGCGGAAATTGACTTTTTCGCAGGGACATATTTTGCTTAAGCTGATAGACCGGGAAACCGGCGATACTTCCTATGAGCTGGTAGAGGAGTTGCGTGGGAAATTTAAAGCGTTCTTCTGGCAGTCGTTTGCCCGGATTTTTGGGTTTAACCTGAAAAGAGATTATGATCCGGATGGGAAAGATAAAAAAATAGAAGATATTGTGCTTTTACTAGAGCAGGGTAAGTTGTGAGTTAGTAGGATTGTGAATAGTTGATTGGTAAATAGATAAGAATCTAAATAACAAATTTCAAAATCCAAATTCCAAATAATCTACAATTTTCAAATGTCAAAATTCAAAACATTTGAAATCAACAATATACTATATTGTTTTGAATTTCTGATATTGGATTTTGGTATTTATTTGTAATTTGAAATTTATCATTTGGTGCTTTATTTGCAAGAATTTTTAATTTGTAGACGGGCGCTAATTAGTTGATTGGTAAATAGATAAAATTCTGCCCCAAGATAAGAGAACAGAAACCCGTAACTCGAAACCCGAAACCTTACGCGCTTAATATTCAACCTACAAACTTAGTAACCTGCCGACATCTCAAAAACCTTCATTATTTCCCTCTGCCCTGCAGTACAATTATGATCGTGTAAATCAGGATTTTAAAATCCATAGCCAGCGACATGTTTTCGAGGTAAAGAATGTCATATTTCAGCCGCTCAATCATTTCATCTACATTTTCGGCATAACCGAATTTGACCTGTCCCCACGAAGTGATTCCGGGTTTGATGCGATGCAGCATTTTATAATGCGGTGCTCTTTCAGTAATCTTTTCAATAAAATAGGCCCTTTCGGGTCGCGGCCCAACGATGCTCATATCGCCTTTAAGCACTGTAAAAAACTGCGGTAACTCATCGAGGCGTGTTTTTCGCATATACCTTCCAAAAGGTGTAATTCTGGGATCATCATCAGAAGAGAGCTGTGGTTTTCCTTGTTCTTCAGCATCTTTTACCATAGAGCGGAATTTGTGCATCATAAAAGGTTTTCCGTGCTTGCCGATGCGTTCCTGGCTGAAAATAACCGGACCGGGAGAAGAAAATTTTACCATAATGGCTGTAAAGATGTATACCGGCGATAACACTGCTATAGCAAATAGGGAGAAAACGATATCAAAAACTCGCTTTGCGGCTTGTTGCCATATAGGCATTACCTCCGGAGAAATTTGGATTAGGGGTGTTTCGAAAATGCCGCCCAACTTCACATTCCCCAACAAAATGTCATGCATTTTCGGGATGATCTTGATAATGATGTCGATGTTTTCCAAATCGGAAATGATTTGTTCTACGATGCCGTTTTCAGATCGTTCAATGGCAATGATGACTTCCTCAATATCATATTCCCGGATAATGTCCATCAGTTGGCCGGAGCTGCCAAGATGGGGAAGGTATTTAGCGAGTTTATAATCATCATGTTCATACACATTAATAAACCCTTTAAAGATTTGACCGGTTGATTTTTCCTGGTTGTTGATTTGTTTAAAGATGTCAACTGCATTATCATCGCTGCCAACAATCAGGGTGTTAAACCCGATAATTTTATTATGGATACGATAATTGGTAAGCGAGGTCAACGAAAGCCTGAAGAGATATGTGATTGTAAAATGCAATCCGAAAAGCGTAAAGAAGCTGCGATAATAAGCTTTATATGAAGTAATGATATCATCGAGGATAAGCGTGAAGAAAATAATGACAACGCCCACCAGCGATACCAAAAAAGTTTGCCCTAGTTCCCTGAGTCTTGATTTCCGGTATACTTTACGGTAAGTTCCGGCCAGGTAATACAACAGCAGCCAAAATAAGGGAACTATGGTGATGCCCAGATACAGATTCGTATCTGCGGTAATTTCGCTGATGCGCTCTAAAACGGTAGGATCTACAGCGTATTTTCTATATATAAAAAAGAGCGTCCATGCAATCATGGCGCTTAACAAGTCAAGCAGTACATATTTAAGTGTTTGTATCTTTTTATTCATCAATAATGAACCAATTTAAGGTTATCAAAATCAAAAATAACAGGTTCTTCATCAGGATTCCGGGTTGTGCCTAAGAAGATACGATAGCTGTTTGCCTGCGTTGTATTTAGTACTCTTGATGTTAAGTTGATATATATTTTTTTCCATTCGTTAGTAGGGTTCAGGATTACAATGGCATCTTGCTCACTTATGGCCGGGTTTTCTGAATATAATCCTGTGGTTATGGTATGATTCGTTTTGAAGTTTAGCTCCAGAAACGAGGGTTGTCCGTTTTGGGGCAATACATACCCGGTATCGGTAGTGATTTCAAAAAAGGTAGCGGAGTCTTCAAGCACAACTCTTCCGCTGCCGTTTTCATCAAAGGCATCATCTCCAAATATGCGTTCTATGGTTGTGTCTCCTTCAATCTTAAGACGGATATCTTCATCATCAAATGATTCTTTCCATGGAAAAACAGTATTTTCATCATATTCCACGGCAGGTTCTATCAGCGTCACTTCTCCGGGTGTTAAAGTGATATTCTGTGTTTTAAAATCTGAATAAAACGGGTATGGTATACGTGTATCCGATACGCCGTTCATTTTAATTCCGGCTTTAACCACAACTTCAGAGTCACCCTGGTCTAAAACCGGAAAAACGGCCGGCAATTCAAAAGCGCCAACAAGCCGGTTGTTAACATAAACCCAGGCATCCGTGATGTTGTGCGACAATGAGCCTTCTGCAATGTTTGGGTTCGTATTGAGCATAATAGTGTCAATACGAATATAGGATGGAATTTCCTGACTGTTATCGTCTTTATCGCAAGAACTTAAAATGAGTGCAGCAATAATAATCGAAAAAAATAAATATTTTGTCATACAGCAGTTTCTGAACACAATGTAATTTGAAAACGGTTTCTAAAATTGAATATTGCCAATGAGGCGCGAAAATAAAGCTTTTTTGAACGAATTGAAATCTTTATCTTCGCAAAAC
>CAYXJS010000217.1:2944-4623 GCA_964465045.1 uncultured Bacteroidales bacterium | reverse complement strand
GTACTTGTTAATGTTTATTTAAACTGCGTAAAAAGTTTTAATTTTGTAAAAAAAGAAATCCATGTATATCAATCATCGTACGTACATCAAACCCGACATGAAAATGTCTGATTTGATTAACGAAAACTATACATTCCTGCTGCTGCTTGAACATCTGGGCATTGATTTCCTGGTGAAGGATAAAACGGTTCATCAGATTTGCAGGGAAAATAATATCGACCTGTCTGTTTTCCTTATTTTCGGGAACCTCTACAATGGCTTTTACCCCAGCAATGAGGAAATCTGCGCCCTGAAAGACATTTCTGTCATTATTCGTTTTCTGGAAAACAGCCATTCGTATTATAAAAACGATAAATACCCTGAAATCAAAGGACATATCAAAAGTTTGCAGGAGAAGCAAAATTCTGAGGATATCAAGCTCATAGAAAAGTTCTTTACTGATTATTTTGAAGAGGTGCTTGAGCATCTGGATTATGAAGATAAAATCGCCTTTCCCTACTTTTACCAGTTGATCGATCCGGAATCCAAACCTGAGGATTCCCCGTTTTCTGTGAACGAATACCGCGAGCACCATACGGATATAGAAACCAAACTGGCGGATTTAAAAAACCTTTTGCTGAAACACATCAACTTAAAGAATGATCTCGCCATGCGGCGCAAAGTGCTGTTTGGTCTTTTTGAGCTGGAGTATGACTTGAATATACACTCTCAGATTGAGGAGATTATCTTATTGCCATTGGTTGACAGACTTGAAAGGGAGCAGGCCAAATGAATAAGAGCAGGATACATGTGGCGGTAATTGAGCCTTCGCAGATTATTTTCGAGGGATTGTCTGACATTCTTCTGAAAACCAAAACGCATTATTACCTCTACCGGGTGCGCGATTTGGATGAGCTGATGCAGGCTGTGTCTGAAGAGAAGTTTCAGATTGTGGTCATCAACCCCTCAGCCGTGCTGAACAAGACACAGGCTTTTGCAGAGCTTAAAGCAGAATACCGGCATATTTCATGGATTGCCATGGTTTATGCTTTTTTCGAAGAGGCTTTGCTGCGCCGCTTTGATGACGTCATTTCCATCACCGACAGCATGGAGGATATTACGCGCAAACTTGGTCAGCTTCATGAGCAGGAGGATAAGAAGCCCCAGAATGAACTATCCAGGCGCGAGGCTGAGGTGCTTACGCAACTGGTTAAAGGCCTTTCCAATAAAGAAATTGCTGAGGCGCTGAATATCAGCATTCATACCGTTATCACACACCGGAAAAATATTTCCGAGAAAACCGGAATTAAAAGTGTTTCCGGCCTGACAATCTATGCTATTACAAACAATATTGTTCCCATAGACGATTCGGCAATGGAGGGATAGGTTCGTCCTGCTTTTCTGACTATTAAATGTCTGTCTATAAAGTCACTGTCTTGCGGTAAAAGCACCAAATTACAAATTACAAATCACAAATAATTCCAAATATTCAATGACCAAAATTTCAAACGAAGAACTAAGTGACTATAAATGGTTTAGGTCATTTGTTTTTGGAGTTTGAATTTTATTTGTGATTTGGTGCTTGTTATTTGGAATTTTGAGAATGCCTGAATAAGGTTGACCGTTTTTACAAAACACAAATTAATCCAAATATTCAATGACCAAAATTTCAAACGAAGAACTAAGTGACTATAAATGGT
>CAYXJS010000217.1:0-2844 GCA_964465045.1 uncultured Bacteroidales bacterium | reverse complement strand
CATCATTGGTCATTTAAATACAAAACTGATAAACCCGCATAAACTACCGGAAATGATGATAGTAGAAGTCATCAAAAATGCGATTGTCCAACTCCTCCTCAGCCTGACTGAACGCTTTTTTAAAAGCGCGCGATTCGTCAGCATTTACTCCCTGGAAATCTTCACTGCGTGTGCTGAAAATCACATTGTCATTTTCGTCTGTGATTTGATATTCTATGGAAAGCAAAGCAATTTTACTTTCATAGCGGGAAGTAGTTACTTGTGCTTGTCCTTTGATTTCAGCAATGTAATGAGCTTTTTCAGGATTATCTGTTGTAGAAAAGTCGTGGCTGTGAATTTTCTCAGCCATAGTGTTTTTCAGGATGTCGCTGTGATTGAGGTCATCAAATGCAGTATTATCAATAAAAAACACAGGTTTGATGATTTCAACTTCCATGTCTGCCCCGGGTACTGACATTTTCCTGACGATATTCCGCACAAGCAAATCGCTTGTAGTGCGTTTCAGCAGGCTTTCCACATCTGCATGCACTCTGAATGTTCCTTTACGGGATTTGGATATGACTTTGTTGACAGAGAAGCCTGCATATCCATCATCATCAGTGATTTCCCAACTGTTAACAATGGTTTGAGCTGAAAAAGCAGCCTGCAACGGGAAGTTCTTTACCGGATTGCCTTCAGAAAACCGGACGCGGAAGGTAAGCGATTTCTCATCAATACCCTGACCCCTTATTATTGAAATTTTTTCCTGCATTGGTGTGATTGAGATATCATTAAACATAGCTCGCATTTCCTCAACCAGGTAGTTGCCCATATCTACTTGCCGGTTATTTACTTCTGCCGGTAAAGCCTCATGCATGTGAGGCCTGATGATTTCCAGCCCCTGAACCAAAGCTATAAATGCCTCGCTGAAGTTGTTCTGCTCTTTTTGGCTGTGAAAGGTTTCGGCGTATCCTGTGGCTTTATCTACGGCATTGGTGATTCTATCCTGGCGTATTTGCTCAAATTTGGCTTTTGAGAGTTTATAGAAAGCAAAGTAATATTCTTCATCCTCATAGGTGTCTACCAGCTCATAGCCTTCCAGGTCGTGATTGCTGGATGTGGATATGTCTGAGGAATAATCGCTTACAAAGGTGTCATCCATCTCCAGATTACGTAACAATGAACTGCTCGAGATAGTGACCGAAATCTCTTCTGCGATGTCTTTCAACGCCTGATTCCGTGCTACTTGTTGATGCTTATCTGCTGATAAGGTTTTGGGCGCCATGCCAACACCGGTATAATAGCCTGCAACAACAGGTTTGGATTTTGCCCATGATGGGCGGTTTTCGCGCAGCTCGGCCAAATCTTTTTTGGAACCGCAAGCAGATAGAATGATGATGAAAATTAATAGACTGTATTTTTTCATTTAATCGGGTTTATAGGCATTTATTTTTCGGGCAGCATCCAATGCAACTTTCTCCATGACTTGTTCGCTTAATGCCTGAGCCGGTTCAATGCTTCTTTTGGCATTTACCAGTCTTTGCAGCGCACTGATGTCTTTATTGTTGTTTTTGATCTCGTCTTCCCTGGAGTCTTTTCGGCGGTATTTCCAGTAGCCGGGCACCAGGTTTTTGGCTTTCCCCTCAAAATCCACATAGTGCATTTTATCCTGTAAACTTCTGCTGGCCAGGTCGGCAACAAGAATTTCGCCGCCTTCTGCGGAGACCATCTTAAAACTCAAACGGCAGGAAGCCTTGTTTACTTTTTTGTATTCGTCATAAACCACTTTGTCATAGGTAACACGTGTTTTCACTTTTCCGGTTTCCTCGTCTTTATACCTGCTTTCTTTTTTCAGATAACCCCGCTTTTCGGTGTGCGATAAGCGGCCCTCGCTGGACTCAAACTTTAGTAATGTGCTGCGAAGGTGTGCTTTAACGGCATTCGGATCATCGATTTCATAATCTTGTACTGGATCTTTCAGCTTGCGGACTTCTGGCCTGTGTGCAATATGTTTTGTTCCTGCTTCCGGCTGTTCTACAATTTTCAGGAACGGATTGGTCATTTTGTTGAGCTTGCCTGCAAACTTGGCCTGCATCATTTGGGCTGCCTCGTAATTGCCGGCACCGTCTTTTACAGGCCATAAAGCTATTGGTACCTGCCCTTTTTCAAGGCATTGCTCCTTTAAACTACCGGCATTTTTATACGATGAATTCCGGCTTAAGATATCATCAAACAAAGAATAAGCTGTATAGTATTTTTCATCATCCATTGCATCCCTGGCTTCCCTGAATACAGGTTCATATTTTGCTTCCACCAGCATGGCTTCCACATCTTTATATTCCGGATCAATTTCCACAATAGATTCCAGTATTTCTTCGGCCTCTGTAAATCGTTCCTGCTGCAGAAGCTTATAGGCATTTTGATAACTTGATACCAGGTGGTCGCGCTTTACCTCACTGTAATACGCGGCATATTTTTCCGGAAATTCGAGCTGCACGCCCATTTGTTTCACTTTTTCATGGTAATTGCGGGCTTCCAGGTAAGTCCAGACCGCTTTGTCAGATTTTTGGTTTTGATAGGCCTGGTAAAAATCATTTAACTGGTCTTCCAGCACTTGCTGCCCGGTGTTTCTCAGGCCAATTTTTGCATCCAGATTATTGTCGTTTTTCTTCAGCGCCTCGTAATAATACGATGCAGCGTCTTCATAAAAACCTGCTTCCTGATGTTCTTTTCCCTTTTTTGTCAGCCGCTTAGATGCACATCCTGATAAAACCAGTAAAAGCGCAGTAAAAAGAATGAGTAAAGTTTTTTGCATTATTTTTTCGTTTTTTGTTTGCGTTTCTTTTTGGTGCTTTTTTTCATGAC
>CAYXJS010000216.1:0-4646 GCA_964465045.1 uncultured Bacteroidales bacterium | reverse complement strand
CGCTCGTCCGGGTCTGTGGGGGAGCAGGAAGGTAACGACCTGCTCTACCCGGAAAGATTACTATAAAGGTATCATTAAGTAACTGATTGTATACTTCCATTTATTTGAGTGCAGGTTTATTGTAGGGGTTGAATCAACTTTGATTATGCAAATGCCTGAATAATGATTATATTTGTGTAAATTTAGCTCTATGGGGCCACGTGAGATTATTCTTTTGATAGGAGCTATTATCGGTTTACTTATCGAGCTTAGAAGGATGAGTATACCCTTTACTATTGTATCTGTGGGTATGCTTTCCGGTATCACATTGTGGGTGTTAGGAATAGAAACAGTTGAAACCAGTATTTATTTTGGTTTTATTTTGCTGGCCTTCTTGCTGGCGCTTTTTCAACCCGGCATTGAACTTTCCAATCGCTTTGTTCTCGGCACGATTTCGGCGTTTGTCTTTGCAGGTGAAGTTGCACTATTTATGAGATTTCCGTTAGATGATTACCTATATTATTTGATGGTGATTCCCGTGTTCTTGTACCTGCGCGCGTTATTCGGAAAAACGGCTATTCGCGCAGGGTTGGGGTGTATCACTGTAATGGCGATAGATGCGGCTTACTTATTTATTGATGCGGTCTTTTAGTTACAGCTATCAATTGATGCCTGTGAAATACAGGTGTAGTGTTTTGTTGTATTCATTTTCCTGATGTGATTTTGTAATATTTTTCTCCCATGGTTGTATGATTATATATTAGTCAGCTCTGGATTTTCTTCATTCATCAGGTTATCTATCCATCCACTTATAAAACAATGAGGTTGGAAAACCAATTTTCCATAAATCATTTCAAGTGTTGAGATCAGTTTAAAAAGTTCGTAGGTTTCTATATTTGTTAGTTATTTATCAGAGTATCAACAAATTAATTATAAAAATGTACTTCTCATAGCATCTTGATAAAAGGCATATTACATCATTCAATTGAAAAAATAGAGCCTTTTTAGTCCTCAGCAAAAATAATTGCGCTAAACAAAAAGGAACAGAAAAATACATGTATTTAAACTGCCATTAGTGCAGCAAAAGTTGTCCAGTAAAATGATTGAATACCTTGAGAAAAAACCAGAAAAACTAAAGGCTGCGCGAAAGAGTTATATGTAAGACCAGCCTCAGTGTTTATAAGCAGAATATCATCAAAAAACCAAATAAAATATTTTCCTTAGAAATATCAAAAAAGATATAACTTTATTAGTTGTGTGAAAAACAATAGCTTGTGTTAGATTACCTGTTCTGATTTAGATTTAGCAAAACGGACATGAAATTATACATTTAAATAGAGTAAATATGTTTTGAAATCTATAGGTGGATTCATATTTAACTAAAATTTATTTTACATAATTTATCTACACGTTAGAATATTTTTATAATTTTATTTCATTATCAAAATATTATGCAGGTGTTCTTGTATATCTTATTTTCTAAAATACTAAACAAATTGAGATTTTAGAAAATGATTTTATTTCCTTGTGCAAGGTAGGTAGTGAAGTTGGTTTGTTTTTGGAAATCATTTATACACTAAATTATAACAAACCATGGCTAATACAAAAAAACAAAAACGAAAAGCAGAATCGCTGTATAGTCAGCAGCGTTTCGAAGATTCTCTTGAGATTTGCAATTCTATCATAGAAACTGACAAAGAAGCGGCTGATGTGCGGGTACTGAAAGCGGAAAACTTATTTCAGTTAAACCGACTTGAAGAAGCATCCTCTGAGTTAGATCAGACTGAACAGCAGGTATTGCAAAAAGATTTGCAGAAAAGGTTTAATACTTTAAGGGCAGCTGTTTTGCTTGAAAAATCACTAAACACCTATACGGGGGGTGATAGCGGCGAAGTTCCGGCCAATCTTGAAGAAGCCAGAGTGGGCTACAAGCTTGTTGTGGAAGCGGATACCATAGAGGGTATCGATCCGGAGTTAAAAGACGATATTATGGAGCGCCGCAGCTTTGCCAAGAAACAGCTTATTTATCTGGAGAATCCCGACAGCGGTGATGCAAAAGCTGCCGAGCTACTGGATAAAGCATTTGATACATTTCAGGTGGAAGCTATGGATGGCAGTGGACGGCAGCCGGGTTCCAAAAAAGAAGTAGAAGAAGTCAAGGTGCTTATGCGAAAAGCCAGGGAAGCCCAGCCAAAGGATGCAGAATTACTGGAAACGATATCCCTTTACGAGGATATTTGCGAGGAGGCCTATGAGCGACGCTTTGTGGGCTATAAATGGCTCATGATTCTGGTTGGACTCGTTGCGCTGTACTTTTTGTATGCAGGAATAAGCAAGTTAGGCACGGCAGGAGATGTTAGCCCTGCTGATGCCAAAAACCGGATGACAAATGAAATAGAACAAATTAGCGAATATATGGATCGAATGGAAGCAGCCCATGACACCGTTAAAGAAAAAAATGCTGATTTCATCGAAGAGCGGGAGGAACGGATGGAGGAGCTGGCCGGCATGGATACGGAAGACTACATGAAGGAAATCACCAGGCAAAAACGCAGCAGAAACTGGCGGAATATTCGCAGAGGTGTTTTCTGGTCGTTGATGATCGTACTGTATTATTTCGCAAGTCGCCCTCCGGTATTTTTAATAAACAGAAGGCAGCGGCAGATGATGTTTACTTCGAAAAGCGCCAATGCCTTTAAAAAAGTTATCGTTTTCCTTTTAGGGATTTTCATAGCAATGCCTTCATTTGACCGAACTGTGGTTGTGGATAGTTTTGGTTCTGTGGTGGGTACATACGATGAAATATCACCCGGACTCATTATTAAAATTATGGGAATTGTAATAGTCATTGTTTTTGTAATATGGGTAGCTGTGATGATGCTTCCTATCCTTACAATCATAAATTATCTCCGTAATTATCAATATGAAAAAGTAGATACGTATTTTGAAAAAGCCACCTCAACGGTGAAAGGATGGTTTGGATTTCAAAAGTAAGATTTGGTTTCGCTGCCTTCTAACCTGAAGGTGGCGATTTTTTTTCACTTTTTAACTTAAAAAACTATGGAACACGAATTATACAATTGGAAGAAAAAGACCCTGATGATGTGTGCTTTTTTACTTATAGCAGGGATTTCAGGGTTATTTGCACAAGTAAATTTAAAAGAGGGTTTGGTCGCTTATTATCCCTTTGATGGGGGGTTAAAAGATGTTTCAGGAAACGAAAACCATGCAGATAATCATCGGGCAAACCGCGCTATTGACTTAGAAGGCAGTAAAAAAGGAAGTTATCGATTTTACCAGAAAAAAGATTACCTGAAAATCCCGGTCAATATCAACCCGGGAGCGATGCCTCAAATGGCGATGTGTGCATGGGTGTACCCTTTCAGCTCATATAAGAGCATGACGATTATTTCGAATGATGACAGGGGAGGAGACCGCAAGATTTATACAGAAAAAAGAGATGGCAAACAAACCTGGGTGATTTCTGACGGGGCCGGCAAATCTATAGGTAGTGTTCCTGTGGTTAAAAAAAAGTGGGTCTTTTTAGTAGCCAATTATGATGATGAAAGCGGCTATGCCAGTATTTATGTTGATGGTAAAAAAACGCTGGGCAAAACTCAAATGGATATGGGGATGAATTATACTGTAATTGGCTCTAACCCCAAAAAGCATAATAAATATGAAGTGCTTATTGACGAGGTTCGTATTTATGATCGGCTGCTTAAACCGGATGAGATAGACAGTTTAATGAAATTAAAGAACCCGGTTCCGATACATACCCGCAAAATGGCTAAAGAGACTTATTACGTTCCTAAGCAAGATAACTTAATCATTCGCAGTCAACCTTTTGTATCCTCAGCTAAAATGGGGATGATAAACAAAACAGATACGTTAAGAATCTTTGAGATAGCATCTGATAAAGCAAATAAATATCTTAAATGGCTGGCGTTTGATTTTAATGGAAAAACCGGTTATGCAAACACTAATTATCTTGATGAGCGCACTGTTGAAGATGATGAACGCTCGGAGATAGAGGCTTATCTTGATGACAAAATGAAATGGAGTAATTGGGAATATTGGGCTATTATGGGTGGTATGCTGTTAATTGCCATCCTTGGTATTGTATTTTTTCCATCAATTGATGAAAAACTGTCGGCTAAGACCGGAAGTAATTACAATGGAGTAGCTTATTTCCCTATTGTGAGTGCTGTAGTGGCAGGATTGTTTGCTATGGTTTTAGTTTTCTGGCAAACGCCAGTGGAATATTACCTGATTGAGAGTTTTACGTTGTGGCCTTATGGGTATGGCTTTGGAACATGGCTTGCCTGGGGATTAATGGCTATATTGGCAATTACGTTTGTAGCCATGTTTATTGAAAGCATTACTTCTACAAATCCGATACATGCCTTACTCCGGATTGTAATCCAAACCCTCCTGGCTGCACTTATTATTGTGCCGGTAATGATTATCACCATTGCATTGTTTATGGTTTTTGTGGTGATTCTCTTTTTAGGAGCTATTTTAGGCAGTATTGGTGGATACAGGTATGTGGTTGTAAGATATTGACATAAATATTCAGACTGTTTTTCAGATAAATGTCTTATGTGCATATAGCACAGCCAGGCTGCGATTTAGCTGTTTCAGAATCTGAATTGATATTTATCTTA
>CAYXJS010000215.1:0-4697 GCA_964465045.1 uncultured Bacteroidales bacterium | reverse complement strand
GACTTGTGAATCCGCTTCACGCACCCGTTAGGTTTGCTACGTGCCCGGCACACTACACATTCGATGCCTCTGGCATCAGCAGATTTCTAACCATTATAACCCAACCCTTCCAAAAAATTATTAATGACCCGGTATCATCATCCGTTGTGGAGCAATTTTTTGATCTAATGCTTTGGAATGACTTTGATTTAAGGGATAAGATGAGAAAAATCGCGCGACGACGTATTTTAAATTTTTTTTGGTGTCGTCGCGCGCTTTTTTTTTGCTGACTCCTATAGCCCCGTCATTCCGCTCAAATCACGAAGCGAAAGCGAAGTGATGCAGAGCGGCCCGCCCGAATCCCGAGGCCTCGGGATTCGGTACGGGCGGGAATCTATTATTTAGAATTTGGTGAATGTCGAAACTTCCTTTAATGCTCTGCCCCTTCTAATACCGTTTAATTTCTCCTCCACCAAAAATGGCCATTCCTTTCACGTAAAGCACTTTTTGCTCATCAACCTGTCCGGTGGCGCTTTGCTCATCCATTCCTCCAAAAATGGATATCATATCTGATTTCACCTTCCAGTCGCGAGGAATAATGAGGTTTGAGCCGCCAAACAAGCAAAACATATCTACAATAGCGCCGTGTTCTGACAATGTAGATTCGCGCAAGTCAATATCCGAGCCACCAAAAATAGCTACCACTTTACCCATCCTGAATTCCGTTAATTGATAGGATTTTTTGTTTCCGCCAAATACGGCTATATCCTCAAAACTGTTATCGTCTGAAAAACTTTCGGTATGCCCATGCTGAATCATAGACTGATGCCGGTTGCTGCGGCCTTTGACTAATATCACAATCCCGATAGCGATAATCAAAAGAGGCCAGAAGACATCCCGGAAAGTGGCCGGAAAAATAAAGATATCTGTCAGCAGGAAAAAACCGCCTACGGCCATCACGACCCAGCCGGCCAGGTTGTTCTTGTTGCCGGCTATCATCACCACTGAAATGGCGATAAGCAGAACCTGCCATGAGAACAAATGGTCTGCGATTTCAGGAGAAATAAAATCCAAACGGTTGAACAGAAAAAGAACGCCGGCTGTTAGCACAACCAACCCTAAAGCCAGTTTTTTTGTGTCACTTTGATTTTTCATTGTAAATTGGTTTTTAAGTTTACGGCGGTAAAAGTAGATAGCCATGGGTAATGTCGAAAGTAAAAATCGATGAGTGCCGCCAAAAACTCGGTAAATGCCGAAATACATCGCTGAAGAATTCATGAAAGATTGTCAGGCGTTTGTTTTTGCATTATTTTTGCAGTAGAAACGTGATACGTTCATTGACATTTGGGGCTGACTGGATTTGACAGCAAGGAAGGGGAATTGCAAGCATGCCGGACGTTGTGTTTTAGTCCGCAAAAGCAAAGCACACCGCCGATTTAACTGGCAACAATAACAATTACGCTTTAGCAGCGTAGTCAAGAGGACTACGCTCCAAGCTGCTCCGCGGGAAGCCACGCCTGGCCGCGTCCCGTTTGGAGTATCATAAAAAGCCGGGCTTGACAAGGCTGTTTCCCCGATAGCTTTGTGACCCCTCAGGGGATAAGGAAACAGTAGGTTGGTCTTTCACCGGCTGCTTCCCGACAATCAATGAAAGACTAAGCATGTAGAAACCAATTCTGCTGCTTGTCTGGACCCGGGTTCGACTCCCGGCAGCTCCACTTTTTTGATGAGCAAACAAAAGCATAACCCATCAATTCTCACGAAATCAGTTCTTTAACAATTTTAGGTGAAGTAAGCAAAAGCAAAAAAGAGCAGAGCTGAGCTTGTATATTAGCTCCAATATCGCCTACCAAAACGAGTTTATTCGCGAAGGTGGGCATCTAAATAAAATGCACGTTTTTTTGAGCTTTGCATGAACCTCAATAAGTGCTTTTTATTTGCTTAATAGTGTTTCTATCCTGCTTGTTTCAATATTCGCTTCAAAGTATTTTGCATGGCTTGCTTGAAGGCTTCGTCTTTCTCAGGTTCGCCGCGTGCTTCTCTTGGATTTTGGGGGTCGGCCATTATTTTTGAATCTGTATTTCCGGGTAAGCGGAGGCTTGTTATATATCATATGTCAGGCCCTCCGTAAAAATCGAAGACCCACCTGGGTGCGCTGATCCAACGGGAAGCGTGGTGGGTTCTGTTAATTGCAAATATAATAAACCTCAGCATACTTTTGCAAAACTCCAGACT
The DNA here is from genome assembly GCA_964465045.1 of uncultured Bacteroidales bacterium. Taxonomy (GTDB): domain Bacteria; phylum Bacteroidota; class Bacteroidia; order Bacteroidales; family JAIPAH01; genus JAIPAH01. The sequence goes on along the minus strand of CAYXJS010000215.1, from coordinate 2,483 downwards.
TTTGATATAATGGTTGATGTCATAATCTTATTCTATTTTCCTTTCTTTATTTTCTCAGCTAATCGGTAAACTCGTGTTCCAAGTTGATTTGGCCAGCGCTCTCTGGGATTCCTATCCAGACTTCTTGCCTGTCTTATAGCCTGGTTGACGAATTGTATAAGATATTCAGCGTTGTATTCAGATTCCCTGAAACCATCGGGCATATGATTACTAACCTCCTTTTTCAATAAGGTCTTGTGTGTACTGACCTTGGGATTATGATATAATCGTTCTTTTTCCCCTGATGAGTAAGTGTCTAAATCTACCAAGTGCAGCAATAACCAAATTTCAAAAGCGGGATTGCTCAAGCCAAGATAATATCCTTTTTTCCTGTGACATTGCTGTGCCACATAGCTTAACTCCCTTTCACCCCAGGATTGATAATCTCTGTCAACCACCATCCATAGTTCATCGTCATATGCAATTTCATATTTGTCAGCAAATTCATCCAGCGCTGCCATCACCCTTTCCGGGTTGGAGCTATCCGTTTTCCGGTCAATTATTTCCACATGCACACCGGAACTTGAATACTTTTTTTCAAAGCCTCGAAATAGATAGGTTCTGTTTTACGCCCTTCAGTAGCAATAATGATCAAACGTGCATCTCTCTTACCTTCCGGTCTTGTGTATGGTACTCTTTTATGTGGCATTACCAACTTAATTCTTCAGGATTAGACAAAAAAGGAATAGCTCCAAAACGGCCATTTAAATACCCTTTTGTTATGTTTTGTTCCTTCCGTGGTTTAAACTCAAGTAACGAATATAAAGATGAGCTTTTCTTTTTGTTTTTCTCTATAAACCAAATCTCATCACGCCGCAGCAAATCCAGGTCCAATAAATTCGATTCGTGAGTTGTAGCAATCAACTGACTCGCATTGTCTTTCGATGAATTCAGAAAATATTCCATGATTTTTCGTGTTAAAATCGGGTGCATACTGCGATCCAATTCATCAATCACATAAACGGAATCGTTGGTGCTTAAATCAATTAATGCCGGAATAAAGTCAATGATTCGGTTTGTGCCATCCGATTCTTCATCCAATTCAAAGAAAACTTCTTTCCCTGAATTAGATAAGTGTTTGGCCATTATCTTATGGGCTACAACATTTCCTGAATTATTCTTCTCAAAGGCATAGTTTCGCCGGTTGTTTTCAGAGCCTATGATGACCTTGTGACCGGCCTTTAAGTCTTTTGTGATGCCATTGACTATTTCAGAAGGAATTTCTTTCAAATCAACTGTTGGGTCAACTTCTTTGCGAGTCAATTCCTCGACGCCGGTTTTGAAGTATTCCAAAAAATGGGTAAATGAATCTGAAAGGTTTTTATCTTCCTTAAGATTAAACTCTAAACCTTCATACCTGGATTTTGGGAAAATCACTTTCAGTTGATTGGAAAACCAGCTAAATACATCATTTATTTCCGAAATAAAATTCAGATTCCGACGCGTAGCCTCCAACAAAAACAGCCTGTTTCTCGGAGTTCCCCTGCCTGTAAAGTGCGCAAATTGCTCGTTTTCTTTGCTTTCAAATCGTACTTTATCGAAAACCACTTTCACGCTATTTTTCAGGTTTTTCCGCTTATAGATAGTTTGCTCCGTTCGCTTATTGATTTTTACAAGCCACTCTTCAATCACTTCTTCCCGGTTAAAATCAACTCCATAAGCGTAGCACGCTCCTTTAGCTTTTATCTCAAATTCGATTTTCGAATTTTTATTTGAATTATCAGACAGCTTGAAAGGTTGATAGTTAATTCCGGTGGGAGCTGAAAAACCCTTAGTTACAAAATGCTTCATGAATGACACAGCTTTTATCAGGTTCGATTTCCCTGAAGCATTAGCCCCATACACGACCGCCGTCTTGAGTGCCGGAATATCATCGCGGTTTTCTTTCCGCACTACATGCCTGTTTTCCGGCCCTTTACCCGGGTAAAGGCTCAAAAGGGTTTCCTCATCAAACGACAAAAAGTTTTTTATGAAAGCTCGAATTAACATGGTGTTTTGGTGTTTTATTGTGACAATTTAATATGCAATATTACTTTTTATGTCAAAATAAAACAATTTTTTAGTGTTAAAAGTTTAAAAAAGATTTGTAAAAACATTATTTCCTCTTTAAAGCCTTATAATATTTTTCAATTTTTTGCGCCATAAGCTTTGAACTGCCCAACCTGCTTGCCAAAGCATCTGGTCAATTTTATCGCGGGCTATTTGCTCAGGTGTTGTATTCATGGAGTGAGAGCTTTGGTCAAAGATAGAAAAAGTTTTGAAGAGTCAATATAAAATCAATCGATAACGGAAAGCTATACGCACCGTGCGGGATTTACAAAGACGCGTTCTCATCACCCGATACAAATTTTGCTAAAACCGACAACCAAAAACACTGGAAGCCCGCCCGCATGGTGTATGACAGCATGTTGTATACCGTTTATTATTTAATTTTCATGCCAGCT
>CAYXJS010000214.1:0-4723 GCA_964465045.1 uncultured Bacteroidales bacterium | reverse complement strand
TATTCATAAAGTAAGTGGTTTTGCTGCCCTGGGTTTTTACTTTAACTCGTTCGCCTACGACTACCAACTCATCCATTGTCACCGATTTTTTATCCAGCAAAATGACCCATTCATTTTGATTTTCAGAAGGCTCCCAGTTGAGTGTTTTGGTTTGATAGCTCATGTGCCTTACTTGCAGTATGCTATTTTCCTTAACGGGATGCTCGAAAGAAAAATGTCCCTCAGGGCCACTGACTGTTCCGGTTATCATGGATGAGTCAGCAGGATTCAGAATAACTAAAGATGCAAAAGGAATAGGGTTGCCACTCATGGCTTCTTTGATTATTCCGTTGAAAACGTCATTTTGTTGTCCGAAAGTAAAGACTGTTGTTACTAAAAAGAACAAGGTAACAGCGATTTTTTTGATTTCAGTTAAGCTTTTCATGATTCTCAGATTTTAATTTGTTTTGCGATTATGAATGCAAATAGAATCATATAGAAACTGATAATCAAGTATTTGGGATATACTGAAAGGCTTTGTTACCTACAGCATTTTTCTGTGATGAATGGTGTTTTTTTGGGATGGAAAGGAAATTTTATTACTTTTTATTATTATTCTATTTATGGGGATGGGGTTGAATTTATGCAATAGCAAAATAGCATTGATACGCTTTATTTTTTAAGGTATTTTTTAGGATTAACATAAACAACTTTACCATTCTCTGAAACAACCAAATCAGAATTGCTTTCTATCTTACTTTTTATAAGTCGTTGATAATATAGCTCTAGGCCTTTTATAAGCTTTTCTCTTATGACTTTATTTTTTTCTTCCATTTTTAATGTCTTTTATCATTTCAAAAGTACGAAAGTTTTCAATTCTATATACGTCATTGGCATTTCCCTCAGCAACCAACTCCAGATTTGGATTTGAATTGTTTGTTATCATCCAATAGTCACATAGGGGGATGTATAATTCAAACAAATTACTAATTCCAGAAAAATATCTCCTCTTAATGGTTTGATCCGGAATATTATGACCTCCCCTCTTTACGCGATCTTTAACTCTTTGAATAGCTAGATCAACAGAATCAAGCCAAAAGAAAAGCAGGTTGATTTGAAATTCTTGTTCTCTGGCTTTCTTTATTGTATTGACAAAAGTTCGCGAGGATAGTGTAGTTTCAAAAGCAAAGTCAATTGCCTTATCAATATTATTATCAATTTTCATTAGCATAATTCGCCCTGCTTCAATAGCCGCTTTATCGGGATTGAAAGGAGATAACCCTCTTGCTATTTCGTCTGCGTTTATAAACTCTTCACATTTTAATATCTCCGGTAATACCGTATATGATGCTGTGGTTTTACCTGCACCATTACAACCTGATATAATGTATAAGTTTTGCATTAATCCTTTTTTACAAATTTATATATTCTCTAAGAGAACTATCAAGCTCTTTCGATTTCTGCCTGGAAACGGGGATTTCTGTTTCAGCATCTATCAGTTTCAGTCGATATCCGGAGGAATTTCCGAGCTTCCGCCGGACCTTCTTTAGGTTCACGATGAATGCCCGGTGAGTGCGGAAAAATTCATTGCTTTCTGAAAGCTGCTCCTCGATATTGCTGATGGAATTGCGAATGGTTACTTTGCGGGGTTTCCCGTTTTCAATTAAATAAAAATGGACGTAATTTCCATCCGATTCTGCAAACAAAAACTGCGACGGAAAAAAGCTGAGGGATTCTTTCTTCAGTTGCGAGGAGATGTTAATGCGTTCTTCGGTTGGTTCTTCTTCTTGATTTTTTTGGTCTTCCGGCTTTTCAAGCTCCACGAAATGTGAGCTCAGGTATGGAATATTCACAGAAGTAAAAAAGATAAAAGGCAAAATCCCGACAAGGAAAGCATTGAATACCGAATCGAAGAATGTGGGAAAATTCCACCGGTCGGCAGGCGGCTCCACAATGAAGGCCGCAAGAAAGATGGCTACACCCAGTCCGAAAAGGGTAATCAATATGGTCAGAAGCTCTTTTTTCAGATTCCAGGTTGATTTAGCAGAAAAATAAGGGAGTTGGTTAAGCAAATAAATAAGCAGAATAACTGAGAAGCCGGCTATAAAAGCATATAGCGCCATCGTTTCGATGTAGCTGATACCCAGCGAAGCATGAGAGCCCAATGGCCGGTATGCAGCCGTAAAGCCCAGCATAAATACAGCCAGCGTTAATCCTCCCATAACCGGATTTCTGAGAAGGAAATTCCGGGGGAGTTTTTTTGCAAACAACTGTCTGACTTTATTCAATTTCATCTGATGTTTATCGGTTAATATTGACGCAAGTTAAAAAGATAATTCTTACCTTTATATCGTTCTCTTCATTTTTAAAGAATTGCGTTTAACTATGCCTAAGGTGTTGTAAATCTATACCTTTGCAACGCAATTAATAGGTAATCCAAACCTGAAGCGATGAACAGAAACACACTTCTTTTAGCCGCTGGATTCGTTTTCTTATGGAATTCTGGATTTATTGGAGCTGAATACGGGCTTCCTTACACAGGGCCATATACGCTGGTTTTCTGGCGCTACCTGGCGCTTACCATAGTGATGCTTCTTTATCTACTCATCAGGAAGCGCTTCCGGTGGGTTGGATGGAGAGTGGCCGCACTCAATATGTTAATTGGCATACTGGCACATGGCGTTTGGCTTATCTGCGTGCTGCTGGCATTAGATAATCAGGTTCCGGCAGGAATTGTGGCTCTGGTGGTAGCGCTGCAACCACTGACCACAGGTGCACTTTCAGGATTGGTTACAGGAGAACGTACTTACTTTATCCAATGGATAGGACTAATATTAGGCTTTGTGGGTGTGACTCTTACCGTATCATACAGGATAGATTTCGGAAACTATCAATCGATTTTTGGTTATCTGATACCATTGGGCTCTGTTTTAGGGATTACCGCAGCTAGTCTTATTCAACGACAAATGGAAATATTTACGAATACCAGTAAAATACCTATCGACCTCACCATTTTTTATCAGAGCCTGGGAACAGCTATTGTTTTACTATTGCCCGCTGCTTTCGTTGAGAACTTATCCGTTCATTGGGAGCCAGAATTCATTTACGCTATGGTTTGGTTGATTCTGGGTGTTTCCTTAGCAGCATATGCACTAATGTGGTGCTTAATCGAACGGCTTGATGCTACAAGCGTAGCAAGCCTGTTTTATCTTGGTCCTCCTGTAACTATGCTATTGGCCTGGATTGCTTTTGGCGATAAAGTTAAATTGATGGATATTGTTGGCTTATCTGTTGTTTTTGTAGGGATTGTTTTAACGCAAATCTGGCGCAGAAATCAATATAAAACAAAGGAAAATCCCAGTTAAAAAGAGAGTTATTAATCGCAAGCAGAAAACTGCAGCGCCGGGATGTTTGGAAATTTAAATTACAACATTCATCTAATTAAAATGTTTGTATTACTAAAGCAAACATACATTTATTATGAAAAAGCGATTCCTCTCAACAGCATTTTCCGTTATACTTTTAGCAACTCTCCAGGCACAACCACAAATAGATCTTGAAACGTTTGCTCAAGGGCTCAACGCTCCGGCAAGTATAAATCATGCAGGTGACAGCCGCTTATTTGTAGTGGAACAAACCGGTATGATTCAAATTGTTGATGAACAAGGTGAAATAAACAGTGAGCCATTTCTCAACATCGAAGACCGAATCAGCTACGGAGGAGAAAGAGGCCTTCTGGGATTGGCTTTCCATCCCGACTATGAAACAAATGGCTATTTTTATGTGAATTATACCGGTCCTGATGGCGACACCCACATCTCAGAATTTTCGGTTAGCGAATCTAACCCTGATAAAGCAAACCCAGACAGCGAACGAGTGCTGCTAACTATAGCGCAGCCTTATTCCAATCATAACGGAGGTGAGATACGTTTTGGTCCGGAAGGATATTTATACATTGGCACCGGAGATGGAGGAAGTGCGGGAGATCCTGAAAACAGAGCGCAGGACATGACTTCCTTGTTAGGTAAAATGTTGAGAATAGATGTTGATGGTGTTCCCTACCTGATTCCTCCAGACAATCCTTTTGTTGATGACCCGGATGCCCGGGATGAAATATGGGCTTCAGGGATGAGGAATCCCTGGCGGTTCAGTTTTGACAGAGAAACCGGAGATTTATGGATTGCCGATGTAGGTCAGAATGAATACGAAGAAGTGAATTTTGAATCGGCGGAAAGCAATGGAGGATTGAATTACGGATGGCGCTGCTATGAAGGAAACCATGAGTATAATACCGATGGTTGTCAGGATCAGGGAGCATACACATTTCCGGTGCATGAATACTCCCATACTGAAACCGGAGGATGCTCTGTAACCGGCGGCTTTGTATACCGTGGGGAAGAGTTTCCAGATATGCAGGGGCATTATTTTTTCGCGGATTACTGCAATGATAAAATCTGGACACTATATGACGATGAAGGTAACTGGGAATTGACCGAACAGGGACAGTTTTCCGGAAACAACTTTGCTGCTTTCGGTGAAGATTCAGAAGGAGAATTATATATAGCCGGCCTTTCAACAGGCACCATTTATAAGATTATTGATACATCAACCACCGGAATTAATTCAAATGAAAAGGTTAAGATAGCCAGGGTATATCCTAATCCATTTGAAGATTTCCTCGATGTTCATCTGGAAAACAATGTTAGTGATACAAGAATTGAGCTAAGTTCTCTAACAGGAAAAA
>CAYXJS010000213.1:0-4741 GCA_964465045.1 uncultured Bacteroidales bacterium | reverse complement strand
AAAGAAGGAACCGAGGTGGAAATCCTGTAAAGAAGAAATTATGAGAAATTTAGTAGCGGTTTTTGTAAAGTATCCGTTTTACGCCAACCTTATCATTTTTGTATTTTTCCTTGCCGGGATTTTCGGGATTTTTCAGATGAAGAAATCTTTCTTTCCCGAAACAACTCCCAAAATGATTACTGTGCAGGTAGCTTACCCCGGCGCTTCGCCCAAGGAAATGGAGGAAGGCATTACTATGCGGGTAGAGGAAGCTATCCGAGGAATTGTAGGGATTAAGGAAGTAACCTCCACGTCTTCTGAGAACTTTGCTGTAATCAACATTGAAACCACAGGCCAGTATGATTTGGATGAGACATTGATGGATGTGAAGAATGCGGTGGATGGCATCAGTTCGTTCCCGGTAGACGCAGAAAAGCCTATTGTTTTTAAAGAACGCAGCAAAAGCCAGGTAATGTATATGGGGCTGGTGGGTAAAGATGACACCGATCTGCATCAGCTCAAAAAAATGGCCGATGAAATCGAGTTTGATTTACTCACCACAGGCCCGGTCAGTCAGCTTAATATCAGTGGATTCCCGCCTTTGGAAATATCCGTAGAGATTGCCGAAGAAGAGCTGATGCGTTATAACCTTACTTTTGATGAGTTAGTGCAAGTTATTGCGGCTAACAATCAGGATATCTCCGGAGGTCAGATTAAATCTGATGAAGAAGAGGTACTGATTCGTACCCGTAACCGGAGTGTTGACCCGCAGGAAATAGGGAATATTGTGCTGCGCACCAATACCGACGGAAGCATGGTCAGAATAAGAGACGTGGCTACTGTAGAAGTGCAGTTTCTGGATAATTCCCAAAGTAGTTTTATGAACGGAAACCGCTCGGTTTCGTTTTTTATTCAGAAACTCCCGGAAGAAGACCTTGAAGAGATTACCGATTATCTTGTGCAATATGTAGATGACTTTAATGAGCGCCACGAAAATGCCAGTCTTGAAATCACGTTTAAATTTCTTGACCGGCTTAACGAACGTTTGAATCTGCTGTATGAAAATGGCGGTATCGGTCTGGCGCTGGTATTGCTTTCGTTGGGACTGTTTCTGAATTTCAGGCTTTCGTTTTGGGTAGCTTTTGGGATACCGGCCTCCTTTTTGGGTATGTTTATGATTGCTCATATGTATGATGTTACCATTAACATGATTTCCCTTTTCGGGATGCTTTTGGTTATCGGTATTTTAGTAGATGACGGTATTGTGATTGCGGAAAATATTTATTCACATTTTGAAAAGGGGAAATCGCCGCGTTTAGCTGCCGTGGATGGCACCATGGAAGTATTGCCTGCGGTTATTACCTCTATTACCACCACTATCGTTGCCTTTTCACCCACTTTCTTTGTTACAGGCAGGCTTGAATTCATGTTTGAGATGGCTTTTGTTGTGGTGTTCTCCCTGTTTTTCTCATTGCTTGAGGCTTTCTTTGTGCTGCCCGGGCACTTAGGCAACAGCTATGTGCTCAGGCGTGAGCAAAAGAAAAACTTCGGCAGTAAAATCAGAAACGGGTTAGACCGCTTTTTAAGGTTTATGCGTGATCGCATCTACGGCGTGATCCTGAAGCGGATTATCCGGTGGAGGTGGTTTGTGGTTACGGTGCCGGTAGCGCTTATTCTGATTACCACAGGACTTGTTTCAGGTGGTCTCATCAAGCTTACGTTTTTCCCGAGCATTCCGTTCGACCAGTTTAACATTGACTTGGCCTACAAGCCCGGAACCGGTGAAAGAATTACGCTGAATAAGCTTCGCGAAATGGAGGATGCCGTTTGGGAAGTGAATAAGGAAATAAAACAAGAACACGGAGACACGGTAAATTTCATACACTATACATTTGTTTCTACCGGCGAAGCCTATAATGGGCAGGAATCCGGGGCTCATGCCGGAAACATTTTTGTGATCCTGGATAACATGGAAGGACAGCCGTTTAATAGTTATAACGTTGTTAACCGTGTAAGAGAAAAGATCGGAAAGGTTCCGCAGGCTGAGAAATTCAATGTTGAGGGTCGCAGCACGTTTGGCGATCCGGTTTCTATCAGTCTGCTGGGCGAAAATATGGAGGAATTGCGTAAAGCCACGGAAGAACTGAAAGCCCGGCTTGGAAATATTGACGCCTTAAACAACATCCGCGATAACAATGCCCTGGGTAAGCGCGAAATTAACCTGAAGCTGAAACCCAAAGCTTATATGATGGGTCAGGATTATAACTCTATCAGCCGCCAGGTGCGGCAGGGTTTTTTTGGAGGCCAGGCCCAACGTTTGCAGCGCGGAAAAGATGAGTTAAGGGTGTGGGTGCGATATCCTGAAACCGGCCGGATGAACGTGGGCCAGCTTGAAGACATGAAGATAAAAACCCAGATGGGCGATTTCCCGTTGTCTGAGCTTGCTGAATATGATATTACGCGCGGCCCGGTGAACATTCAGCACTACAACAACAAACGCGAAATCAGGTTGATAGCCGGCGTGAAAGACCCTAATGAGCCGGTGCCGGTCATCCTTCAGGAAATTGAAGACAACATTATGCCTGAAATTCTCGGGCGTTATCCCAGTGTGGATTATCTTTTTCAGGGTCAGGCAAAAGACAGTCAGGAATCTAACCAGGAGCTGATGCAATATTTTTTGGTGGCTTTTGTGGTGATTTTGCTTATTCTGATGCTGCATTTCAAATCAGCCGGCGCTTCCATTATCATTCTGATGATGATACCTTTAGCATGGATGGGAGCGATATGGGGTCACGGCATAGAATCCAAGTCGGTTTCTATGCTTAGCCTTTGGGGTATGATTGCCTTATCGGGAATCATTATTAATGATGCGGTGGTCTTCCTGCAAAAGTTTAATACCAACCTGCGGGAAGGCATGCGCGTTTTTGATGCTGTTTTCAGCGCCGGAATAGCCAGGTTCCGGGCTATTGTGCTTACCACGCTTACCACTACAGTGGGATTATATCCCATTATTCTGGAGTCCAGTTTCCAGGCACAGTTTCTTAAACCGATGGCGATTACGCTGGCTTATGGTGTTTTGGTTGGAACCGGATTTATTCTGCTCTTTTTCCCGGTTTTGATTCTGGTGAAGAATGATTTGAAAATAGAATTGTCATATGGAATGCGCCGTTTCAGGCTTTGGATAAAGAAGGGAGATACAATGCCTGTGCCTGAGGATGTAGAGCAGCAACTGTCTGAAAAGCCATCCCGCGAAAGCGTAGAAAAAGTAATTGTTTATCAGAATCGTAAAATAGAATAAGATTGAATCATAAATGCCTTGAAACCGGTTTTATGAGGTTTATGAATAAAATGAAGCGCATTTTTGGAATGGCTGATTTTAAATGACACAAAGAAGCGTAAGCGATCTTATTCAACAAAAAATGAAGTACATGAAGTTAAGGAAATGGTTGTTAATTATTGTGTTAGTAATGTCAGGGGAAGCTTTGGTTGCCCAGCAAGCGCTTTCTTTAGAGGATGCCTTGGCTAAAGCGCTGGAAAAAAATTATGATTTATCTATAGCCGACCTGGACCTGGAGATAGCCAAAAACAACAACAATTGGGGCACCGTTGGCGGATATCCTTCTGCGGAAACCGGAGCTACCAACATCAACCGCTTTGATGACGATACTCAGGGGCAACGCACCATGCACGCCATAGCGCCTTATTTGTCTGTTAACTATGCTGTCTTTAACGGATTCTCCGCGCGCATCAACAAAGAAAAACTCGAAACATTAGAGCACCTTTCTGAAGGCAATGCCCGTTTGCTGGTAGAGAATACAATGCAGGCTGTTATTCTGGCCTATTATCGTGTATTGCTGGCTAAAGAGCAGTTGGAAGTTTTAGATGATGTCAGGGCGCTTTCGCGCGATAGGTTTAACTATGACCAGGAGCGGAAAGCTATGGGTAATGCCGGTACATTTGATGTGCTTCAGGCCAAAACGGCTTATCTCGAAGACTCTTCCAATTACATCCTGCAAAAGAATAATTACCGCAATGCGCTAAGAAACTTAAACCAGCTTATGGCAGAAGAAGTAGGGACCAAATATACGTTGACAGGAGACTTTATCCCTTCATATCAGGAATATGATTTTTCAAGACTTGAGGCACGGCTGTTAGCCGATAATCAAAACCTGCGTAATCAGTTTATTCAGCAAGAAATTCTTAAAAAAGATACAGAGCTCGAAAAAAGTGCATTGTATCCTATGCTTCGGTTAAGTTCGGGAATAGACTACAACTCGGCACGCATAAATCCCAACCAGGCTGCTGTTTTTAATGAGGATGAGTTTTCCTATTATGCAAACTTTACACTGAGCTTTAACCTGTATGATGGTGGAAAAACCCGGCGGGCTATCCAGAATGCCAAAATAGAGGAACAGATAGGAAACATAGAGCAGAAAGAGATGGCAGACCGCCTGAGACGTAATCTGCGCAATACTTACGAGCGCTACGAAGCCCGGAAACAGGTTTTTGATGTGGCTCTGGACAGAGAAGAAACGGCAAAGCTGAATCTGGAAATTGCCGAAGATCGATTTAAATCAGGAACAATTAACTCTTTTAACTACAGGGATATTCAGTTGGTGTACCTGAATGCCGCCTTATCGAAGGCAGAAGCCATCTTTAACCTGATAGACACCCAAACAGAACTAATGCGACTCACCGGGAATATTGCCGGGGAAGATTAAGGTGAAGGGTTTGTTGGTTTTGATTTGGTAATTGTGTTGAT
>CAYXJS010000212.1:0-4767 GCA_964465045.1 uncultured Bacteroidales bacterium | reverse complement strand
CTATAGCCTTCATCTGTTTCTTCAAGATAACCACAAAGGTGGTTTTCAAAATATATTTTAGCTTTCCTGTTCATTCTTTTCTAAATTTTTGCTTTCAACAGGTGCCAGTTTATGTCCGAAAAGGGCTAATACCTGATTTACTTTATCCATTCGCAGAGTCTCTTTCCCCTGTTCTAATTCGCGAACAAAGCGCAGTCCAACCCCGGCTTTTTCAGCCATTGCCTTCTGGGTAAGCCCCAATTGTTTCCTGCGCTGTTTGATGAATGCTACTAAATGCTTCATTAATATACCTTTTTGGGTATAAATATACAATATTTTTGTAAAAATATACCTGATAGGGTATAAAATTAGTAAATGATGCATCCATCATACCTTTACGGGTATAATATGCTGCCTTTGTGAGAAAATATGAGTTCAGTTTAAAAAGTTCGTAAGTTTTTAAGTTTAAGGTTTATTTTGTAAAAATCAATAGTTTATTTCTGGCAAACGGTTTTAATAACCTTCTAATAATCGGTATATTATGTAATTTGATAAAAATTTGATGCATTTTAGGCCAAGCTGATCATTCATGCGCGGCAAAAGATAATAATCCCCCTCACCGCACCACAAACTTCACCGCTCCCTGCAAAAGCCCTTTACTCAACACACGGGCAATATACACTCCCTGAGGCCAGGAGGATACTTCAACACGAACCGACTGCAAACCGGAAGTAACCCTTTGCCGGAACATTTCCTGCCCGTTTACATTGTGCACCTGTAATACTGCTGGTTTTGCCGGAAGCTCAAAACTGAATGTGACTTCTTGCGTTGCCGGGTTTGGGCTGGCCTCCATGGCTGCTTGTGCCTGGGGTATTCCTGAAATATCCGTATATAAAGGCTCTACGCTGCGGTACAAGTTTTTAATACCCCATGGCAATTCATCTCTGTCCGCACAGAGATACATATGCCCATCATTCAGCAATTCTATCACATGCACCTTTGTTGATTCGCTAATGACATTTGTTATGTAGTGCTCCCATGATACGCCATAATTATTCGATATATATACTCCGCAATTAAAAGATAACGCCCCAACCGATCCAAGATACATCTTATCGTCTGGCATTATTTCCATGTCCTGAATCTGCAGATATTCCATTGATAAACTCATATACCAACTGTCGCCACCATTTTCTGAAATCATTACTTGTCCGTAATCTTCATCATATAAGCCATAACCGGCTGCAAATATATCGCCGTTGCTGGCCTGCTCTAAGGACGTCACTCCATAATTCTCCAGTATCCATTCCCAGGTTTCGCCGCCATCCACACTGCGGTAAACCCCACCGCCACTGATCCAGTCCACGGTGGACGCAAATATCGTGTCGGGACTTACTTCCAGGATATCATAAAAATACTCGGTTGTTGAACTAAGCGTGAGTAAGGTGTCCCAGGTTTGGCCCTGGTTCGAAGATTTAAACAGAATCTCTGAAGCCGCATAAATTGCGCCAGATTCACCTTTTCCTGAGCACAAAAAGTTCGCTACCGTACCCCCAATAACTGTATCAACTGACATATCTGCTTCACTCATTCTGAGAAACCGATCTTGATCGTTAAAAAAAACATACTCCTCAGTACAAAAGATAGTAAACGGCCTGTGATCGTACATATGATGATACAATAATTCCCAACTCTCTCCGTCATCCATGCTGCGGTATAAGCCGCCATGGCCTGTCAGCGTATCCTTGGCACCAATATACAAGTGGCCTTCACTGTTCATCGCTATACTTGACACATCCTTGTGCGGGGTCATCATCTCCCAGAAATCCTGGGCCGGCGTTTCAGAAACAAACCAGATATTCAATAATAAAATGAAAATTAAGGCTTTGTTTTTCATGGGTACTAAGGTAAATGATTTATCTTTTACATCTTATGCAATTTGAAGTTGCCGCTCTTTGAAAACTGCCTGCAGTAACCGAATTGCAAATTCGAACATTGATGAATTTAATAGTTGTGCACCAGTATGAAGAGCTAATATTAATCAATCCAATTCTCAATAACAATCCCTTCTAATCTCTCAAACTCCCGGGTATTTCGGGTTGCCAAAATCATATTATTTACAATCTCCGTTGAGCCAATAAATAAATCTAAGTCGCCTATTATTTTACCAATGGACTTAAGTCTGGCTTTTTCTTTACCATAAATTCTCAAAGATGTTAAAATCGGTAGTATCTCAATTTTATCTGCAAAATCCTCAACAACTTTAAGGTTCTTCTCAACCTTCTGGCTTTTTTCGGCTCCATAAATCAGCTCCGCTAAAGTGATTTCTGAAATTGCAAAGTTTTCAAATCCGATTTTTTCGATTTTTTCCTTTAATCCGAATAGACCTTTAAAATAGTAAATGCAGATATTTGTATCAAGTAAGTAATCCATTAGAAGCTTTCAATTTCCGGGTTATCAACTCTATCTGCCTTTAAGTCCTCAATAATCTGATCAGCCGTTCTGTTGTCTTCCCAGGCTCCAAAACAAGAAGAAAAGTCACGTTGTTTCTTATCCTTTGTGTCGATGGATTGAGTTAACTTAATTATCAGATTCTTCTTGGTTTCATTGTCCCAATTTTTCATGATCTTTAAGTAACTATCAACTATTTTATTTCCTATCGCTGTTTGCATATGAAATTCCTTTTTCTTACAAATTTACATTTTTATTCCTGAATGGTCAATTGCAACCCCGGTTTTTATTTTGCTAACTGCTATTGTGATCCAGCTACTCATATGAAGAGCATCTAAAGCACGCCAAAATCCTATCCATATTCTGTTACCAATTGAATTTTTCTATTCGTTCAGTTTAAAAAGCTCATAGGTTTCTATGTTTATAAGTTAAAATAGTGATAATGAATAATATAAATAAAATTTGTGTTTTTCATAATGTTGTGATGATCAGATTTTAATATAATCTAATACAAACAATGGGTCCTTTTTAGAACAGATTCATTGATGCTTTTTCGACCAAACTCATTAAATATTTTGATAAACACGAAATTATGCTTGTTGCAAAACTTCAGTAAATTTTTTTGCAACAAAAATTGGATAAAAGATCAAATCCGACAATGTTTTCTTGATTTCCGGAAGAGATCAACATGAGATTTCTTTCTAAGAAAGCCAAAAAGGATGATAACATGTTAGAAGCACTGTGGAAATTTCTCTTTGAGAGAGATTACTTTATGTTAAAATTTTCATACAGTATATACCTTATAACCAATTCTTTCAACCAACTCAGCCTGCACTTTGTCTGCAGAAACGAATAACCAGTCGGCATCTGCTACTGACAACCAACCTCCAATATGGAGCGCATCTAAAGTGCGTATTCCAAAATCTAAACCATACTCAGCCACCAAGCGATTTGCCTCTCTTAATATCTCACTGTTTAAGGGAATTATGCTAAACCATTCCATTTGCCTGAAAATTTCTTTTCTGATTTGGAAAGTGTTTTCTTGAGGTATTTCATTATTTCTTAGTTTTCTGTAAACAGCACTTAGTAATTCCGTTTCAGCAAGTTCAAGCAACCAAATCTCATTATTAGCTTCATTGATAATTTTTTCAACTTCTTCAGTACCCGGCTCTACACTGAAGAGCTTAACAATTGCTGAGGTATCGAAAAAAACATTCATATACGATCTTCTCTTAAATTACTAATGTCAGAAGATGTGAGCTTAGTACTTTTTAGCAATTCTCTCACTTTTAAATATGGTGGTTTCCCTCCGGTTTCAGTGTCTGTTGTAGAACCCCCACTTAAAGAATCGATGAAGTTTTCAACTACTCTCAGTTCATGAGGAGCAAGCTGATCCACTTTCTTTTTTATTGAATCTTTTAGTTTCATATCCATTACGTTTTATACAAAAATAATCAATCTTGATTTAACATGCCTGTTTTTTAAACCCTTTTACAACAATCCCTGTTTCTTTACCTTTGTTGTTCTAAAAAGGAAAAGCATGCAAAAAAGCGGCAATATACGTAAGATGCGCACCCAGTTTGACCAGCCGGTGCAATACACCCTTCCGTTGTATGACAACCTGGAGGAAGGTGAATTTGTGGAGATGACGCCCCTGGTGGGCCAGGTAATAAGTCTGACCTTCAACAACCAAATCAACTGCGTGGTGACCGGGAAGAAGATCAAAAAGACCTTTGGCGAAGGGATGAGCTACCCGGCATTTAAAACCTCGCCGTGGGCTGTGGAGAGCATTATCCGTCCGGAGCTGTCCCGGGCACACCTCGGCGAAGCGCTGCGCGACCTGGAGTGGGAAAAGGAGCACGACCTGCAGCCGCATTTTGTGTACCTGGCCCTTACCAATCACGTCAAGGTGGGCGTCACCCGCCAAAACCACCTTCCGGGACGCTGGATGGACCAGGGTGCCTGGAAAGCCATCGTGCTGGCCGAAACGCCATACCGCTACCTGGCCGGTGTGATTGAAAAGGAGCTCAAGCAACATCTGTCAGACAAAACGCAGTGGCAGCGCATGCTCAAAAACGAGCGGCTCGACCTCGACCTGCTACAGGAAAAGCAACGCATCAGCAAGCTCCTCCCCGAAGAGCATCAGCAATACATTTCTTCGGATGACTCCATCACCGAAATTGAATACCCGGTGGAGCAATATCCCGACAAGGTAAAAAGCATGAAGCTGGATAAGGAGCCGGAAATCCAAAAACGCCTCACCGGCATCCGGGGACAATACCTGATTTTCGAGGATAATACGGTGATCAATATCCGCAGTCATGCCGGGTATCATGT
>CAYXJS010000211.1:0-4787 GCA_964465045.1 uncultured Bacteroidales bacterium | reverse complement strand
AAATACGTCTGGCCAATATATCCATCCTTCGATATTTATGTTTCGGATTTGGATGGGAACATCATCAGAAAGCTTACCGACCGCGAAGGCTATGATGCCGAAGCCACGGTTTCGCCCAAAGGTGATAAAATTGTGTTTACTTCTCTGAGAAGTGGAGACCTGGAGCTTTACACAATGGATATTGATGGCAGCAACATAACCCAAATTACGGATGAGCTGGGTTACGACGGCGGCGCCTTCTTTTCACCCGATGGCTCTAAACTGGTATGGAGAGCGTCCCGCCCTGAAACCGAGGAAGAAGCTCAGGAATATAAAGACCTGCTCAAACAAGGCCTTGTTACGCCAACCAATATGGAAATCTATGTCTCCGATGCCGATGGGAGCAACCAGAAGAAAATCACAAACCTGGGCAAAGCCAACTGGAGCCCCTTTTTCCACCCTTCCGGGGAAAAGATTGTGTTTTCATCCAACCATCACAGCGACCGCGGTTTTAAGTTTAACCTCTTTATGATTAACATCGATGGTACCGGCCTGAAGCAAATTACACACGATCCTGTTTTTGATGCCTTCCCGGTATATTCTTACGGCGGCAATAAGCTGGTGTTTTCATCTAACCGCAACAATGGCGGCACCTATGATACCAACTTGTTTTTGGCAGAATGGAAGGATTAAGATATTAGCGTATCCCGATTGTACATAAAGCGATGAACTTCTTCATCGCTTTTTTTATTCCGAAAGCGTAATCAAGGGTAAAAAGGCTATAATCTCCTAATATCAAAACAGAATTTCGTTAATTTTGACGATCGAAAAATCCAAAACCATGAAGCAAATTACATCACTATTTATTCTGCTGGCTATCTTCCTCAGCAGTTGCCAGACCACAGAAAATAAAGAAAGCATCCGCTTTGCTACGTTTAATACAGCGCTATACAGAAGTGAAGGAGGTCAGCTTCAGGAAGACCTTGAAAAAGGTGCCGATGAGCAAATTAAAATTATAGCTGAAATCATCCAGCGAAAAAGACCCGATGTACTTGCTTTACAAGAATTTGACTATGATGAGGAAGGTAAAAACCTGAAACTGTTTCAGGAAAATTACCTGGATAAATCGTTTAATGGCTCAGAGCCCATCGATTACCCTTACGCACTGGCTTTTCGGTCAAATACAGGAATTCCTACCGGACTTGACTTAAACAACGACGGTAAAGCTTTTACACCTGATGATGCCTTTGGCTATGGCGAATACCCGGGGCAATATGCGTTTGCAATCTTGTCTAAATACCCACTCGAAACCGATGATTTGGTTACATTCCGGGAGTTTTTATGGAAAGATATGCCCGAAGCGCATTTGCCGGTAGATGAAGACAGCACTTCGTGGTATTCAGAAGAGGTTTTGGAAGTTTTCCGGCTTTCCAGCAAAAACCATGTAGATATTCCCGTAACGATCAATAGCAAAACCATTCATGTTTTGATTGCCCACCCTACCCCACCGGGATTTGATGGTGAAGAAAACCGGAACGGCAAACGCAACCACGACGAAATTCGTCTTTTTGCAGACTACATTTCGCCTGAGGAAGGCGCTTACCTTTACGATGACCAGGGCGAGCCTGCTTCACTAAGCCCAAACAGCTCTTTTGTTGTCATGGGCGATATGAACGCCGATCCGATGGCCGGCGACAGCTACAGAAACGCCATCGACCTTTTGCTGGAGCATCCCAGCGTTCATCCTGAGCCTGCTACAGGAAAACTAACGCCCTCAAGCAAAGGAAGCAGAGTGTGGCACGAAAAAAACCCGAACGACAGTCACCCCGCACACAAAACCGCTGTTTTTAACCTGCGTGTAGATTACGTTTTGCCATCAAAAGACCTGCAACCCCAAGAAAGCGGCGTATTCTGGCCAGCGCCCTCCGACTCGCTTTCATACCTCACAAAAGACGACAAAGGCTCCGACCACCGGATGGTGTGGGTGGATGTTAGTTGGTGAGGTGATGCCTGGCACCCGTTGGTTGTAGCAATATACAGAGAAAATTAAAAGCAACAGATATTTAAAAAAGGACCTTCTTCCGCAGCTAAAGGATCTATGGCCTTTATTAGGCATGAGTTATTAGTTTGTTTGTTTTTGGAAGAGTTTTTCTTAAATTGCAAACAAATTAAATTTGGCATAATCAGGAAACAGAAAAACCTGACCCAATCATAAAATGAAAATATGGATTGTGTTTATACAGATGCTCATTCAGGAATGCTAAAAAGGCAAAATTTCATAGACAGTAAAACATCCTTATGCCGGGACATGATGCAAAAAAGCGCCTTGTTTCGTCAAAATCAGTTTTTATATTGGTATACCTTAAATAAATCAGAATGAAGTAAGACAAATGGCTAAAAAGCGAAACAACAAGAAGCAGAAAAGCATGGAAGAAACCCTCTGGGATTCGGCAAATAAACTCAGAGGTTCGGTGGAATCATCGGAATACAAACATGTGGTTTTAGGGCTTATCTTCCTGAAATTTGTAAGCGATAAGTTTGAAGAGCGGAAAAAGGAGCTCATTGCTGAGGGAAAGGCGAAATACATTGAGATGAAGGAGTTCTACAACATGAAGAATGTGTTTTTCCTGCCTGAAGAAGCGCGCTGGACTTACATTATAGAAAACGCCAAGCAAAGTGATATTGCCCTGAAAATTGACACCGCCCTGCATACCATCGAAAAAAACAATCCCAGCCTTAGAGGCGCATTGCCCGACAACTATTTCAGCCGCCTCAACCTCGATGAAAGTAAACTGGCAGCACTGCTTGATACGATCAACAATATTGATACGCTACAGGACAAGCAACAGGATGTGGTTGGACGTGTTTATGAGTATTTTCTGAAAAAGTTTGCTATTGCCGAAGGGAAAGGCAAAGGTGAATTCTATACGCCAAAGACCATTGTAAACCTGATTGCCGAAATGATTGAGCCCTACCAGGGAATTATTTATGACCCCTGCTGCGGTTCCGGTGGCATGTTTGTGCAGTCGGTAAAGTTTATACAAAGCCATCATGGCAATACCAAAGAAGTTTCTATTTACGGACAGGAATACACAGCCACCACCTACAAGCTGGCCAAGATGAACCTGGCTATCCGGGGTATTAACGCCAACCTGGGCGAGGTACCGGCCAATACCTTTTTCAGGGATCAGCACCCGGACCTGAAAGCCGACTTCATCATGGCCAATCCGCCGTTTAACCAAAAAGACTGGCGGGCAGCCGATGAACTGACCGACGACCCACGATGGAATGGCTACGAAATACCGCCAAAAAGCAATGCCAACTATGCCTGGATACTCAACATGGTTTCCAAACTTTCCGATAACGGCGTGGCCGGATTTATTCTGGCCAACGGAGCCTTATCCGGTGGAGGTGAAGAGTATAAAATCCGGAAAAAACTAATTGAAAACAGAATGGTGGAAGCCATTTTGATATTGCCTCAAAACATGTTTTACACGACCAACATCAGTGTTACTGTTTGGGTATTGAATAAAAACAAAAAGAAACGACAGGTAAATATAAACGGGAAGCAATGGAATTACCGGGAACGCGAAAATGAAGTACTGTTCATGGATTTACGTGAAAAAGGAATCCCCTTCGAAAAAAAGTACATTCAATTCAGCGAAGAAGAAACAAAAGAAATTGCCGGAACCCTGCACAACTGGCAGCAGGAAGATCACAAAAATACTTATCAAAACATTCCTGAATTCTGCTATTCTGCAAGCATCAATGAAATTAGAAAAAAGGACTATTCGCTCGTTCCCAGCAAATACATTGAGTTTGTAAACCGGGATGAGAACATAGATTTCGACAGCAAGATGAAAAAGCTGCAAACAGAGATTTCGCAGTTGTTGAAGGAAGAAGAGGAATCAAAAAAGGAGCTGCAAAAAATCTTCAGGGAACTGGGTTATGAAATATAAGGGGCAATATGCAGAATGAAATCGTAATATATCAGGCCAAAGAATTGGAGACTCGACTGGAAGTCAGGATTGAAGATGAAACATTATGGTTGACCCAAGGGCAAATCGTGGATTTGTTTGAAAGTAGCAAAGCAAATATCAATGAACATATTAAACACATTTTTAAATCCGGTGAATTGAAGGAACAGGCAACTGTTCGGAAATTCCGAACAGTTCAGAAAGAAGGTAACAGGACTGTTTCACGTGATGTTTTGCATTATTCACTTGATGTAATCATTTCAGTTGGGTACCGGGTAAATTCAATTAAGGGAACACAATTCAGGATTTGGGCAAATGCTGTTTTAAAAGACCATTTGCTAAAAGGTTATTCGCTTAACAAACGGATGAACCGCATTGAAGACAATGTTCAGACATTATCTGAAAAAGTAAGCGAAATTGATTTTCAGATCAATACAAACCTGCCGCCAAGGCAGGGAATATTTTTTGAAGGGCAGGTATTTGATGCTTACATATTTGCGGCAGATCTGGTAAAAAGCGCCGGAAAATCTATTATTCTCATCGACAATTACATTGATGAGTCGGTACTGGCTTTACTGGCTAAAAGAAAGCAGGGTGTAAAAGCAACAATATACACCAGGCCCGGCAGGCAACTGCAACATGATCTTAAAAAACACAGGCAGCAGTATCCCGAAATAAACATAAAAACTCTGAAACATTCGCATGATCGTTTTCTAATCATTGACAAACAGAAAATGTTTCACCTGGGTGCTTCTTTAAAAGACCTGGGTAAAAAATGGTTTGCCTTTTCCAAAATGGATAGCCTGGCAATGGATGTTCTAAAAAAGCTAA
>CAYXJS010000210.1:0-4802 GCA_964465045.1 uncultured Bacteroidales bacterium | reverse complement strand
TCCAGACGCGATGAATCCTGTCCAGACGCGATGAATCCTGTCCAGACGCGATAAATCCTGGTGAAACGCGATAAATCGCGTTTCTACGGTTGAAAAATTTTCAATTTTCGGTAATAATCATATCCATGGGTATGTCATTTTCATCTACAGGGACTTGGGTTACCATCTGAAAACCAAAACAAACCCCTGCTTTATATGCGCGGGTATTTTTCAGCAATTTATCGTAATAGGCCTTTCCTCTGCCCAGCCTGTTGTTGAATTTATCAAAGGCCACACCCGGCACCAGAATGAAATCAACTTGATTTGCATCTTCTAAAATTTTTCCGGTGGGTTCCAAAATGCCGTAGCGTTCTCCTTGAATTAGGGAATCTTCTCCGGTAAAAATTCGCAGCTCTAAATCATCGCCTTTCACAACCGGTAAAACAATGGTTTTAGAATCTGCCCATTTCTTTACAAAATCATGCATATGTACCTCATCGCTCATAGACCAGTAAGCCATTACAACTTGACTATTCAGAAAAACCTCCAGAGATTCGATTTGCTTAAGAATCGATTTAGAACGGCGAACCTTTTCCTCATAAGGAACCTGTTTTTTAAGCGTGCGAATATGTTTGCGAAGGGCTTGCTTTTCTTCCTTAACCATGTTAGCTAATCCAATAAAAAACACCGGAATGTGTTTGTAGAAAATTCACTCCGGTGCATAAGTTTGTTTATTTTATCGTAATTTGATACGGTAGCCTGGCTTGTGTTCCCTGCATTTCAGAAAGTTCCTTCAGGTATTCATAGTAAGAATAGAAAGGTCCGAGCTCCGATTTCATTTTTGCAGAACTGTTTCTTCCGGTAAGCTCATCCATGATGGCTTGTACAGGGTCTTTCTTTTCCGGAATGCGGGTGATGCGGTAATCATCTTGATCAATTTCTGCCAATTCAGCAGCTTTATTCAATGCCGTCATTAAACCACCAAACTCATCAATTAAACCAATCCGTTTCGCATCGATTCCGCTCCACACACGTCCCTGGCCAATTTCATCCACTTCTTCCATGGTCATGTCGCGTCCTTCAGCAACTCTGGATGTAAAGACTTCATACGTGTTTTCTACGCCTTTCTGCAATACTTCACGCTCATAATCCGTAAGTGGTCGGTTCACACTAACAAAACCGGCATTCTCGTTGGTTTTGACATTATCAAAATCCAGCCCGATTTTATCGGTAAGCAAACCTTCCATATTTGGAATCATACCAAAAACCCCAATTGAGCCTGTTAATGTAGTTGGATTGGCAATAATAGCATCAGCCCCGGCAGCAATGTAATATCCTCCGGAAGCGGCCAAATCGCCCATAGAAACAATAAACGGCTTTTCTTTTGCCGCGAGTACTGTTTCGCGCCAAATCACATCTGAGGCCAGGGCGCTTCCTCCCGGAGAGTTTACCCTGAAAACAATGGCTTTAATTGTCGTATCCTTGCGTGCCTTGCGCAAATGCTTAGCCGTAACATCGGAACTGATAGTCAACTCACTACCTTTTTCAGTCTGGATGCTTCCTTCAGCAAAAACAACGGCGATTTTGTTTTTGGGAACGGTTTCCCTGAGCTCTTCTACTATCGCATCCTTGTAGCTGGTGAGTTTAACCAGCTCAGGTTTATCATCATCTTCGCGTTCTGACTTCTCTTTCAACAAATCCATCACCTCATCCTCATACAGCAAGAGATCGGCAAACCCGAGTTCTTTTGCATCGTCAGCATTCTGTAGTAAAAGTTTGTCAGCAATATTGTTGATTTCCGCCTTATCAAGGTTTCTGTCCCGGCCAATGTCACCCACTAACTTATCCCAGATAGACTGGACGTAGGTACGGGTTTGTTCTTTATTAGCCTCACTCATATGGTCCATCATAAAAGGCTCTACAGCGCTTTTAAATTTACCGTGACGGATGATCTGGGCTTCCACATCCAGTTTATCCAGCATATCCTTAAAAAACATGACTTCAGCATTAATGCCTTTAAACATCATATCTCCTTCAGGGTGCAAAATAACCGAGTCAGAAACACTGGCCATGTAATATCCGGTTTGTGAATAAAACTCAGAATAGCTTACAATAAACTTGCCGCTCTCCTTAAAATCAGCCAAAGCATCCCTGATTTCCTGTATTGTAGCCAGCCCGGCCTGAATACCACGGAGATCAAGGTAAATACCCTTGATTTTATCATCTTGCTTTGCTTTCTCAATATTTTCCAGGATATCAATCAAACCCATCGATTCATCCATTAAAGAGGAAAAACTGGCGAAGTTAAAATCGTTAACGCCCCTGTCATTGATAGGATAGTTTAGTTTCATGTGCAAAACAGCGTTTTCAGAAACCAACACTGTTTTTTTCTCAGCAAAAGAGAGGGATGCTGAAATAACACCAAACAATATAAGGATGATTACTATAAATGTCAGTAAAAATCCCAAAGCCGAAGCAAATGTAAATTTGAAAAATTGTTTCATAATCTATTCTTATTATGTGAGTTAATTAAAGTTTGAATTTAATTCCCGAAATTACTAAAAAATTAAAAGGCAAAGCTGAAACCTAATCCGTAATTTAACGTAATTTTAATCCTGAACAGTTAATCAGAGCATCAAAAGTTTCCTGAATCGGTATATTATTAACATCAGATTGTGAATAAAAAAGCAGATTCATCAATTTAAACCGGGAAATTTAAACCATATTTGTTGAAAAGATGGGATTAAAAACAAAAGTGTTTTACGTGATAAAGAAAAGGTTATTAAAATACATACCTGACACTTCAGTCGCCAGAATCACATTGATGGCGATATTGTTGTTATTCACAGATCAAAATTTGTATCCCTATTTTAATTATAAGCCCGTTTTCAGAGATTACCTTCGCGATAATCCTTTCAGAGAATATAACATTTATGAAGACACTACCCTTGTATGGCCTGAAATGATAAGCGCCGGCAAAAATCCGGCAAAAGACAGCTTATCTGTTAAACACGCAGCAAATCTGCTTCCCGACCGCACTGTTTTTGAGGCCTTCTCTCAGGATAGCTCGAAAAAACAGGCTCAATGGGTATACAATGCAATGTTTCCTTTTGAACATGAAAAGGCCTGGCGTAGCTTGCTTGCAGAAGAATTACCCGTCGAAAACGATGAACATACAGCTTCTGCGAAAAGCATCGATTCACTTGCATATCTGAATTTTAACATTATGGGCGAAGGAGAACTTACAGAACAGCAGATGCATTCCTTTTTCCTTAGTAACAGCGACAGTACAGGGATTTCAAGGCTTTCAGACAAAATACTGCTGTATATAAAGGAATGCCGCGCTGAAGGCGTAAACCATGACATTGCTTTCATCCAGATGTGTCATGAAACCGGATTTTTAAAGTATAATGGCGTGGTGAGCGCTAACCAAAATAACTTTTGCGGACTGGGAACCGTGAACAACAATACTCCCGGGGAATCTTTTAAAACCGCACGTGAGGGCATACGGGCACACATTCAGCACCTGAAAGCATACGCCAGTCATGATACACTGAACAACAAATTAATAGACAACCGCTTTAACTTTGTTGAACGGGGCTCGGCAAAAGTTATAAGAGAGCTTACCGGAAAATGGGCTGCAGACCCTAAATATGACCGCAAACTTTTAGGTTTGATTATCAGGGTTGAAGAACACAATAATACATCTTTGCTGTAGCTGAATCCAGAATATATTTTCCTTTTTAAGCAGGGTGTTGTACTTTTGCCGCTTATAAAATGAAACCATTGCGGCTATGGCAAAAGCAACTCTTTTATTAGGAAGCAACCGCGGAAACCGAATTATGATTCTGGAACAAGCCATCCGGGAAATTCAGAAAAAGGCTGGCAAAACCAATGCATTCTCATCATTATACGAAAGCGAACCCTGGGGATTTGAGGATGATATTCCTTTCATCAACCAGATTATTGTCATAGAAACCGCTTTATCACCCAAAAATTTGCTCAACACTTTATTATCAATAGAAAAAAAATTAGGAAGAGTCAGAGAAAATTCGGGAATATACAGTCCACGCCCTATTGATATTGATATTTTGTTTTACGATGATTTGATTGTGAATGAGCCCGACTTGCAGATACCACATCCCCGCATGCAAAATCGCATGTTCACCTTAATGCCTTTGATGGAAATCAGCCCGGCATTCATTCACCCTGTGCTGAAAAAGCCTGTCAGCGAACTCAAGTATCTGTGCCCCGACCAATTGAGAGTGGATCGGCTATCAGAAACAACATTAGAGTCAAAAGTCACGGCCGATGAAATATAATTTTATTGCTATTGAAGGGAATATCGGAGCCGGCAAAAGTACCCTTGCCGGGATGATTGCCGATAAACACCAGGCTATGCTGATTAATGAAGGCTTTGAGGACAATTCTTTTTTACCGAAATTTTATAAAGACCCTGAAAAGTATGCCTTTCCGCTGGAATTATCTTTCCTGGCCGAACGGTATCAGCAATTAAAAGACAAACTGCAGGCCAAAGACCTTTTTTATCCGTTTGTTGTTGCCGATTATTTCATCGCCAAGTCGCTGGTTTTTGCCAAAAAGACCCTTCCGGCCGATGAGTTTTCGCTTTACAGCCAGCTTTTCAACATCATTATTTCTTCGCTACCCCAACCGGACTTAATCGTATATCTATACCTGAAAACAGAAAAGCTACAGCAAAATATCAAAAAGCGTGGCCGGCCTTATGAGATGGGTATAGAAGATAATTACCTGGAGAAAATACAATCCAGCTATTTTGAATATATGGCCCGCAGACAAGACCT
>CAYXJS010000209.1:0-4805 GCA_964465045.1 uncultured Bacteroidales bacterium | reverse complement strand
GAAGTAAGTAATAGAAAACCAGGCAGGTAAGGTAGCTTTTGAAACATAGTGTTGAAAAATACCACAATCATCAAGTCGTCATCTTTAGTGCGAATAATCATAACATAAAGTAAGACAGACAGATACCATGCCGGGAATAATTGGCATCCTTATTGACATGTAAATATCAAACAAATGTGCTTTGTAGTAATGTGCAGTTTTAGTGAGAGTTACAAGGCAACCAAAAACAACAAGATTATGAAAACGCAAGCAATATTAATTTTCAAGACATTATTAACCGTTTTCTTTTTCGCTTCCATATCTGTACAGGCACAGGATCAAGTACAAGTTGAGCCGGATATGACTATTAAAGCTTCATCAGAAACCTATGAATTAGTAAAAACATGGGCTGATGAATTTTCGAAGCGTAATCCGGGAAATGAAATTACGGTTATTCGTACAGAAAACGCAAGTGTCCCAGACTCTGAGATTATGGGACACATCACTACAAACTTGCCCGACAGCCAAAACGAGTATTGGACAACCAGGATATGCAGAGAGATTATCGTACCAGTCATCAACCAGTCTCATCCTGCATTATCGCAGTATCAAAAGTCAGGGATCACAAAAGCTGACCTTGCAGGCATGTATTCAACTACCGAGCCTGTTTGGCCGGGAACACAGGAAGAAATCAGGGCGAAAATTTTATTGTTGCAGGAAAACAAAGTAAACGAACACCTTACCCGTTTTCTCGGTCAGGATGTGCCTGCATCAAAACATCACACTTTCTCAAACTCCGGGGATTTACTCAAAGAGCTTCGTTCTGACAACAGAAGTCTGGCTTTTCTTCCGTTAAAAGATGTGATAGATGAAGAAAAATCACAGCTTAAAGAAAGCCTCAGTTTTCTGCCTATAGATCGAAATGCAAACGGGAGGTTAGACCATATGGAAAACATATACGGCTCACTAGACCAATTTAGTCGTGGCGCCCAAATCGGGAAATTTCCTCAGGAGCTTTGCTGTGATGTGTATCTCCTTACAAATGAAAAGCCAGACAAATCGCGGGAAAAAGCTTTTATCACTTTCCTTTTGACTCAGGGCAAAAGCAATATCTCTGGTTTCGGGTTCAGTAATTTAGCCTACAGCACGCGTCAGGCAGAGCTTCAGAAGCTTAATGAGATTACAGTAAAACCAACCGGAGAGGAAGAAGCAGGGGGGTCCTGGATTACAATTGCATTGATTATAGCCGCCATCATTATTGGCACAGGCTTTATCATGAACCTGATATTTGGATTTACTAAGAATGGAGTTGCTGATAATACAGAAGACAACCTTAATTATGAACCTCAGGGAGCAATAGATGAAAGCACGATTGCCGCTCCGGAAGGCTTGTTTTTTGATAAATCACATACATGGACTTACCTTGAAAAAGACGGGAAGGTAAGAATGGGAATGGACGACTTTATGCAACAGGTTACAGGCCCAATAACCCGCATTAAATTCAGGAAAAGCGGTGACCATGTGCGTAAAGGAGAACCTATAGTAACGATAATTCAAAATGGTAAGCAACTTTCTTTAAATGCGCCTGTTTCCGGTACAATTGATACGATTAACGAATCACTGAAAGATAACAGTAGTTCTGTAAACAGCGCTCCATTTAATGAAGGATGGCTTTACCTTATCGCACCGGATAACTGGCAGCAGGAAACGCCGTTTTTGAAGATGGCAACCGAATACAGGACCTGGATGCAGGGAGAGATTGCCCGCCTGAAAGACTTCCTGGCTTATTCTTTAAATATTCACAATACCAACCTGGCGCATGTGGCGCTTCAGGATGGCGGAGCCGTAAAAAAGCATGTGTTGAAAGACTTGCCTCCTGAAGCCTGGGAAGACTTTCAGAGTAATTTTTTAGAGCGAATTAAATAGAAAGACATCATTTATTAACCATATAAAAACCTGTTAATATGGGAATTAACCGACGTGATTTTATGAAAACACTGGGCATTGCGGGAGCTACACTAACCATTGGAAGAGCTTCAGCCGCTCCCGGCCAGCAAGAAGATACAGAATTTGATGCAATCTTGTACGATTCTACTTATTGTATCGGCTGCCAGAACTGTGAGTTTGCCTGCGCAGAAGAATACGGACTGCCTGAACCGGAAGGCGCACCGGAGCCCGGCGTAGTCAGAAAAGCTGATGCGCAACACCGCACTGTTGTAAACCTTTTTGAAACCTCTAATGGTGAGGCTTATATCAAATCGCAATGC
Source organism: uncultured Bacteroidales bacterium (assembly GCA_964465045.1). GTDB lineage: Bacteria > Bacteroidota > Bacteroidia > Bacteroidales > JAIPAH01 > JAIPAH01. The sequence goes on along the minus strand of CAYXJS010000209.1, from coordinate 2,559 downwards.
ATGCATTGCAATCAGGCTGCTTGTGAAACGGCATGCCTGACGCAGGCTTTACATAAAACCAAGAACGGTCCGGTAGTATGGCGTGAAGGAAAATGCATGGGGTGCCGCTATTGTATGCTGAGTTGTCCTTTTGACTCTCCCAAATTTGAGTATAACGAAACCAATCCGAAAATCGTGAAATGCTCTATGTGTGCTGACCGGGTGAAAGAAGGCAAGAAGCCTGCTTGCGCTGAAGCCTGCCCGATGGGAGCCATCACTTTTGGAAAGCGCAGCGAGCTTATCAAAGAGGCCCGTAAGCGAATTCATGATGATCCTGATTTTTATCATGACCACATTTATGGAGAGCATGAAGCCGGTGGTACAGGATGGCTTTATATAGCCGGAGTGCCTTTTGAAGAGCTTGGGTTTAATACCAAACTACAGAAAAAGTCATATCCAGCGCTTACTAAGGGCTTTATAGGCTCTATAGCGCCTGTTGATATACTGTTGCCGGGTGCGCTCCTGGGAATTTATGCAGCTACAAAATCAATCCAAAAGCAGGAGGACGAATCATGAGAAATAATACAGACTCAGCAGCACTTGAACAAGGAAATGGCTCCACGTGGAGCTTCCTTTTGCAGGAAATGAAACCTAAAGGCAAAATCTTTACGCCGTTTAACATCATCAGCCTGCCGATTATCCTGGTAGGCCTTTACATCATTTATATTCGTTTTGCAGAAGGACTTGGAGCTGTCAATAACCTGACGCAAGAGGTTCCTTGGGGTTTATGGAAAGGATTTAACGTAGTTACAGGCGTAGCTTTTGCCGGTGGAGCCTATGTCCTGGCGTTTTTGGTTTATATCCTGAACCTGAAGCGCTTTAAGCCGATCTTAAGAGTTACCATCCTTAACGGTTTCCTGGCATACGTGTTTTACTCCATCGCTTTGATCATTGACTTAGGGCGCCCTTTGGATATCATCAATATTGTGATTGGTAATAATTTTGGAGTGAGTTCGGTGATGTTCCTTGTGGGATGGCACTTTTTGCTCTATATGGCCGCCTTGTTGCTGGAATTCAGTCCGGCTATAGCCGAATGGCTGAACCTGAGAAAGCTTCATAAAGTGCTTTCCGGTTTGACGCTGGCGGCAGTAGTTTTCGGAATCACGCTTTCGGTACTTCACCAGTCAGGATTAGGCGCGCTGTTTTTAATGGCTAAGGAAAAAATACATCCGTTATGGTACAATTCCTATATGCCGCTGATGTTTGTAGTTTCTAGCGTATTTGCTGGTATTGGACTGATTATTATGGAAGGAGCCATAAGCCGGAGGGTGTTTACAGACCAGTATCCGCCGAAAGAAAAAGATAATTATCCGCAGATATTGCAAACTTTGGCTAAGATATCAGCCGGTGCGATGTTCCTGTATTTTTTCATGACGATAATAATATTTGTTCATCAGCAAAATTCTGTTTATCTGAGTACATCGATGGGACATTGGTATTTGGTGGAAGTGTTGGGCTTTTTACTGATACCGCTCATCATGTTCTGCTATAGTTGTGTAAAGTACAATATCGTAGTTATCAGAATAGCGGCTATTCTAACGCTTCTTGGCGTGATGCTTAACCGATTGAATATTTCCATCATTGCATTCCGCTGGGATGCAGCAGAACCTTATTTTCCAAGTTGGCAGGAATTTGTTGTCACTGTTGCCATTATTATGATAGAAGTTTGGGTTTTCCGCTGGATTGTGCGGAGAATGCCCGTAAATACAGAATCGCCCGAATGGGCAAAAAATAATCATTAAAAAAGAAAGTTATGGACGCATTTCATTATTATGACTTGTTTGCTACAAAAGGCATAGAATATCTTATTACAATTGTTTTCTTTCTTTCGTTGATACCTTTATGGATGGTGCTCAACGGGAAAGTACCTGCAGCAAGTAAAAAAGTAAAAGCAATGGCGGGAGCTCTTTCATTAGGGCGGCTTACCGTCCCGGAAGGTTTGTTTTACAACAAAGACCACACTTGGGCCTTTCTGAACACTAAAGGATTGGCAAGAGTGGGAATTGATGACTTTCTAAGGAAAGCTGTGGGAGAAGTAGAGGTGAAACCCGAAGTAAGTCCCGGACAATCCATCAGGAAAGGTGATCTGATGGCACAACTGGTTTGCGGTGATAAAACCCTTAACGTTTTTGCACCCGTATCAGGAAAAGTGATGCAGCATAATAATTCTGCCCATATTCCTTCAGATCAGGGTAATCCATACAAAAATGCCTGGCTTATGGAGCTGAAACCCGAAAACTGGCTTGCTGAAACCAATTCCTTTGTTTTTGCTGAAAAAGCCCACGAGTGGATGAAATCGGAAATTGAGCGCTTCAGAGACTTTGTTTCATTAACGTCTCAGAAGTATTCTCCGGAACCTGCTATGGTTGCGCTGCAGGACGGAGGAGAACCACTCGAACATGTTATGCGTGAGATGCCTGACGAAGCCTGGGATGAATTTCAGGATGCCTTTCTGAAAGCAAAAGCGTAAAAAAGTGATGCATGGTTTTGCGGCCACGCAATAATTAAGTATATTGCACA
>CAYXJS010000208.1:0-4850 GCA_964465045.1 uncultured Bacteroidales bacterium | reverse complement strand
GTAATTACTTTTTCGTATATTTGCACGCTGAAAATAAGCGGGAGTAGCTCATCCGGTAGAGCGACAGCCTTCCAAGCTGTAGGTGGCGAGTTCGAGTCTCGTTTCCCGCTCAGAATTGACACCTCAGATTTAAGAGGCGTGAACGAAACCGGTAAAAAAGCTGGTTTCGATTGTTCTGTTTATAGAAATGATGTCTCGTAAATATACCACGGTAGTGGTTCTCAGGAGTTATCAGCCATTGTAGCTCAGAGGTAGAGCACTTCCTTGGTAAGGAAGAGGTCACGAGTTCAATTCTCGTCAATGGCTCAAAATAAAATGAAAATCTAAACACCTATTTTAAATAAGAACGGATATGGCTAAAGAAAAATTTCAAAGAAACAAAGAGCACGTTAATATAGGTACCATTGGCCACGTAGACCATGGTAAAACTACATTAACCGCTGCCATTACATTGACATTGCACTCCAAAGGGCTGTCTGAAATTAAAGATTTCGACTCAATTGACAATGCTCCGGAAGAAAAAGAGCGTGGTATTACCATTAATACTGCACACGTGGAATATACTACCGACAAGCGTCACTACGCTCACGTTGACTGTCCCGGTCACGCCGACTATGTAAAAAACATGGTTACTGGTGCTGCACAGATGGACGGCGCTATCCTTGTAGTGGCTGCCACGGATGGTCCTATGCCGCAAACACGCGAACACATCCTTCTTGCACGACAGGTAGGTGTACCTAGTATCGTTGTGTTCATGAACAAAGTGGATATGGTAGATGACGAAGAGTTGTTAGAACTCGTAGAAATGGAAATCCGCGATCTGCTTAGCTTCTATGACTTTGATGGTGACAATACACCTATCATTCAAGGTTCAGCTCTTGGCGCTTTAAATAGTGAAGAAAAATGGGTTGATAAGATATACGAGCTTATGGATGCTTGTGATAACTGGATTCCATTGCCAGAACGTGATAAGGATAAAGATTTCCTGATGCCAATAGAAGATGTGTTTTCTATTACAGGACGTGGTACAGTAGCAACAGGCCGTATTGAAACAGGAGTTATCCGCACTGGTGATCCTGTAGACATTATCGGAATGGGAGCTGAAAAACTCAAGTCTACCGTTACAGGTGTGGAAATGTTCCGCAAAATTCTTGATTACGGTGAAGCAGGTGATAATACTGGTTTATTGCTGCGTGGTATTGCAAAAGATGATATCAGCAGAGGTATGGTAATTTGCAAGCCCGGCTCTGTGAAACCACACCGCAAATTCAAAGCTGAGGTATACATTCTTAAGAAAGAAGAAGGTGGACGTCACACGCCTTTCCATAATAACTACCGTCCGCAGTTCTATTTCAGAACAACTGATGTAACTGGAATAATTCAGCTGCCGGAAGGTGTAGAAATGGTTATGCCCGGTGATAACCTGACAATTACGGTTGAGCTTATCAACGATATCGCCATGAATAAAGGATTGCGTTTCGCTATCCGTGAAGGTGGCCGTACTGTTGGAGCGGGTCAGGTTACTGAAATTCTCGATCAATAAAGATCTGTTTTTACAAGGGAGCTGTTTTGGCTCCCTTTATAAACGGGTGTAGCTCAATCTGGTAGAGCAACGGTCTCCAAAACCGTAGGCTGTGGGTTCGATTCCTACCACCCGTGCAAAACACAAAAAAATGGCAAATTTGAAAATTGTATCATATATTCAGGATTCCTACAATGAGCTGTTACATAAAGTTTCCTGGCCTTCGTGGAGTGAGTTGCAAAATAGTGCAATAGTAGTCTCCGTAGCTGCGCTTATTATCGCAATGGTAGTCTACTTAATGGATGTTTCATTCCAGTCTGTTTTGGAACAGTTTTACAATTTGTTTTAATCGATGCAAAAAGGCATTGAACCCAGGTTTAATCCTTTTTCAATTTATAGTGTATGACAGAGCAATTAGAAAAAAAGTGGTACGTTCTCCGGGCTGTAAGCGGTAAGGAAAAGAAGGTGAAAGAATACATCGAGAGTGAAATTGATCGCTTACAAATTCACGATTACATATCACAGGTTCTAATTCCCACAGAAAAGGTTTACCAGATTCGGAAAGGGAAAAAAGTAAGCAAAGAGCGTAACTATTTTCCTGGTTACATCCTTATAGAAGGCGTGATGAAAGGTGAGATTCAGCACGAACTTTCTAATGTTCCTAACGTAATAGGCTTCCTGGGAGCAGAGAAGGGTGGAGTTCCAACACCACTTCGCGAATCTGAAGTGAAAAGAATTTTAGGTAAAGTTGATGAACTGGCCGAACAAGGCGAGGAAGTTAACGTTCCGTTTATTGTGGGCGAAACAGTCAAAGTTACGGATGGTCCGTTTGATAATTTTACCGGAGTTGTGGAGGAGATTAATGAAGAGAAGAAAAAACTCAAGGTTATGGTAAAGATATTCGGACGGAAAACGCCTTTGGAGTTAGGCTTCATGCAAGTTGAAAAGGAATAGACCATCATAAGTTGAATTTAATAATACATATAAAATGGCTAAAGAAGTAGATGGAATTATAAAGTTGCAAATCAAAGGAGGAGCAGCAAATCCATCACCTCCGGTGGGACCCGCATTGGGTGCTAAAGGAATCAACATTATGGAGTTTTGTAAGCAGTTTAATGCCAGAACACAAGACCAGGCCGGGAAAGTTATTCCGGCCGTCATTACGGTTTACAAAGACAAGTCGTTTAAGTTCATCACAAAACTGCCACCCGTGCCGGTTCAGATTATGGAAACCGCTAAAATTAAAGGTGGATCCGGCGAACCAAACAGAAAACGTTCAGGTACGCTAACATGGGACCAGGTAAGGGTAATTGCAGAAGGAAAGATGCCCGACTTAAATGCCTTCACGGTTGAGTCAGCTATGAAAATGGTAGCCGGAACTGCCCGAAGCATGGGAGTTAGAGTGAAAGGTGAGCCACCCTGGAAAGCTGAATAACTAAACCGGCAACTTAATTCTATTTAGTAATTCTAAAAAACAGAATAATGACTAAGCTGACAAAAAGCAGAAAAGCGGCTTTAGAAAAGATAGACCGAAATAAGGCATATGCTCTGGATGAAGCAGTTGATTTAATCAAGGAGGTGACAACCACCAAATTTGATGCATCGGTGGATATTGATTTTCGATTGGGTGTTGACCCGCGAAAAGCGAATCAAATGGTGCGTGGCTCCGTAATTTTACCACATGGAACAGGAAAAACAAAAAAAGTGCTGGTGCTCTGCACTCCCGATAAGGAAGATGAAGCAAAAGATGCAGGCGCTGATTATGTTGGACTGAATGAATATGTGGATAAAATTAAAGGCGGATGGGTAGATTTTGATGTAGTTATCACTATGCCCAGCGTGATGCCGAAAGTTGGACCTCTTGGTAAAATTTTAGGACCCCGTGGTTTAATGCCGAACCCGAAAACCGGTACGGTAACTATGGATATTGCCAATGCTGTTAAAGAAGCAAAAGCAGGTAAAGTTGATTTTAAAGTTGACAAATTTGGTATCATTCATGCCGCCGTGGGTAAAGTTTCTTTCGATAAAAAGAAGCTTATCGACAACATTAAGGAATTCGGGCAAACCATCATTCGTAACAAGCCTGCTGCCGCAAAAGGGACGTACATCTTGAGTATTTATCTTTCTAGTACGATGAGCCCTGGTATTAAGATTGATCCGAAATCTGTAAGAAGTTAATCTACAGAATTCATAATTCAGGAATCTATGACAAGAAAAGAAAAAACACAAAAGATAGAAGAGTTAACACAAGTGTTGAACGATACCAGTAACATCTATATTACTGATGTATCGGAATTAAATGCCGGAGAAACCTCCGTATTTCGCAGAGCTTGTTTCAAGCAAAATGTGCGTTTGACAGTTGTGAAGAACAAATTGCTGAAATTAGCAATGGAACGTTCCGACAAGCAATTCAATGATCTTGAAGAAACCCTTGCCGGCCCATCTGCAGTGATGCTTTCTGAAACCGGAAATGTGCCTGCCAAAGTAATCAAGGATTTCAGAAAAAAAGCTGAAAAACCGATATTAAAAGGAGCGTTCATAGAAGACGAAACCTATATTGGCGATGATAAACTTGAATCATTAGTCAATATCAAATCTAAAGAAGAGCTTCTTGCAGATATTGTAGCTTTGTTGCAGTCTCCTGCGAAAAATGTGATTTCTGCCTTGCAATCCGGTCAAAATACACTTACCGGTGTGCTTGAAACCCTGGCAGATAAAAAAGAGTAAAATTAGTTTATAGAAATTCATAAGTAGAACATTAAAACACAAAATAAAAATGGCTGATTTAAAAGAATTTGCAGAACAGTTAGTTAACCTCACAGTAAAAGAAGTAAATGAGTTAGCTGAAATTTTGAAAGAAGAGTATGGTATTGAACCTGCTGCAGCTCCTGTTGCAGTTGCTGGTCCTGCCGCTGCAGAAGGTGGTGAAGAAGCAGAAGAACAAACTGAATTTGACGTAATTCTCAAGTCTGCTGGTTCTTCTAAACTGAAAGTAGTTAAACTGGTGAAAGAACTTACCAGCCTTGGGCTCAAAGAAGCCAAAGCCCTGGTAGATGGCGCTCCGGCTCCAGTGAAAGAAGGTATTACCAAAGATGAAGCTGAAGGCCTGAAGAGCCAACTTGAAGAAGTTGGTGCGGAAGTTGAGGTAAAGTAAACCATACCGAAACTCATGATAAGAAATAACCTCATGCCGGCACTCCCGGCATTGAGGTCTATTTCTATTTATATGTATTATAATTCACTTTTCGCCTTTAATTTAAAATTATACTATCTTGGCATTGAAAAAATCAGACAGACAAAGCTTTGCATCCGCACAGATTCACATTGA
>CAYXJS010000207.1:0-4881 GCA_964465045.1 uncultured Bacteroidales bacterium | reverse complement strand
TAAAACCAGAACGAAAAAAAATTATTTCGATTCAGTGATTTTTAACACCCCACCTTCCAGGGTTGTTGCTTTCTTATGACAATCCCTCGTCCCCGGGTTTCACCCGGAGCTAATCGGATTTAACCGCTTCGCGGTTCAGAGAGTGAAAGCCAATAGATTCCTCAGTCGCTCCGCTACCAATGACAACTTTATTCTAAGATTTGTGATTCAGTGTTTTACTATCCTTTGCCCCCGAAGGTTCGGGGCAGGCTGTTCACTTCAGTGAACGGTTATGTTGCAACCGCCATACAAACCTTGGCTTTAGCCCCAGCAATCGTAGTAGAATACAGGGACTAAAGTCCCGGCTGGTTGTGGGGATAGCCTTTAAACCGTTGGTTAAAACCAAACAGCCTGCCCCGCAATATGCGGGGGCAAAGGATACTGATTCTTTATTATCATTATGTGATGTGGAGCAATTTTTTGATCTTAAGCTTCGAAATGACGGGGTTTTGGTTACACACTAAGCAAAATATACGTCATTTCGACTGAGGTCATCTAATTGATATAGAGAACTATAAAGAATTATACTTCTCCTAATGTACAATTGCACTTCAAACTTTTCTGACCGAAGGAGAAATCTTATCAACCTCTAACGAATCATTGCAAAAATTATATTAATCAACTAATCAAAGCTCCTGGATGAGTAACTATTTTAATACCTCAATTCTTAATTATATTATTATTTATCTGCTGAACTATTCAACGCTGTATAAGCAAAATTTATTCATTCAATAAATAATCAAATTTACTCTTCCAAAAGTTTTATGACTTAGTCATCTTTGTAGATATATGAAAACCTTCCTATTACTATAATTTCCTTACAGCCTTCTCCTTGAATCCAGTATCTGTGAATAAGTTGCTCATAAAAAGTGCGTGAGAAAATCAAAATTTATCGCGATCTGGTATTATTTTTAGGTTCTGAATCACAGTCAGTTTACTTGATTAAATCGAGTTAATATAAAGTTAACCTTGGCTATACATATAAGATACATTGTCGAAATACTTTTGTTTGCGTAATGAAGAATCATTAATAGTTCATAATCAATAAATTAATTTAAAAAAAGCCGATTTATGAGAAACTTTAAATTTACCTTTTTATTTTCAGTGCTGATGCTTACAATTGCATCAAGCGGACTTTCTCAAACCGTAAAAGGCACCCTTAAGGATGCCACCTCGGGTGATAATTTACCCGGAGCAACTGTAACCGTTAAAGGAACCGCAACAGGAGTAACCACAGACCTGGACGGAACTTTTAGCCTCAAAACCGGAGCCGGGGAAAAGGTTTTGGTATTTCGCTATCTGGGATATGATACCAGGCAAAAAACTGTGAATGTGCCAGCTAATGAAACATTAGACCTGGGTACAATTTTGCTTGAATCACAAGCTTTCGGACTGGCCGGTGTTAATATTATTGCCGACATAGCCCGCGAGCGGGAAACACCGGTGGCTTTCTCCAATATTAAGTCTGAAGAAATTGAAGAAAAACTCGGTTCGCGCGATATTCCATTGGTTATGAACACAACGCCATCAGTATATGCTACTCCGCAAGGTGGCGGCGCCGGCGATGCAAGGCTGAACATCCGAGGATTCAACCAGCGTAACGTAGCCATTATGATTAATGGTGTACCTGTGAATGACATGGAAAACGGATGGGTTTACTGGTCTAACTGGGACGGCGTGGGTGACGCCACAGAATCCATCCAGATACAGCGTGGTTTAAGCGCCGTGAACCTGGCCACACCTTCTATCGGAGGTACGATGAATATTGTTACCAACCCCGCTGAGCAGGAAGAAGGCGTAAAGCTTAAGCAGGAATTCGGCTCCGGAAACTTTGCAAAAACCACAGCTTTTGCCCATACAGGATTGATAGATGGAAAATACGCTATCAGCGCCGGTATGGTAAGAAAGACAGCCGACGGAGTTGTTGACGGAACTTGGGCAGACGCCTGGGCCTATTATTTTGGCGCTGCATACAATGTAGATGAAAACAACCGATTAGAGTTTTACGCACTGGGAGCCCCTCAACGTCACGGTCAAAACCTTTACAAGCAAAACATTGCTGCTTATGACCAGAGTTTTGCCTCAAGCCTTGACTCATATGACGAGGCTGCTTTAGCTGAATATCCTCAATCTTCAAGCGGTCAGCTCTATAATGAAAACTGGAGTTACGTAGATTATAAATATGACGACCGGCAGTGGTGGAATGGTAAGCTTCATAACCGTTACAGTGAAAACTTTATCAATGAACGTGAGAATTTCTATCACAAGCCGCAAGTCAACATGAACTGGTATCACCAATATAACGACGATATGAGCCAGTATACTACGGTTTATTATTCCGGTGGTGAAGGCGGTGGAACTGGTACTTATGGAGATGTTGTATGGGATTATTCCTCAGAGCCGAGCCGCATTGTAGACTATAACGCAACCTTAGCGCAAAATATGGCTGCTGATACTGCCCTTGGCATCCTCAGAAACAGCCGCAACAATCAGTGGACTATTGGAGCCATCTCAAAATTAACCTACAATGTAAATGAAAACCTTAAAACGCAATTTGGTGTTGATTGGAGGACGGCAGAGATTGAACACTTCCGGGAAGTTCGTGACTTATTAGGTGGTTCCTATTGGATCAAAACCGCTGATGGATTCAATCCAAATCAAAAAGTAGGATTAGGTGACAAAATCGCCTATAACTTCACCAACACTGTTGACTGGGCTGGCGTTTTTGCCCAGGCTGAATACACCAATGATGCGTTTAGCGCATATGGTATGGCCGGAGCTTCCTCTATCAAATATACTTTTACAGATCATTTTACTCCGGATGATAACGGAAACGAAAACTTTACGGAATCTGACTGGATTACTGGTTATCAGATTAAAGGTGGTGCTAATTACAATTTATCTGAAACCTTTAACGGGTTTGCCAATGTAGGTTATGTTTCTAAAGTTCCTATTTTTGATGGTGTAATCAGAGACTCTGATGGTGTGTTAATTGACAATCCTGAAAACGAAAAGTTTACATCAATTGAAGCGGGTATTCAATTCCTGAATACTGATGAAACATTCAATCTTAAATTAAATGGATATTACACAATCTGGCAAGACCGGGCCATTACCGTAGGCATACAGGATGCCGGCGGAAATGATGCCGTTATCTCCTTATTGGGTATGGATCAGTCTCACTCAGGTATAGAAATGGAAGCTTACTGGAATCCTGTCAGATACCTAAATATCGGAGCTATGGCTTCTTTCGGTAGCTGGCTGCACACTTCTGATGCCTCAGGAACATACACTGACTACAGCTCTGGGAGCGGTGAAACCACGGAGTATAACTTTTATGTAAATGATTTGAAAGTAGGTGATGCCCCACAAACCCAAATAGCCCTCTCTGCCACCGTTAAGCCCGTTGATGAGCTTAGAATTGAAGGCTTATTGCGCTACTATACAGATCATTATGCCGCATGGGACCCAGTTGGAAGAACAAACCCTGATGACAGAGCACAAAGCTGGAAAGCTCCCGATTATACCGTAATTGACTTGCACGTTGATTATGAATTACCCATCCAGCTCCAAAACGCAAAAGTTACTGCGTTCATGCATATTTTTAACCTGCTGGACGAAGTATATGTGCAGGATGCTACTGATAACAGCCGTTTTAATGGATTTGACGGAGACCACGATGCTGATGATGCTGAAGTATTCCTGGGATTACCCAGAACCGTAAATGCCGGCATCAGGGTTAATTTTTAATTTTTAAGCATAGTTTTATTGCTATCCTCAAGGCGTCGCCATAAGGCGGCGCTTTTTTAATTACCTTAAATTTTAACATCATTGAAAGTTCATATTTCAAAGTTTAATGTATTTTTGTAGCTCAAAGGATTTAACAAATTTTAATATACGCTAAATCAAAACTAAATTCAATCTTATGAGAAAATTTACGGTTGCAGCGCTTTTAGCATTTGCTTTTCTGCTCTCAGGAATCAATGCGAAAGCGCAAACGGTTAGTGGTACAATTTTAGATGCGGAGTCAAATGAGCCGCTGATTGGTGCTACTATTCAAATTGAAGGTTCGTCTATGGGTACAGCTACTTCATTAGACGGCGCTTTCTCTTTCGAGGGAAAACTTGGGGAACAAACCTTGGTGATTTCATATGTGGGATACATCAAAAAGGAGATGGATGTAACCATTGACAAGGGAGAAAACGACATCGGAAAAGTGATGCTTTCGCCCGATGCAATTGGACTGCAGGAAATTAAAATTGTTTCTTCCTACGCCAAAGACAGGGAAACTCCTGTTTCGATATCTACAATCGAACCTCAGGATATTGATGAAAAGCTGGGTACAAAAGAATTTCCTGAAATACTGGAAACCACACCCAGTGTTTATGCTACAAAACGTGGGGGTGGTTATGGAGACTCCAGAATTAACCTACGGGGTTTTGACTCAGACAACATCGGGGTATTGATCAATGGTATTCCGGTAAACGATATGGAAAGCGGACAGGTTTACTGGTCAAATTGGGCAGGACTCTCTGATGTGACCCGCACAATGCAGGTTCAGCGTGGTTTAGGCGCTTCTAAACTTGCCCTTTCTTCCGTTGGTGGTACTATCAACATCATTACAAAATCAACAGATGCAAAGAAAGGCGGTAACATTTACATGGCTACCGGGAATAATGCCTATGCCAAGCGCTCTTTCACTGCTTCTACAGGTTTGATGGACAACAATTGGGCTATTACCCTGAGTGGTGCTCTCACTACCGGCGACGGATACGTGAAAGCCACCAACTTTAAAGGATATTCTTATTTTGCGAACGTATCGAAAAAGATTAACGATGACCA
>CAYXJS010000206.1:3700-4914 GCA_964465045.1 uncultured Bacteroidales bacterium | reverse complement strand
ACAAACAGTGTAAGAGGCTCAGGATATCATATCAAAGGTGTTAAGCACTGGCAGGGACTCACCGGTATGGCCGACTATTGGCTCATTACTTCCAGGCAAAAGCTGGAGACAGGTGATCTGGGCAGAAATATTGATTTCTTTATCGGTGATGCCCATCAATCAGAACAACATATTGAGGTAGAGGAATATTACAATAACATAGGTTTGTATCCAATCCCATACGGGAAGAATAAGATTGATATACAAGTACCGGCAGAATATAAGCTGCAACCGGAAACTACCGGTTTGAAGCTTATGATGGACTTGCTGCACCGCAGCCGGTTTCAGTTTCCAGGCATGGCGATAGGTTTTATCCGCAGGATGCTGGATGATGCTATTCAGCATACCAATGGCCGGGTGATAAAAGGCAAGCCCTTAATGGCTCTGGACCAGGTGAAGCACCAGATAGCCGGTATTCAGAATGCGTTTACCGTTAGCTCTGCAATGTGCGCAAGAAGTGCTGAGTACAGCGGACTGGAGCATGACCTGGCTACATCTACCGTAGAGGCCAACACCATGAAGGCCTATGTCACCGACCTGATGCAGCAATCGGCACAAACTCTCACGCAGCTCTCCGGAGCAAACGGCTATAAGATGGAAAGTGTTGCTTCGCGGGGAATTATGGACTCACGACCTTTCCAGGTGTTCGAGGGTTCTAATGAGATGCTCTACACGCAGATATCTGAACTGGTGCTGAAGACGATGAATCGTATGAAAAAAATGAACCTGTCGGAGTTTTTAAAAGATTATAATCTTACCCGGAATGCAGCAGATTATTTTGACTTGCTGCTTGATTTTAAAGTGGATATCAACTTGCCACAGCGAAAGCACGTTAGTTTGGGGAGAATCGTCAGCCGCATAGTGGCCGCAGATTATGTTAATGAATTGGGCGCTCGCGGATTTCGAAAAGATCTCATAAAAGACAGTTTTGAGACGATTAAGCATGAGGTTTCAAGCTTGGTAAGTGCATTTAAATACAGCACAAACGTAATACCGGTTGAAGAATACAAAGAACAAAGCTCCTGGCTGGATTATTGCAAATAATCGATCACGAAAATTGAAAAGTTTCACGCAGAGGGCGCGGAGAAAAGAATACGCGGAGTAAGCAAAGAGAGCAGGAAAATCTTCTCTGCGCGCTTAGCGTTCTTCACTCTGCGAGCTCGGCGTGAAAAACA
>CAYXJS010000206.1:0-3600 GCA_964465045.1 uncultured Bacteroidales bacterium | reverse complement strand
AGGGCGCGGAGAAAAGAATACGCGGAGTACGCAAAGAGAGAAGGAAAATCTTCTTTTTGCGCTTAGCGCTTTTCGCTCTGCGAGCTTGGCGTGAAAAACAAGAAGGGTTTCACGCAGAGGGCGCTGAGAAAAGAATACGCGGAGGACGCAGAGAGCATAATAAATTTTAATCAAAAACCATTTCCCTGATCTGTAACCCTTCAATCTCAGAGAGCGTGTTTTTCAGGTTTTCGATTTCCTGGGGGTCTTCTTCAGCAGCTATTTCGAGCAGGATGATTCCTTCGTCGGTGCCGGTTTCGTCTTTATTCAACCCGATGCGGGTGCGGATAGCACATCCATACTTGGTGAGGGCGTTTTGCAGTTGCTCTCCTTTATCGGCTGTTTGCCGGACTTGTATTCCTAAGATTCTTTTTTTCATGGGAGTCGCGTTTTATGTGGTGAATTCCATGTTTTGCAGTTCAATTCCTTCTATCTGTTGAAGGTTACTTTCCAGCAAAGGCCACTCTGTTGGGTTTCCTTTCAGTTGCAGGATGATCATACCCACACGGCTGCACTTTTCGGTGCTCACCTCGTGGAAGCCGAAGCGGGAGCTGATAAGGTGGCGGTGCTGGCTGAGCACCTTCTGGGTTTTGCCGGCTTCCTTAATGCGGTCTTTGATAAGGATGCCCAGCACTTTGATTGTTTCCATAGCTTTTCTTTTTAAAAGTATAAATCGCGCTCTCCTTGCTTTATAAGTTCTACACGCCGTTTTATTTCATCTGTTTTTACATGCTTGTGTCCTTCCAGGCTCTTGATGTTTTCATTTATTACACGCCAGCCCTTTTCTTTCACATCAGGTGTAGCATAATCCATCAGGTATTCCGAAAGCGTCAGGATGGCGTTTGGGGCGCAGTATCTTTTGATAAAGCCCGGTACCGAAAACTCCATAAAGTGCTCTCCTGTGCGCCCCAGCCTGTAGCAAGCGGTGCAGAAGGAAGGCAGAAACTCCTCATCCAGGAGTTCATCTATGATTTCGTTCAGTGAGCGGCTGTCGTTTATGGTAAACTGCTCTTTGTTCAGGTTTTGATCTTCGTTCTGGCTTTGGCTATATGAACCCAACTCCAGCTTGGTGCCGCCGTCAATTTGCGACACGCCATATTCCATCACCTCCCTGCGGATGTGTTCAGGCTCGCGTGCTGTCAGTATCAGTCCCGTATACGGCACTGCCAGCCTTAATACGGCGATGATGCGGGTGAACTCCTCATCGCTGACCACATATTTGTCGGTCATGCCTATCGTAGAAGCCTGTGTAATGCGAGGGAACGAGATGGTGTGCGGCCCCACGTTGTAGCAGGCCTCCAGGTGGTTGGCGTGTCGTACCAGTCCCAGCACCTCAAAGCGCCAGTCATACAACCCGAAAAGAGAGCCAATACCAACGTCATCCAGTCCTGCTTCCTGGGCTTTATCGAGCGATACCAGGCGGTAGTCGAAGTCCCGCTTTTTCCCGCCAAGGTGATAGTCTTTGTAAACCTCTGGGTGGTAGGTTTCCTGGAAAATCTGATAGGTACCTATGCCGGCGTCTTTTACTTTTCGGAAGCCTTCGATATCGAGTGGAGCCGCATTGATGTTAACACGCCGGATTTCGCCGTTTCCGGATTTTACCTGGTAGACGGTTTTTACGGTATGGGCAATGTAATCGGCATTGTATTGCGGATGTTCTCCATAAACCAGTATCAGGCGTTTTTGTCCGTTGTCTTCCAGCGCTTTTACCTCACTGATGATTTCTTCATCCGATAAGGTTTTGCGTTCTGCGTCTTTGTTAGAGCTGCGGAATCCACAGTATTTGCAGTCGTTTGTGCATTTGTTTCCGATATACAGCGGGGCAAACAATACAATCCGGTTGCCGTAGATGGTATCTTTCAGTTTTTTAGCTCCGCTTTTGATTTCTTCTATCAACACCGGATCATCGGCTTGTACAAGCGTGGCTGTTTCTGCAAGCGTAAGCCGTTCTTTATTTAATGACTTGGCGATGATTTCTCTAACCCTGTCGCGTGTAGGCTGGGCGTGGTTTATATGGTTCCATATTTCGTCTGCATCAATGAACGGTTTTTTCCTTTCATCAGGAATGCTGCATTTTTCCGGATTGAATTTCATAGCAAATTATCTGTTATTTTATTAACAACAAAATTACAATTTTTTACTGCTAATGTCGAGTTTTTAATTCTAAATAAGCCACTAAAATATGTGTTAAAGATGCTCTTTAAATAGCATTGAATCAATATGTTAAATTGTTTTTGATGAATTGGAAAGAGTCTGATTCTAAATAAATTGCGATTTTCATTTGAAAGGATCGGGTCAAAACCCAGGAACACCGGCTTCCAGCCGGTTCTTCAAAGCATTGTCTAATTTGTGATACTCTGCTATCGCGCAGCTTCTCCAGTCCAAATGATATGAGTTTTGTTGTGGAGCAAGAAAAAGCGAAGCTTTTCATTTTCAAAACCGCTAAGCGGTTAAATGTGAATAGCCCCGGCTTTATGCCGGGGACTAAGAATACATAAAGGAAAACAACCCGAAAAGGGTTGAACCCTTTCCGGGTTCAGAGACTCATACAATCTGTTTTACCCTGCATTTCATACAGGGCTATTCATTTTCAATCCCCGCCCGACTGAATTCCGAATCATCGGAATTCGGGCGGGCCTTCGGGATTTGAAAATAGCAATTTAAAGACATTTTTTTTAAGTTAAACACCAGGATGCCGGCCTAAAGGCCATTTTATGTGGAGCTTTTCGAAACCCCCACCGTGAACGGCGGGGTTAGTCAAAACTCTTTTTGTAGCGCATTATTAAACGCCCCCATTAGATTGCATAACTACATGGAACACCGGCTTCCAGCCGGTTCTTCATAGCGCTGGGCTTAAGCTGTAGGCCCTTGCAGCAAAAATCTTTCAGCGTGCGCAGCTCCTGAAAGCGTTTTGGTTAGAAGCAAGTTTTTTCTGAATTTCTACAAAGTAATAAATTCATTTAAATCCTGTTTAAGGATGCTTTCCAGTTCTTTGAAATTCTTTTCGTGGGTTTCCGTAAAAAGAAAGCCAAACTGCGGAAATGTTTTGAAATCGGCTTTTCTGAGCTCTAAAGGCTTTTCAAGCAATTCCAGTACACTGTCATAATCAAAGCTTTTTATGCTTTGCGGATTGATTTCGGCAGGACGGTCTAAAATGACGATGCTGAAGAGTTTGTCTTCATTCTGACGGCTTAATTTATCCCAGTCGGGCTCAAGCTCTTTGCAGAAATAAAGGTATGGATTAAATCCATAAGCTTTGTGCATCAGGTCTGCCGATGTGCACCAGCCGCCGAAGCGGAGCGGGTTGACTTCGATGGGCAGGATATTTCCGGCCGGGTCAACTCTTAGCTCAATGTGAAGCGGGAAATTTGTCAGCTCAATTCGTTTCCCGATATGCCGGATAAAATCCATAAATGGCTTATAATACTTCTGAATCAGCTTGCCGGAAGTGAAATAGACGCGATCGCTCACGTCCTGGTCAGAAGCAAAAATGTGTTTCATCATACCCAGCATAACCGGTTCGCCATTGCTGTTGAAATAGGCATCTACGGCAAACTCTTC
>CAYXJS010000205.1:0-4997 GCA_964465045.1 uncultured Bacteroidales bacterium | reverse complement strand
GCTAAAAAATTACAATACGTGTGTTACAAATCATTTAGCTTTTACATTTAATAATTAAAACAGAATCAAAATTTAGTATTGGATTCTATTCCTTATTATTTTTACTGTTTTTTACCCGCATTAAAAGATTTTCGGATAACGAAACGGATTGTATTCGTGCATGATATTGTAAACAGCATCAAAAACATTTTCCGCATTCGGGTTGGAAAAGTAGTCACCGTCGGTGCTGTAAGCGGCTCTGTGGTCTTTCGCTGTTACCGTCACGGGCTTGGAGTCGAGATAAAAATATCCGTCTTGCTCCTCCATCACTTTGTTTAGCATAAAGGCGGTTGCTCCTCCCGGCACATCTTCATCAAAGAAAACAATTTTGTTGGTTTTTTTCAGTGATTCTTTAATGCGGTGATGTGTATCAAAGGGTAAAAGCGACTGCACATCGATAAGCTCCACAGAAATGCCGAATTCCCTGAGTTGGCTGGCCGCATCCTGCGCTATTCTTACACAAGAACCATAAGTTACCAGCGTTACATCTTCTCCTTCCTGCATAATTTCCGGTTCGCCTAACGGAATCGTGAATTCTCCGATATTCACAGGGCGTTTCTCGCGTAAGCGATACCCGTTCAACGGTTCAATAATCAGTGCCGGATCATCGCTTTGCAGCATTGTATTGTAAAAACCAGCCGCCTGCGTTAAATTCCGGGGAACCAAAACATGCACACCACGGATAGAATTGATGACCATACTCAACGGTGAACCGGAGTGCCATATTCCTTCCAGTCTGTGTCCCCGCGTGCTAATGATTAAAGGTGCTTTTTGTCCTCCTACGGTTCTGTAGCGGAGTGTGGCTAAATCGTCAGATATCGTTTGCAGCGCGTACAAAAGATAATCAAAATACTGAACCTCCGCTATGGGTCGTAAACCACGCATAGCTAATCCAATACCCTGCCCAATAATCGTGGTTTCACGGATGCCGGTATCGCCTATGCGCTCAGCACCATATTTTTCCTGAAGGCCTTCAAGGGTTTGGTTGACTCCTCCAATTTTCCCAACATCCTCTCCAAAAATCAACGCTTCAGGATACTTGCTGAAAATGGCATCAAAATTATCACGCAATATTTCTCTTCCGGGTACATACTCCGGATTATCCCCAAAATCCGGTTCTACCGGATCAATGTTTAAGGCTGCCTTTGGGGTTTCACTTAGCAAGTGTGAACTGTAGCGCTCGTATCCTTCTGCTTCTTCCTTTTGGAGCCATCGCGATACATTCGTCTTTAGTGAGTTTGATGGATTCGTACAATTGTCGCAAATAAGCCTGAGGATTTTTTTTCCGGCTGACATAATATCTTTACGGATGGGAGTATCGATTTTTGCCAAATCCTTTTTGATAGCGTCTATTTTGGATGTTTTAGCACAACGGCAGGTTGTGATATCAGCCATCTTTAAAAACTCATCACGCTTTTGCTTCAGGGGCAGCATGTAATTATTCCATGCTTTTTTCCTTGCGTCTTTAACCCGCTTTTTGGCTTGCTGCTCAATTTCATCCAGCTCTTCACCTGTAGCAATGTCATTGTCTTCAATCCATTGTCTCATTTTCAGGATGCCGTCATGCTCCTGTTCCCAAGCCAGTCTTTCTTTTGATTTATAGCGTTCATGCGATCCTGAAGTTGAGTGGCCCTGGGGCTGGGTAAGCTCATAAATATGTATCAACGCCGGCATATGTGTTTTACGGGTGTATTTGGCGGCTTTCTCGTATAGCTCGCACAAGCCTTCATAATCCCATCCCGGATGAGTATAGATGGAAATGCCTTTTCCGGCGTCATTTGTTTCAAAGCCACGCATGATTTCAGAAATGTTTTCCTTTGTGGTTTGATATTTCTTCTCAACGCTGATGCCATAGCCATCATCCCAAACAGACATTAATACAGGCACCTGCATTACTCCGGCGGCATTCATGGTTTCCCAGAAGTGACCTTCAGAGGTGCTGGAGTCACCAATAGTACCGAAAGCGATTTCATTGCCCTGGTTCGAAAAATGTTTTAGATGACTGATTTCTTTCACGTTTCTGAAAACACGTGATGCCTGGGCAAGCCCTAAAAGTCGCGGCATCTGCCCGGCGGTAGGAGATATGTCAGCAGAAACATTTTTTTGCGCGGTAAGATCTTTCCAATCGCCCGCGTCGTTAAGGGTAGGCACGGCAAAATGATTGTTCATCAGGCGGCCCCCATTTCCGGGATTAGCCTCAATATCTGTATCGCCGTAAAGTTGTGCAAAGAATTCTTCCAGCGTCATAAGCCCTGCGGCCATCATAAAGGTTTGGTCCCTGTAGTATCCTGATCGCCAGTCACCATTCTTAAAAGATTTAGCCATAGCAAGTTGAGGAATTTCTTTTCCGTCACCAAAAATCCCGAATTTGGCTTTTCCGGTAAGCACTTCTTTACGGCCTAATACGCTGGCCTGTCGGCTTTCATTGGCAATGCGGTAATCTTTTAATACCTCTGCTTTATTTTTGTATTTAGATGTTAATTGAGTTGTTTGAGTTTCCATACTTAAAATTTTGTCTGAATCAAAAACAATAAACATACGAAAAGGTTTGCATAAATCAACAAGCATAATATTGAGTTTTTTGATAGAATAGGCTGATAAAAAATTGCTCATTCCCAAACATGCTAGGTTTTCAGACCTGGCAGTGAACGATGAACATTAGGTTAAAAGGACTGTTCATTTAACCAAAATAACGGAAATGAAGGCCAGTCAAAGCGCTGAAAGCGAAGCTCCGAAACGAAAACTCAATTACGTAAACCTGAAAAAGCTGCTCAGGCTATACACTTTTGTATTGCCACAAAAATGGACATTTATTCTGGGTTTGGTTTTTTTGGTACTTTCAAGTTTAACCAACCTGGCTTTCCCGATGTTTTTGGGCGATATGCTGGATGCGTCAGGCGATGGGGGAATGCAAAGAATTAATGAGCTCGCTTATATTCTTTTTGGAATTTTCTTTCTTACAGCCGTTTTCTCCTACTTGCGCATTTATACATTTGCCATAGTTACGCAAAACACCCTGGCAAGGTTGCGGCAAACCACATATCATCATCTTATCAGGCTACCTATGAAGTTTTTTATGACCCGCAGGATAGGGGAGCTAAATAGCCGAATTTCGGCTGATATAGCCTTGTTGCAGGAAACATTTACTACTACATTGGCCCAGTTTCTACGTCAGGTAATTACTATTATCGGCGGAATTGCCTTATTAACGTTCATTTCACCTCACCTCACCGGTTTCATGTTATTGATAATTCCTTTGATTTCCGTAGTTGCAGTCTTTTTTGGACGGTTTATCAGAAAGTTGTCCAAAAAGACACAAGAAAAAATTGCCGAATCGAATGTGATTGTAGAAGAAACGCTTAGTGGAATAGATACGGTGAAATCGTTTTCCAATGAACCTTTTGAGTCTGTTCGATATCGTAATAAAACCAATGAAGTGATTGATGTGGCTTTGAAAAATGCCCGTTGGCGGGGAGGCTTTACTTCTTTTGTAATTTTTACGATGTTTGGTTCCATAGTAGCTGTCATCTGGTATGGTGTAACGCTCGTTCAGCAAGGAGAGTTAATCAGTTCCGGCGACCTATTCAAGTTTATTTTATACTCCGTATTTATTGCGGCAAGCATTGGCGGCATGGCAGAGCTCTTTGCTAAATTACAGAAGGCCATTGGGGCCACAGAAAACTTGCTGGAAATTTTGGATGAAGATCCTGAACCGCTGAGAAGTAAGGATGTTCCTGAAAAGCAAAGAATCAACGGAAACATATCTATCCGTAAATTGCATTTTTATTATCCCTCACGTCCTGATTTAAAGGTGCTTGAAGATATCAATATTAACATCCGGCAAGGGGAGCAGTTAGCGCTTGTAGGGCCTTCGGGTTCGGGGAAGTCTACAGTTACCAAACTGCTGTTACGTTTTTATGATCCGGCTTCGGGAGAAATACGGGTTGATAGAAAAAATATTCAAGAATTTGATTTACGCTATTACCGTAGTCAGTTTGCCGTGGTGCCCCAGGATGTATTTTTATTTGGCGGAACCATCAGAGAAAATATTGCTTATGGTAATCCTGATGCCAGCCAGCAGGAAATCTACATTGCTGCAGAAAAATCCTATGCAATGGAATTTATCAATCGTTTTCCTGAAAAATTTGATACTTTGGTTGGTGATCGGGGCGTTCAGCTCAGCGGCGGGCAGCGTCAACGCATAGCGATAGCAAGGGCTATTTTAAAGAATCCGGCTGTTTTACTGCTCGATGAAGCTACAAGCTCACTTGATTCCGAATCGGAAGAATTGGTTCAGAAAGCATTACACGATCTGATGATAGGTAGAACCTCGCTTGTGATTGCGCACCGGCTATCCACCATCCGGAATGCAGACAAAATTGTAGTCTTGCAACAAGGCAAAGTAGTTGAACAAGGCACTCACAACCAGCTTTTAAACCATTCCGGCAGCGAGTATGCCAAATTGATACGATTGCAAACCGGTGAGGAAGTGGTTCAGCAATAATTAAGAATTGAAATAATTTACTGAAACCGCTTCTTCGGGTGGCATTTTCAGAAATTTCCTACTTATTCTTATTAAAAAGGCAGATCGTCTTCTCTTGGAGGCGGCACATCATCAGCGTCGGGGACGGATAGATTATCTCCCGGCAAATCTTCAGGGAAGCTATCATTGCCGCCGGGTTTCTCAAGCCGCCATGCTTTCACATCCGTATACCACTTTTCTCTGAATTCGCGGCTCTCAATGTTAATGGATGCTTTCAGCTTTTCTCCTTCTTTAAAATTTTCAAGCATTTTCGCTTTGTCATTCCATAAAGAAATACATACCTGGTGGGGAAACTTATCTTCGGTCTCAATTATAAAATCTTGTTTCAACCATTTGCCGTTGTGGCTTTCGCCTGATTTCTCAGGCAATACTTTTACTAATGTTCCTTCTATTTCCAAACTCATAATGATTTATT
>CAYXJS010000204.1:0-5047 GCA_964465045.1 uncultured Bacteroidales bacterium | reverse complement strand
CTTGATTTTCAAAAGTTTATTAAGATTGAAGGGGTTAGCTCTAAAGAGTTTCGTCAGTCCAAGATACGGATACAAGACCACACAGCCGTAATTTTGACCAGCCGCAATGCGGTAGACCATTTCTTCAGGCTGTGCGAAGAAATGCGCGTAGAAGTTCCCGATACGATGAAATATTTCTGTACTTCAGAATCAACTGCTTATTATCTTCAGAAATATGTGCAGTACCGGAAAAGAAAAATCTTTTACGGAAACCAAAGCATCCCGGAACTGGTGGATATTATCAAAAAGCATAGCAGCGAGAAATTTATTATCCCCACTTCCAATACTTCCAAGAAGCCTATCATGGCAATGCTGGACAAAGAAAAAGTTAAATACACCACCGCAGTAATGTATAGAACTTTATCCAGCGACCTTTCGAAATTAGATATTGACAAGTATGATATGTTCATCTTTTTTAGCCCGGGGGGTATTGAATCCTTGTTTGAAAATTTCCCTGACTTTGAGCAAGGGAAAAAGTTGATAGGCGCATTTGGCCCGGCTACAAAAAAAGCCATCAAAGGAAAAAAATTAAGACTTGATATTGAGGCGCCTACTAAAACTGCACCTTCAATGACCATGGCCATCGACCAGTTTCTTGAAAAAAACAAGAAAAAGAAATAGCCGGAGGCCTGCCATATCAACCTATATTCCTCCACAAGCCAAAGGTAAAATCATGAGTTATGATATCAGGAACAAACGTCAATCGCTAAATAAATCAGAACGGCTCAAAAGCCGTAAAGCAATTGACCTTGTTTTTGCCAGTGGTGAAAAAATATTTGAATATCCGTTTATGATGTGGTGGAGAAAAGACGCCTTCCCAACAGATTATCCGGCTCAGTTACTTGTGAGCGTTTCAAAAAAAAACTTCAGAAAAGCTACTGACCGGATACGTATAAAGCGGCTTATACGAGAAACTTACCGGAAAAACAAGTTGCCGCTTTATGCTCAACTCGAAGAAAACAAAGAACAATTGCTGATTGCTTTCGTTTTTATAGGGAAAAAAATACCCTCATATAAAGAGGTTGAGGAAAAAATAATCATACTTTTACAAAGATTGTCACAGACTTTATGAAAGTGATAAAAATAATCTTAAGTAAGCTTTTTATTGGATTCATCCGGTTTTATCAGTACGGAATTTCGCCTTACACGCCGGGTTCATGCAGGTATACGCCCACGTGCTCCAACTATGGAGCTGAAGCCATAAAAAAACACGGGCCTTTTAAAGGAAGCAAACTAACTATTAAAAGGTTTGCTTCTTGTCATCCCTGGGGTGGCAGCGGTTACGACCCAGTACCATAAAAAAACAAATTTGTTATGAAAAACACGATAAAATTATTCGCTACATTCTTGCTTGCAATGCTTTGGAGTCTCCAGACTTACAGCCAGAGCAAAGAGTTTGAAATCTCCAAAAATATTGACATCTACTCCACGCTTTTTAAAGAGCTCAGAATGAATTATGTTGATGAAATCAGTCCAGGAGAACTTAATGAAGTCGCGATTGATGCTATGCTCGAAGCGCTGGACCCCTATACAGTATATATTTCAGAATCAGAAATTGAAGACTATAAGTTTATGACAACCGGGCAGTATGGCGGCATCGGGGCTTTGATCCAAAAGCGAGAAAAACACATCATCATCAGTGAACCCTACAAAGGCTTTCCTGCAGATAAAGCCGGGCTGATGGCGGGAGACCGTATCATTTCCATAGATGGGAAAGAAGTGAAAGGCATGGATGCCTCGCAGGTAAGCGAGCTAATGAAAGGAGAACCGGGCAGTTCGTTTGAAATTGTAATTGAGCGGCCCTTAACAAATAAAAAGGTAACGAAAACCGTTACCCGTGAAGAAATTAAAATTGATGACATCCCCTATTACGGAATGCTGGAAAATAAAATTGGTTATATCAATTTGAGAAGCTTTACGGATAACAGTGGCAAAGCGGTGGCCGATGCATTTGAAGACCTGAAAGAAAATCACGGCATGGAAGCCATTATCCTTGATTTGCGTAATAACGGTGGAGGACTGCTCCATGAAGCCGTGAATATTCTGGATGTCTTTTTAGATAAAGGTGAGTTAGTTGTAGAGACTAAAGGAAAACTCCCCGATAAAAACAAAACGTACAAAACGCGCCGGAAAGCTATTGACAGCGACATTCCGGTTGCAGTGCTAATCAATGATCGCAGCGCCTCAGCCTCTGAGATCGTATCTGGAGCGCTGCAGGATTTAGACCGGGGTGTGCTGATTGGCGAACGGACTTTTGGAAAAGGCTTAGTGCAAAATATTCTTCCGCTGAGTTATAACACAAAAGCCAAAGTAACCGTAGCAAAATACTACATTCCCAGCGGCAGATGCATTCAGGAAATTGATTATTCAGGCAAAGACAGAGAAAATGGAAACAACGTTCCCGATTCGCTGGTAAAAACCTTCGAAACCAAAAACGGGCGTAAAGTATATGACAGCAAAGGCATAAGGCCCGATATCGAAATAAAACCGAAAGAAAGCAGCCGTATAGCCATGACATTATACGCCAATAATCATATTTTTGATTTTGCCACTCAGTTTAAGCAACAACACGACACAATTGCACCTGCCGGCGAGTTTGAAATTGACGAAGAAATTTACGATGAGTTCATCGGGTTTCTGAATGGGAAAGAATTTGAATATACCACTGAAACGGAAAAAGCGCTTGAAAACCTGAAAGAAAAGGCAAAGAATGAAGATTATCTCCAGTTTATTGAAGATGAATTGCAAGAGCTGGAAGAAGACCTCAACGCTCATAAAAAAAATGACTTGCAGACGTTTAGCAGCGATATCAAAGAACTGCTGCGAAACGAAATTGTTACGCGATACTACTATCAGGAAGGCGCCGTGGAAGGATCGCTGAAATCGGACAAACAACTGGAAAAAGCGATGGAAGTGCTTTCGAATCAGGATTTATATCAAGGTATTCTAAGTGGTGAATATAAGGCTGACAGTCAGAAAGAATAAAGACACACCGCTAAAAATATCTGCAAAGCTTATCGCAAATAAGATATTAGATTATGCTGCAAAGAAAGCAGGCTCCTGCGCTCTGGTAATTTTTACGTAAATTCGTAACGTAAAAGCAATCGTATGAAAAAAAATAAAGCCTTAGAAATATCTTATACAGAACTGGATTCAAGAGAAGATTTAACCGCTGAAGAATTGGATTTGCTGGAGTTGGCAGAAAAAGCCAGAAACAAGGCCTATTCTCCCTATTCAGGGTTCAGCGTCGGCGCTTCAGTGCTGCTGGAAAACGGAGAAATTTTTACCGGCAGCAATCAGGAAAACTCTTCGTTCCCGGCTGGAATTTGTGCAGAACGAACTGCCATATTCGCGGCGAGGGCAAACTATCCTGATGTAGTCATCAAAACTGTTTGTATTACCGCTAAAGGTAGTGAGTATATTAAGGAAAACCCGGTGACGCCCTGCGGCATTTGCAGGCAAGTATTCTCAGAATATGAACACCTGCAAAAAAAGCCGTTTAAAATCATCCTGGCCTCTGAAAAAGGAAAGTTGCTTACTTACGATAAAGCTGAGTATTTGCTGCCTTTCTCTTTTTATTCCACACATTTAAACAGCTAAAAGATAATCACATGAGAAAACATCATTTCATACCCATCCTCTTATTGTTTTTCATAATCACTGGTTTTAAAAGCGATAAGCCGGCTTATCAGATTTTTAATGAAAAAGGCCGTACTGTAAAGTACAAGAAAATGCTAAGGGAAATTGCCGATGCAGATGTGGTGTTTTTCGGCGAGTTGCACAACAACCCTGTCGCCCATTGGCTGCAATTGGAGGTAACACTTGATCTTTATGAGGAACAAAACGGTAACCTGGTTTTGGGTGCGGAAATGTTTGAAGCCGATAATCAGGTGATTATAGATGAATACCTGGATGGAACGATCCGGCAAAAGGATTTTGAAAATGAAGCCCGCCTGTGGTCAAACTACAAAACCGACTATAAACCCTTAATGAATATAGCTGCCGACAGCAATTTGCCATTTATCGCTACGAATATTCCACGCAGGTATGCCGCTCTGGTAAACAGAAAAGGGCTTAACGCCTTAGACTCCCTCTCAAAAGAGGCAAAAAAATGGATTGCACCGCTTCCTGTTGAGTTTGATTCCACCCTTACGGGATACAAGAAAATGAAAGAGATGATGGGCGGCATGGGAGGCCATGGAGGAAACATGAATATCGTAAAAGCACAAGCTGTGAAAGACGCTACTATGGCCCATTTCATTGCTGAAAACATTCAGCCCGGAAAACAATTCATCCATTACAACGGCGCTTACCACTCCGACAATTTTGAGGGCATAATCTGGTATCTCAACCGCATAAAACCCGACTTAAACATAAAAACCATCACGACGAAAGAACAGGCCGAGTTAAAAGACCTGCACGAAAAGCATGAAGGTATCGCCAATTTCATCATCGCAGTGGATGAAAATATGACAAAGACATACTAAACGTGAGTAGTGGATTGGTGAATTGTTAATTGGTGATTTGTGAGAAAATCCCAAATTACAATATCCAAATTCCAAAATCGCGAATTTCACCGATTATTGACGAATATTCGCGAAGCACCAAACTACGATGAATGACTACAAAGTCCAAATAAGTGAATCGTTAATTGGTTAATTTGTGAATGGCAGGCTGTTAAATGGATATCCTTAGCCCCGCGCCTTCAGGCCGGGGTTCTGTATTTAGAATGCTCAGGCATTGTATAGCCTGCAATAAGAAGCAACTGTTTTTCTTTTCTCTGTAATCCCCTCACCCCAGCCCTCTCCCCAGGGAGAAGGAGTTTATTCATCCTGCAGGCTGAAGGCCTCTAAGAGCACAGCACCGGGCAACGCCCGGTGTTCTGGGTGTCACAACCCATCTCTACCGCCGTCGAGGTGTGCTTTTTAGCTGTTCTCAGTTTTCATCAGGCGGAAACTGATTAGGCCTTCTTTTCCTGTGATGTACTTTTGGCTTGTCCCAAAAGTAC
>CAYXJS010000203.1:0-5048 GCA_964465045.1 uncultured Bacteroidales bacterium | reverse complement strand
AAGTTTTTTAACCTTTTTACGCAAAAACTTTCAGGAATAAAACTGCATGATTTTAATTGCGGACTTAAGGCATATGACCGGGAAGTAGTAAAGAATATTGAAGTATACGGCGAGATGCATCGATATATTCCGGTAATTGCCAAATGGAACGGCTTTAACCGTATTGGTGAAAAAGTAGTAAAACACATGCCCCGTAAGTATGGGGAAACCAAATTCGGAGTAGAGCGGTTTATGAAAGGTTTTCTGGATTTGCTTTCCATTATGTTCGTGTCGAGGTTTGGGAAACGGCCGATGCATCTTTTTGGTAGCTTAGGGACTATCCTTTTTATCATCGGCTTTAGTATTGCAGGTTACCTGGCTTATGCTAAGGTGATGATGAATGAATATAACATGACTTCAAGACCGCTGTTTTTCCTGGGAGTGCTCTCTATGATTATTGGGAGTCAGCTTTTTATGACAGGTTTTCTGGCTGAGTTGTTATCCCGGAATAATCCAAACCGAAACCAATACAGCGTAGAACAAAAAGCCGGGTTCAAAGAGAAAGAAACAGAGAAAGTTTAGTTTATGGCCAGAAAGGTCTGCATAGTTGGGACAGCGCATCCTTTTCGCGGAGGGATGGCTGATTATAATGAACGGCTTGCCCGCACTTTCCAGCAAAACGGGGATGATGTCATTATTGTAAATTTCACAACACAATATCCTGCTGTACTCTTTCCCGGAAAGACTCAATATACCTCTTCTCAGCCCCCGGAAGGCCTTACAATTTACCGAAAGCTGAGTTCGGTCAATCCGCTTTCGTGGGTGCAAACCGGTTTATTTATTAAAAAAATGCAGCCCGATGTTGTCCTAATCAATTATTGGCTGCCGTTTATGGCACCGGCGTTTGGCACAGTAGCCCGCATAATACGCAAAAACAAGCATACCCGGATTTTGTCTGTAGTACATAACATGTTGCCGCATGAAAAAAGACCCGGCGATAAACTTTTCTCGCGATATTTTATTCATGCTGTGGATGGGTTTTTGTCCATGTCGCGAAAAGTAAGCGATGATATCCGGAGTTTTACTCCTGATAAGCCGCTGGAATTTAATCCGCATCCTTTGTATGATCATTATGGCAATGGCATTTCGCGCGAAAGCGCCTTGGAAAAATTAAACCTGGATGCAAATAACCGGTATTTGCTGTTTTTTGGATTTATAAGGAATTATAAAGGACTTGATTTGTTGATTGAGGCATTGAGCCATGCCGCTTCAGAAAATTCAAAACTACACCTGATTGTTGCGGGTGAGTTTTATGCAAAGCCGCAGTTTTATTATGATTTAATAGAAAAAAATAAAGTTCAGGACCGGGTTCATTTGTTTACGGATTTTATTCCTAATGAACAGGTTCCTGCGATGTTTAGCGCTGCTGATTTGGTGGTTCAGCCCTATAAATCGGCTACCCAAAGCGGGGTAACACAAATAGGGTATCATTTTGAAAAACCAATGATTGTAACCGATGTAGGAGGGTTAGCAGAGCTGGTTCCGCATGAAAGCGTGGGGTATGTGGTAAAACCGGAACCAAAAGAGATAGCTAAGGGTATTATCAGGTTTTTTGAAGAAGACAGGGAGCAGGAATTTATTGAAAACATCAAAACGGAAAAGCAAAAGTTTTCATGGGAAAAACTTTTAGATAAGCTCAATAAACTGGATGATCACGTTTTGCAGAAAAACAGAAAATAAGTGAAATGAATATTAAAAAAACCATACAAGCCTCTGTTCGTTTAAAGGAAGATATTTTGCATAATGAGGCGCTATTAGGTGCACTTGAAGAAAGTATAGTTACGATAGCGACTTCATTACAAAATGGAGGAAAAATATTGTTTTGCGGAAATGGAGGTAGTGCAGCAGATGCGCAGCACCTGGCAGCAGAGCTTTCCGGGAGGTTTTATAAAGACCGTGAACCACTTTTTGCCGAAGCGCTCCATGTAAATAGCAGTTATATGACTGCTGTAGCCAACGACTACGGTTTTGAAACGGTTTTTAGTCGTATGGTGAAAGCAAAGGGACGAAAGGGGGATGTGCTGGTGGCTTTGTCTACTTCCGGAAATTCGCCTAATATTGTCAGGGCAGCAGAAGAAGCCCGCAAAGTGGGGATGAAAGTACTTTCTTTAACCGGAGAAGGTGGCGGCGCATTGAAGTCTTTCTCAGATTTGCTTTTGGATGTTCCTTCCAAAGACACGCCCAGGATACAGGAGGTACACATTTTATTAGGCCATATTATTTGTCAACAAGTTGAAAGCAGACTTTTTCCCAACGCTTGATTTTTTGTTTTCAAGGGTGGCCCTTTGTTTCAGGCAGGTTATATTATAAGAACGGGATACTCATTAAAAAGGAAATGGAAAATTCACGCAATATAGATGTACACAGACCGTCATTTTTATTTTTAGACCGTGACGGGGTGATTAACAAAAGGCTGGATAATGATTATGTGAAATTATGGGAATCTTTTCATTTTCTTCCTGGTGTTTTGAGGGCGTTAAAATTGCTAAAAAATCACTTTGACCGGATTATTGTTGTTACCAATCAGCAGGGAATAGGCAAAGGATTAATGACTGAAGATCAGCTTGAACTGATTCATGAAAACATGCTGAAAGCCATCCGCGATAATGGCGGAAAAATTGATAAAATATATTATTGTCCAGATTTAGCTACAAAGCCCAACAATTGTCGCAAGCCATCGCCTTATATGTCATTGCAGGCGCAGAAGGATTTCCCTGGACTAATTTTTAAAAATGCAGTTATGGTGGGCGATACGCAAAGCGATGTTGCCTTTGGTAAGAACTTAGGCATGAAAACGGTACTTATTTCTCCAACACAAACGTTTGAAGTGAAAAAGGACGCATCTCAACCTGATTTAGTCATGAAAGATTTACTATCTTTCGCGCTTCTTTTGGAAAACAAAAACGAAAGTTACAGATTTTGACACCAACAACTATTTTTCTTAGCTTTCTGATATACACTGTTTTGCTTTTAAGCATTTCATTTATCACAAGCCGGAAAGCCGATAATGAGTCATTCTATTTAGGAAACCGGCAATCGCCTTGGTATGTAGTGGCTTATGGTATGATTGGCGCGTCGCTTTCAGGGGTTACGTTTATTTCTATTCCCGGAGATGTTGGAAGTACACAGTTTTCTTACATGATGATTGTGATGGGGTACCTGCTGGGTTATTTCGTGATTGCCAATGTATTGCTTCCGGTCTACTATAAAATGAACCTCACTTCGATTTATACTTATCTGGAAAGCCGTTTCGGTTTCTGGGCTTACAAATCGGGGGCATTCTATTTTCTACTCTCCAGGTTTATCGGGGCATCCTTCAGAATGTTTTTGGTAGTGAATGTCTTGCAGGTTTTTATTTTTGATGCATGGAATATTCCTTTCTACGGGAGCGTCATCTTCTTTATGCTCTTGATGATACTTTATACCTATAAAGGCGGTATTAAAACCATTGTATGGACAGATACCCTGCAAACTACTTTTATGCTGGGTACCGTGGTGTTATCCATTTTATTGATTAAAGAGAATCTTGATGTTTCCATGTCCGGATTTATTAACAACATATTTCAAAGCGATTATTCGCGTGTTGTGAATCTGGATATCACAGAAAAGACATTTTTTCTTAAGCAATTTGTCAGCGGGGCCTTTATCGCTATTGTAATGACTGGCCTGGACCAGGATATGATGCAGAAAAACCTGAGCTGCCGTACACTGAGGGAAGCCAAAAAGAATGTGTATTGGATGAGTTTTTCGCTGGTTCCGGTAAACATTCTGATTCTTACTCTTGGCGCTTCTTTGTTTTTATTCGCGAATAGCCAGGGTATTAATATTCCGGAGCGCACTGATGATTTGTTTCCGCTCATCGCCCTTAAGCATCTGAGGCCCTTGGCAGGAGTGGTCTTCATGATTGGATTGATATCCGCTGCCTATTCCAGCGCTGATAGTGCACTCACATCGCTGACGACTTCTGTAATGGTAGACTTTCTTAATATTCGCAAACGAAACGACCTCTCTGAGAAGCAAAAAACGCATCGCCGCTATCTTGTTCATTTTCTGGTGGCTACACTCATTGTTGTTATCATCATAGTGTTCAGGGCGATTAATGACGAATCCGTGATTTCCCGACTGTTTACCATTGCCGGATATACATATGGCCCTTTGCTGGGCATGTTTTTCTTCGGACTATTAACTTCCTATAAAGTAAAAGACCACCTGTTGCCGATAGTTGTAGTGTTGTCGCCTGTAATTTCTTATTTAATCAGTGCAAACTCTGAATACTGGCTTTACGGATATAAGTTCGGGTTTGAGCTGCTGGTAGTAAATGGACTTTTGACTTTTGCAGGAATGTTTTTTTTAAGAAAAACTTAACATGAAATTATACATGTACATATGAACGATAACCTAATTTCAATGTTTAATTTTATTTAGAAAACCAAAGTCACATATATTTTTAAAACCAAACCTTGTTCTATTATGGAAAATTTACGTTCAAAAGCGCTCGGCATGAGCCTCACACGCAGTGTAAATCATTTTGAAGCCCCACCCATGGCGTCAGCCTATTTTGGGGAGTTAACCTTTAACAAGCGTGTTATGCGTGAATACCTCTCATGGCATTCTTTTGAAAAAGTCATGGATGCCATGTATAAAGGTACGCAGATAGATCGCGAGACTTCGCATCAGGTTGCTTCTTCCATGAAAGCCTGGGCAACTTCTAAGGGAGCTACGCACTATACGCACTGGTTTCATCCACTAACCGGCTCTACGGCTGAAAAGCATGATGCCTTTATTACCACACTGGAAGATGGTTCAGCCATTGAGCGGTTCAGCGGAAATGAACTTGTTCAGCAAGAACCCGATGCTTCAAGCTTTCCGAGTGGCGGACTGCGAAATACTTTTGAGGCACGGGGTTATACCGCATGGGACCCTTCCTCACCTGCCTTTATTTTAGACCGAACGCTGTGCATTCCTACAGTATTTATTGCCTATACCGGCGAAGCCCTCGACTACAAAAC
>CAYXJS010000202.1:0-5151 GCA_964465045.1 uncultured Bacteroidales bacterium | reverse complement strand
CCCAAGAGTGAAAAAGCTAAATCTAAGCCGGGCCGTGAAATCAAGATTTCATAAGCTCATCAAATCCTAAAATGTTAAGAGGCCTGAATTTCAGGCCTCTTTTTTATGGTATTTGGTTTTCGGCATCCTGGCGGGCCTTCTCTATGATCTTCTCCCCCTTTTTACGGGCTTGCTCTATTAGATTATCTGCTTGCCGATCAGCTTCCTGTTCCAGCTTATCTGCCTTTTCATACCCTTTTTCTTTGGCCTTTTCTGTGGCTTTTTCCGCAGCTAATTTAGCCACAAAGCCTTTACCTTCGGCTTCGCTTAAAATCTGATCGGCCTTTTTATCGGTTTCCTGCCGAAGCTTTTCTGCTGCTGTTTCTCCTTCCTTACGGATTTTTTCAGCTCTGTTTTGTGCTTCTCTTAATAATTTTTGTGCCTTTTCCTCAGCATCTGCGATTTGTTCCTCTAACTTTTCACGCGCTTTTTCCTTACCCTTTTCAATTTTTTCGTCAATTTCCTGTTTTACCTGGTCTTTGAAATCTTCTTTACCAACTTCTATATCGGGCTTCACTGAGGGGTCTGAAATCATTCCGGAGATTTTAATGTTAAACGGGATTACATCTCCAAATGTATAATCCACACCCAGGTCACCGACTTTATCCGAGAGATTATCAAGCATTTCATTAGCCTGACTGCCTAATTTCCGGCGGGGAATTTCAAGCCGCAAATTATAGTCAATCATTTGATCCAAACCCGTACGCCCACCCAGAGAGGCTTGCATACCGTTGTATTTCATGTCAAACGGTTCCACAAAAAAGCTTCCCTGCTGTATAGTAAATGAGGCTTTTATGTTTTCGAGGGCGGCATTTTTCAATTCATTCACCTTGAGCTGTTCGGCCAGCTTGTTAAGGGCATTTACATCCCCTAATGAAAGCGATTTACCCCTAAAGTTGCCATTCCCAAACATTGTTTCATATACCGGCATTAGATTATCCTGTAAGTCGGTCTTGATTTGGAAAGCGGTAGAAATTGTCCCATTAGCTTTACGGGCAATCGGGGCATATTTTGACATCGCCGTAAACGCTACCGCTGTTTTATTTACGGAAACTTCATCTAACCCAAACTCCATTTCCATACGTGGCGCTTCCTTGCCATCATTTTTGTAAAAGCCACTCATAGAAGCTGTTCCGTCCAGGCTACTCATCGACATTT
Organism: uncultured Bacteroidales bacterium; assembly: GCA_964465045.1. Lineage (GTDB taxonomy): Bacteria > Bacteroidota > Bacteroidia > Bacteroidales > JAIPAH01 > JAIPAH01. The sequence continues at coordinate 3,954 of CAYXJS010000202.1, read as the reverse complement.
TATCCAGATGCAACGTTTGATCTTCTATAGTGATATTCCCCTCCACATCATCCATAATCATATTGTCATACTCCACATGTCCTAACCGTGCCGCCAGATCAAAAGCCACCCTTTCCGGAATAACCGGAGCCGAAAGTGTAGACGCTTCTTCAGGATCAACCTCTGCAACCTCCGTATCATCTTCGATCAGCAATTGGTTTAAATTCAGGTTTTGCGACCGAAGATTTAATTTACCTTCTATAATTCCATCTTCGAAAAGATAGGCTAAAAACCCGGATAACCGTCCATCGGCCTGCAAATCAGAGTCTCCAATCTTCATGTTGAACGCTGCCATATCTACATACTCAGGGCTCAGATTAAACTGACCACGACTTAACTTCAAATCATATTCTTCATCAGCGTATATTACATCTTCCAGCAGAATATATCCCAGCGCTTTAAACTTATTGTATTGCTCATTTTCTATTGCGGAGGCATTTCCTTCAAGATTCGCATCCAAACTGATGAGTCCGCCAATAGTCATATCCTGCTCCACCGGATAAAGCTCCATAACCTTTGCCAAATCAAGCTCTCCGGTCATTCTGGATTTGATATAAGGGTCAGAAACCGGGTTTTCAAGCCTGAGATTTGCGCGAAACGTGCTTCCTGACATCAGGAATCCAAAATCAGACACTTCCAGCACCAAATCATCGGTTTCGCCGGTCGCATTGTCCAGGGTAGCGCTTACTTCAATATCCTCCATTTGCGCTGGCATATTCGGGTACTTAAACATCCCGTTATCCACATTCAGTTTAATATGATATCCAGGTAAATTTTCTTCATCATAAACGCCATTCACACGGCCGCTGAAATCGATTTCTCCATCTGCCTCCAGCAATTCAAAATTATTCTTATAAATCGCCGGTATCATTGAAAGCAAAGGCTTAAACGACTTATTTCGCGAAGTAAAGGAAATATCCATATTATAAGCTTCTCCGGGCATAGCAAAAAACCCTTCCGCTTCAAGCGGGATTTCATTGATGTAAATCAGGTTATTAGCAAAATCAAAACGCATTTGATCAAAGTCCACATTTAAATTGGCATTAATTTCCGTTTTCACATGACTTAGGTATTTCACACCATCATACGTTAGGGATACGTCTGGCGACTGAGTAAATGTGTTGAGCAAAGTGGAAGTTTGGGTTAAGTCTCCTCTAAGCTTATGATTAAGCTGATGAATTTCTGCATAAACAGGCAAGGATTCATCATCATATATAAATGTGGCATTGTTGATAACCACTTTCTGCATTTGCAGAAGGACTTCTCCGGAATCTGCGGCAGAAGGTTTTTCTTCAGGAACATCTTCTTCAGGGTACATAATGTCATAATTGGGCGTACCATCTTCAAGCACAACAATTTTGATGCGCGGATTGTCAACCTGTATTCCAATCACCTGCACGGGGCCTTTCCTGATTACACTCAACAAGTCTACAGTGGTTCTGAAATCAGGCACATAAAGTAGTGTGTCATATTCAAACATGTCTTTTCCAACCAGGGAAAACTCTTTTAATCCCAGCGAAAAATGCGGAAAAGAACGCAGCATAGACAGCTTAACATCATTAAAGCCAACGCGCGCATTGATATTCTTATTGATTTCTTTCTGAACGGCCCGGGAAATATCTTCTTTGTAAATTGCCGGCAAAACAACGGCTGCTGCCAATATCAGGAAGATAAAAATTAGAAATCCGATAATTGTCTTTTTCATGATTGTGAGTTTTCAGGTTGTTGATTATAGTGAAGGTTGCGCAAGAAATGATCCACAAGTGTCAGGGCAGTCATAGCTTCTACGATCGGGACAGCACGCGGTAAAACGGTAACATCGTGCCGGCCTTTTCCTTCAAGTTTAACTTTTTCGCCCTTGCGATTCATTGTTTGCTGCGTTTTCATTACTGTGGCAATGGGCTTAAAGGCAACACGCATAAAAATATCCTGCCCGTTGGAAATTCCACCCTGAATACCGCCGCTATGATTGGTTTCAGTTGTAATTATATTGTCTTTCTCCGTAAAACGGTCGTTATGTTCGGAGCCGTATAATCGTGTTCCGGCAAATCCGCTTCCATATTCAAATCCCTTAACCGCGTTAATGCTAAGCATAGCTTTTCCGAGTTCGGCATGCAGTTTATCAAAAACCGGCTCTCCTAAACCCGGCGGAATGCCTGTTGCCAGACAACTTACTACACCGCCCAAAGTATCGCCTTGTCTGGCTGTTTGCTCAATTAGGTTTCTCATCTTTTTTTCCGTTTCCGGATCAGGGCATCTGATTAAACTTTTTTCTGTCTGAGTTAAATCAATTTCTTCAGGCCTTTTTAGAATTTCTACAGAACCCATTGCCGAGACCCAAGCCCTGATTTGAATGCCCTGCCTTTTTAAAATGGTTTTGGCTATTGCCCCGCCCACCACACGGGATATGGTTTCCCGTGCAGAAGCTCTGCCTCCGCCGCGATGGTCTCGAATGCCGTATTTCTTTTCATAGGTATAATCTGCATGCGAAGGTCTGTAACTGTCTTTCAAGTGATTGTAGTCTTTGCTTTGCTGATCTTGGTTTTCCACTAAAAACCCGATTGGAGTCCCTGTGGATTTTCCTTCAAAAACACCCGAAAGCAGCTGCACACGGTCTTTTTCATCGCGCGAGGTAGTATATCGGTTTTGACCGGGACGGCGACGATCCAGCTCTTTCTGAATGGCCGCTTCTGCAATTTCAATACCGGGAGGGCAACCGTCAATAACGCCACCTAACGCTTTTCCATGCGATTCCCCAAAGGTGGTTACTCTGAAAATATTTCCAAATGTATTGCCTGCCATAGTCCAAATTTACAAAATAAACAGCACGCATTGATTTTTGATTGGAACTAAAAAACAAAAACCGAAATAATTACTATTCCGGTTTTTGTTTCTAATATTGAGGGTGGTTTGATTAGTATCAGTTTTATATCTGATTACGTATTATTTCAATAATCAAAATGATATGAATAAAACACCTTAATTAAGTCGTTGATATCCAAATCTATAACTTACAAACAAAAAAAACTTGCGAACTTTTTAATCTGAACTCATTATTGCTCGTCCTCCGTTTTATCAAGATATCGCAATTTTGTTTTGAGCACAGAAAGCTCGTGTTTGTGTTTCTCAATTTTTTTCTCAAACTCATCGCGAAGCTGGTTTGATTTCTTGCTATCAGACAAAAAGCCCACATTGTTCTCCCACAACAGCAAATCTTCTTCCATTTTGCTGATTTTATTCATCAGAAAACTACGTTCTTTCCCTATTCTCTGATTTGCATTTGGGTCTTCTTTAATGTTTTCGAGCTTTTGCTTGTAATTCATCACATTTTTCTCAGCCGTACTCACATCCAGCGCATTAAAGTGCTTGTCAAGCGCTTCTTTGTATTCCTTTTGAATGGCGTCTTTTTTCTTGATAGGCACGAATCCAATTTCACTCCACTCGCGCTGAAACTCTTTAAGTGCATCCAGGTCTTTTCTCTTATCACCGCTGAGCTCAAATGCTTTGATTTTGTCAAGCACTTCCTGCTTTTTTTTCAGGTTTTCTTCTTCATGCTGATGAATATTCTTAAAATACTTATCCCTGCGATTAAAGAAATGGTCGCAAGCTGTCCTGAATCGTTTCCAGATTTTATTGGAGTGTTTCCTGGGTACAGGCCCGATGCTTTTCCATTTTTTCTGAAGATTTATCAGCTCGTTTTTCGTGCCTTTCCAATCTTCGCTGTCTTTAAGCGCTTCGGCCTGCTCGATGATTTCAAGCTTTTTGTTGTAATTTTCCTTTTGCTGATCTTTAAGCTCTTTAAAAAAGGCCTTTTTTACGCTGAAAAACTTATCCAGTGTGGACTTAAAGCGGTTCCAAACCTCATCATTTTGTTTTCCGGGCGCTCTGCCAATGCTTCTCCAAAGCTTAAACAAC
>CAYXJS010000201.1:0-5163 GCA_964465045.1 uncultured Bacteroidales bacterium | reverse complement strand
TCTGTACAGCGACCTACTGCATTCCTCTCAGCGATCTTTGCACTCTTCCCTTTGCAGGCTTTGCGTGAAAATAGAAGAAAAATTCACGCAGAGGGCGCCGAGAAGAGTTCTGAATTTGCTATTGATTTCCACTCAGCGATCTTTGCGCTCTTCCCTTTGCGAGCTTTGCGTGAAAATAGAAGAAGAATTCACGCAGAGGGCGCCGAGAAGAGTTCTGAATTTGCTATTGATTTCCTCTCAGCGAGCTTTGCGCTATTCCCCCTTGCGAGCTTTGCGTGAAAAAAGAAGAAGAATTCACGCAGAGGGCGCCGAGATCAAGAAAACGCAGAGGACGCAGAGAAGAATTGAAGTTTGCTATTGATTTCCTCTCAGGGAGCTTCGCTTGAAAAAACCTTCACACTGAGGATCTGAAAAAATCATTCAGATAATGCTTAGAATTTATCTAAGTCCCTGTATTGATTTTGAACCTTCGCAAACGATTGCTTGTTAATGAGAATAATTCTAAATAATCAAAAACTCATGAAAGAAGCACAACGAATTTTCGACAAACTTTGGGAAGACTACACCCGTCAAAACCCGGATGCAAAAAAGATTCACGACCTTTTTAAGGAAAAAGAAGGCAAACCAATTGTAAACGATCACATTGCCTTCAGAACCTTTGATGACCCGCGTGTAAACATCGATGTCCTGGCCAAATGGTTTCTGAATGCAGGCTATGAGTTCAAAGGAGATTATCATTTTGAGCAAAAACATTTGTATGCCAAGCACTATGAGCATAAAAACTTTAAGGATGCTCCTCGCGTATTCATTTCACAGCTCATAACCGGGGATTTCAGTGAATTCCTTCAAAACAAAGTGAAGGAAATTATAGATAAAATTCCACGTAATATCCTCACTACAGAAGAATTAATTTATTCCGGAAATACCTGGGAACAATACCCTTCATATGAAGTGTATGAAAAACTGCGCGAGGAGTCGGAATATGCAGCCTGGATGTATTTATATGGCTTCAGGGCAAACCACTTTACGGTAAGTGTAACGCATCTCGATAAGCTCGGCACCATGGAAAAAACCAATCAGTTTTTGAAAGACAACGGCTTTGTATTAAATGATGCCGGTGGTGAGATTAAAGGCTCTCCCGAAGAGTTGCTTGAGCAGTCGAGCGTAAAAGCCGCCATCCAAAAAAGAAGATTTCAGGAAGGAGAGTACGAAGTGCCCGTAACTTATTATGAATTTGCACGCCGCTACAAGGATGAAAACGGCAACCTCTATTCCGGGTTCATCGCTAAATCAGCCGATAAGATTTTTGAAAGTACGGATTACTACAAAAAGTAAAAATAGACTTTTCGCAAGCTGAATGAAAGTGTAAATCATTCATCTCAAAATCTTCAAATAGCGTCATCTTGTTATGGCGCTATTTTTTTATTCCCTGGAAGGAATAGCTTTTTTGTATCATGGGGTAACCACAGTTTGCTCCAGATTTTCTCCGTGGGCATAGGTTTTAAGTAATTCTCCGGCCATTTCCAGCCAGGCCGATAGTACATCATCTGCGAAAGCTACAATCACAAACAAAATCTGCTGTGTATTTTTGGTAATCATCGAACGTTCACTGTCGCTGGTGGGGCTGCCAAACGGGCCCTCATCATCACTAAACACAGGTAAGTTTTCCAGGTTCAGCGCATACTTTCCTATTCCCTGATATGATTCTCCGCTTTTCGCGATTCGGAAGGTAATTTCACCGGAAATCTTTTCAAGATCGTATAAGCAAATTCCGAAACCCGACCGAATGGATACCAGATTATTGATATCCACCACATTGTTGATGTAATAAAGTCCTTTTCCCTGGATGATTCTCCTGTGAAGCGCTTCAGAACTCACTCGATAGCGAGCCGGCTTCTTACCGAGGGCTTTGTATGCTTCGCGTGTAGTTTGTACCGCCGGTATTTTTACAATGTCTTCCAGTTTTTCGCTTCGGCGGATTTTTTCAGCTTCCTGTTCTAATAAATCCACCAGCTCAGCAGGGCTGTCCCCTACCCTGACTTCTGCCTGAACCACACCCAACTGAAGCGAATCTACTGTGCGGACGATGACTTCTTCAATCCGGATTTTTTTCATACGCTGCCTTTGGCATCAAAATTACAAAAATCAACGATTGGGTTTGGCGTACTTTCAATTTTCAGCTACAAAGCTGAAGCTATACTACAGCTTTAGAAAGACTGTTGTGAATACCTAAAACATTCTTATAGCTTATGATGAAAAACCTATAGCGCTCTGCTATTGATTGAAAGGTTTTTTTTGATTTTCAGGCTAAAACGGATATGAAGCTTTTGAAACCAGACACTGATTTGTCTTACGACACTCTCAGGTCATTTAAAAGCTCTGACTAAACCCGTTCCAGAAGAAGATACCTTTTTTAAAAAACCTTAATTCTGTGCAGATTTCTGGGTATACCTTTTTAGATAGAAAACAGTACAAGCAACAGTAATGTAACGATGAGTCCGCCAAGAAAAATGGAATAGGCAATACGCAGTTGGCGAAATTTCTTCTCCAGGACAACACCCAATTCATACTGATCACGTATAAGCGTGCCGTACAAGTACTCATAATCATGCATTAGTTGCCAAACCGATTTTTCATAGGTTTCAACGTCCATTTTATGGAAATTCCCGAAAAACATCAGGTTGGTCTTACCTTCATCCACATCCTCTTTTGTAAATTTTCCGGGTGTTACGTTAGGCAAGGTAGCGATAACGGCAAAAATAATAGTAAGCAGGTTGGTAATCACCATCGCGACTAAGGGCAGCATTACATTATCGATAATATTGATATCATACACAATATAGGTAATCATCACAAACAGCACAAGGGCGTTCACAGAAATCAAAATATTGGATTTGTTATCAGCTATAGAGCTCAGGTTAATTTGAATCCGGGATGTAGTCCTGAATAAGGTTTCAATGCCGCGACTGGTATCCTCTGCTTTAGCCAACTTATTCTGTTTTTTATTGTACTCTTTCGAAGATTTTTCAGAAGCATGTTCTTTGATTTTCTCTTGCAGTACCTTTATATTTTTTTCTTTGGCAGGTTGCAGCTCTTTTTTTCCATAATTGGTATAGTATTGATGTTTAAACATGAAAGCCAGTGAATCAAAAAGGTACTGCTCTTTGCTGTATTTTTCATAATCAAAGGCCTTCCATTCTTCCCTCAGCGCAAGTGATTTTTCATAGAAGTCAGGTTCAGAAAGATGTATCATATCCGCATCTTTCATCACTTTATGAAGGATATTTTCAGGTTTCTGGTCACGACGGGTTGCTCTGATGCATGATATTATCTCATCAATTTCCTTAGCAGGAATACCCAGGTCTTTCAAAAACGCAGCAGCTTGTTTTTCTGAGGCCTCCTCGTGATTTTTCCTGTCAAAAAAATACCCCACATCATGAAACCAGGCTGCCACGGTAACGATATTTACATCGTGAGCTGCAAGTTGCTCCTGGCGGGCGATTTTTCTTGCTGCTTCCACCACATGCTGAGTGTGCCCGGTATTGTGAAAAGCCATCTCCCCGGTTTGGTTTGCAGAAAACATCTCTTTTACGTGCTGCTCTACTTTTTGAACCGTAAAATCTTCAATATTAGCCATTGTTTCAGGAAGTTTTTTGATATATTATCCTACACGTTTTGCTTACTGAAAAATCTGTTCCTATCATCATTTACCGGCTTTGAATTTGTCTTTTAAGATTTGTATTCTATTGGTTGATTGTGGCTTGTCATCGTTAGATAAAAGCTAAACACAGGCGTATTGGCATTCTTGGCGCAGAATACAGTATCACTTTCAATTTCAGACACTTCAAGGCCGAGCTTATTGTCATCCAATAAAATCTCCATCAATTCCTGCAAGATATGATGGCTGTGGTTGATTTCAATTTGATTTATAAAGGCAGTAAACCCTGATATATCAAACAAGAAAAGAAAGGTACCGGCATTTTCATTCATATAAAACAATTAAATGTTTCTTTCCCTCAGGCGAAAATAAACAGGTCTTTGAGATATAAGCGGGAATTAAGGCGCTAAATCCTCCCGCTGCATTTCTATCCAGGGCAGTTGCCTTATCAGCATAAAACTGTCATCTGCCGGATCATAATGATAGAGAAACTCTCTTTTTGCCGATTTGTTTCTGTTGGCATCCACAAAACGGTTCAGGTAATGGTCAAACACATACTGGGCGTAGTTTTTGCCCATATCCTGCATAAAACGATAAATATCCCCAGTTTTGACCTCATGGTATTTATAGCGGAATTTCACCTTCCCGGTTTTTTCCGTAACGTAAAAATGGCCGTCCACCACATCGGTAATCGAATCGCTGATAAAGTAAAACTCACTACCATCAACACCACGCCGCGAAAGTTGCAGCCAACTGTTAAAATTGACAGCATCCAGGTCAAAGTTTTTATAATATTTTTTGCCCCGGATATACTCTTCGTAGGCATAAGGTTTTGTAAACTCCTCGAGTTCCATCTGCGGGAAATGCAATACCAGTGGCTGGACCGTATCATTGTTTAGCAATTCAGCAACCTCGTTGCCCTGGTATACAGTAAAATTCAACTGATCAAGCTGATTTTTGAAAGCGTTGAAGAAGAAATCCTGTGCGCTGTCGGAATTCACATGCTGTACGATTTCACTTTCGTGATAGCGGATGGAATCCACCTGCCAGGTTTTTAGTCCGGATGTGTCCTGCTCTGCTTCCTTGTATGACACCAGGTAAAACTGCGCTGGTTCTTTGAGGATGACCGGCGGGCGATCTTGCTGATCAACAAAATCGCGGGCCAGGCGACGTTCAACACTACACGAGGAAATCAAAACCAAGGTAAGAACCGGTAAGAGAAGGCTTTGCACTTTATATCTGCGGAGGAAACCCATTATAACCCTTTTCATAATTGACATGATTTATAACATATATTTATAACGACAAACTTACCATTTTTTGTATTACCGTTGAGAAATTCTGTTACTGATACCGTGCCAAATTATAAAGGATTCAAAAGAAAAAGGCCGATTTCTGTCCCATTTCATAAGTTCATGATGCAATGAATATTATTTTTAATGGGGTATCCATTCAATACCCGTGATTTTCTTTTATAATTTTATCGTATGTCACAGGCTCTGTAA
>CAYXJS010000200.1:0-5279 GCA_964465045.1 uncultured Bacteroidales bacterium | reverse complement strand
AGCTAATGACAGTATAGACAAACTCTTTTTAAATCCATCCCTTCAGCCAATAATAGGTTATCGCCAAATATTCGCGCATTACCGTTATCTGATACTTCATGTAATTCCACATATTGTACCGCAGGTTCAGGTTCGATACCTCATCCTTTTTGCTATCCTTGCTCTTGAGGTTTTCTTCAGCAATGGCTTTTTCAAATGATGCAAAACCACTTACAGGATCAAATCCAACCTTTTCAAAAACTTTCACACTACGATAAACATGCTGTGGTGACGTTACTATCATCATTGAAACAGTATCATGCTCAGGAAATCCGGATGCAATTTCAAGCGCCTGCTGCCGGGTGTTCATGCCTTTAATCTGAAACAAAAACCGCGTTGAATCGATGCCATACCGTTCAATTTGTTTAAACATTTTGTAAGGATGGCTGATGCGAAAATAAGCGGGTTCTGTAGGCATAGCTATCAATACTTTAGCTTTAGGATAAGCCTTTGCCGCTTTTGCAGCATAATCGCAACGCATCAAACCTTCAGGGCTGGGCATTCCGCCAGCGCCCATCACTACGATATAATGGGGTGGCTTTTGCATAGTTGCATTTTTGGTACCCAGATTATGATAAGCATAATAGGGAATATCCGTAAAGCTCAAAACCACAAATAAAACAAACAACGCACCCACTGCAATAAAAAAATACCTCAGCCAAAACAAAATCTTGTTCATAGACACCTAAATTTTAGCTTGCTAACTTACAATAAAACCTCCATAAATGCAAAGGCGGCATTTCGGGTGAAATGCCGCCTTCTTTTTCTGTAATGCACAGAGTCTTACTTATTCAGAATCTCATACGTATCCGAAGCAATAACCAATTCTTCGTTGGTGGGCACTACGATGGCTTTTACTTTAGAATCATCGGTAGATATGAGCGCTTCTTTCCCACGCAATCCATCATTTTTCGTATCGTCAAGCTTTACACCCAGATAATCCATGTCTTTAAGCACACCGCGACGGGTAGTATCTGCATTTTCTCCTACTCCACCGGTAAACACAATCGCATCCACACCATTCATAGCCGCAGCATAGGCACCGATGTATTTTTTGATACGATAATCATACATTTTCAGCGCCACTTCAGCACGTTGGTTACCTTGCCCGGCAGCTTCCTCTATCTCCCTCATATCAGATGAAACACCAGATACACCTAGCATTCCGCTATGCTTATTAATAAGCTTGTTGGTAACTCCGATGCTGATTTCCTCTTTGTCGGCAATGCTCAAGAGCGCTCCGATATCCAGGTCACCGGATCGGGTACCCATGATCAGGCCTTCAAGCGGAGTAAGCCCCATGGATGTATCCACGGACTTTCCGTTTTTAATGGCCGTAATGGAAGCGCCATTTCCGAGGTGACATGTGATAAGTTTACTGCGATTGAGGTCCCAGCCAAGAATCTCACATGCTCTTTTTGAGACATAGCGATGACTGGTGCCATGGAAACCATAGCGACGAATGCCGTGTTTTTCATACAACGAATAGGGTATCCCGTAAAGGTAAACATGTGGCTCCATGGTTTGATGGAAAGCCGTATCAAAAACCCCAACCATCGGAACGCCGGGTAATAATTCCTGGCAGGCGTAAATGCCTTCGAGGTTTGGTGGATTATGTAAAGGAGCCAAATCAATGGTTTCTGTGAGAGCTTCAATAACATCGTCTGTAATTTTTACACTACCATTGAATTTTTCACCGGCATGTACTACGCGGTGCCCAACAGCATCTATATCCCCAAGATTTTTTATGCTGCCATATTTATCATCAGATAAAATGCCCAGCACATATTCAATTCCCTGCTTATGATCTAAAATTTCACCCTCGAGTTTCAGTTCCGAACCATCTTCGGCTTTGTGTTTTACACCGGCGCCCTTGAGCCCGATTTTTTCTACCAATCCTTTTGAGAGCACTTTTTGCGAAGGCATTTCGAAAAGTTGATATTTTATGGATGAACTTCCACAGTTTAAAACGATTACTTTCATTATTTTCTATGTTTTATATTCAATTTGATTTGTTTTACCAATAGAAACATATACGTTTCTGATATAAAAAATATTAAACCCGGTTAACTGATTTGAGCGCATGTAACTGCCTGTTCAACAGCCTGTTTATTAACATATTTATAGAATCCTACATTGGTTTTACGTCCGAGGTGATTGGAACGTACAAGCCGTTTGATTACCGGGGAGGCTTTGTACTTTTGCTCACCAAACTCGAGGTAGAGGTTATCCATCCATTTCAGCAGCTTATCCAGCCCGATTTTATCCGCGAGCTCAAACGGCCCATACTGGTTGCCAAAAGCCGAACGCATGGTTTGGTCAATATCATAAACTGAAGCTACGCCTTCCATAAGAATATCACATGCTTCATTAATCATAGGTACGGTCATCCGTGTACTGATATTTCCGGGAGATTCATGCACTTCAATCAGTTTTTTGTTGAGCATGCGCACAAACCTGGATACGATATCATAAGATTCATCATTCGTAGCAGCGTGCCTGACCACTTCCACAATGTTAATATTATCCACCGGCGAAATAAAATGCATTCCCATCGTTCTTTCAGGATGCTGAAGCACTGAAGAAAGCTCTGAAATCATGAGTGTGGATGTGTTTGAGACAATTACGGCATCTTCTTTAACAGCCTGCTCTACTTTTCTGAATACCTCCTGCCGCTGATAAAGGCTCGTTCCTTTTTTTACGGTATTAATAGCTTCTATTACGAGGTCGCATTCTGCCAAATCCTGGTAATTTGCCGAACCGGAAATTCTATTCATAATGGCTTTCTTCTCGCCTTGTGTAAGCCCCCAGTGGGCAATCTTTTTTTCCAGCAATGCCTCAATGGCTTCGAGGCTTTCCTGAACCACCTCCTCACTAATATCTACAAACTGCACATCAAAACCATTCTGTGATACATTGCGTACAATTTCCTGCCCCATAGCACCGCAACCTACCACGCCAATCAAAGACAAAGTGCCTTTTTTCACGCTCTTCTTGCGTAATGCAAAATCTTCTAATTTAATGTCTTCTGCCATTTTCTTATATTTTCTGATTTATCAACTTATTTTTTCATTCCTTCGGCCTGGTTGGCTGTAATCGCCACCAGATTTACAATATCCTCTACGGAGCATCCCCTGGAAAGGTCATTTACAGGCGCCGCCATGCCCTGCAATATAGGCCCCACAGCTTTTGCACCTGCCAATCGTTGTACCAGCTTATAGGCGATATTTCCGGTTTCGAGTGATGGGAAAACAAGCACATTGGCTTTTCCGGCCACACTGCTTTCAGGTGCCTTTTTAGAACCAATTTTTTCAACCAATGCGGCATCGGCCTGCAGCTCTCCGTCTATATTTACCCCCGGCGCCATTTCTTTGGCTATTCGTGTAGCTTCAACTACTTTGTCTACCATTTCATGTTTTGCGCTTCCTTTAGTGGAAAAGCTGAGCATAGCTACATTGGGCTCCAGACCGGCAATATCACGAGCCGTGGCGGCTGTAGAAACCGCTATTTCGGCAAGCTGCGAGGCGTCCGGGTCGGGATGCACTGCACAATCTGCAAACACCAAAATATCCTCAGGCGCATACCTGCAGTCTTTAAAAATCATCAGGAACGCGCCGGAAACCACACTAATGCCGGGCAACGTTTTTATTACCTGGAAAGCCGGACGCAATACATTACCCGTTGCATTTTCAGCCCCGGCTACTTCTCCATCTGCTATACCGTCTTTAATCAAAAGCGTGGCAAGATACAACGGATCTTCTACAAGCTTTAAAGCTTCGTCGCGGGTCAGCCCTTTTTTCTTACGCAGCTCAGCAAGCATGCCGGCATAATAGTCTTTCTTTTCATAAGTGGCAGGATTAATGATAGTTGCCTGATCAATGCTGTCTAATTTCAGTGACGCTGCTTTATCCAGAATTTCCGGCCGGTGGCCCATCAGGATGATTTTAGCCAGCTTCTCTTTAATTATTATATTGGCAGCCTGCAATGTCCGCTCTTCTAATCCTTCCGGAAGGACAATGGTCTTTTGAAGCTCTTTTGCACTTTGCCTTATGCTTTCGAGTAAACTCATTATGCTATTGAAATTTAATTAAAACCTATTTGACATTTATGATAAAAAATATCTGATTATCAACATTTCGCGAAAATAAAACCTTTTATATTTTGTTCCTAAGAGAACAACGTTAAATTTTGCAAGTATTGTCGTATTCAAAATGATTTTAGATAAGCAATTATTTGTTTTACCCTTTCGGGATACTATCATCCTTTTCCGTTATTTTTGCTGAAAACTTAAGAAAGCAGCACACCACGTGGATATTTTAAAGCAGATTGTAATGGAAACACCTGACAATGTTAACTTTTTCCCCGATATTGAGGGAAACATAGAGCCATTACTCAGGCAGACTGAAAACAACGACTGGTTTTTTTTGATCACGACCGGGGTGCTTTTCCTTATCGCTATAGCACACGCTTATGCTCCCCGGCGCTTTCAGATGATTGCCGGAGCATCATATTCGCTTCGCCGGCTTACTTGGTTGAAAGATGAAGGAAATGTCTTTTTTAACCCCGCATCAGCGGCGCTATTTTTAGTTGCAGTCATTGTGGCCGCATTATTCGGATATGGATTTCATAGTTATTTCATAGAAGCCTGGCCTTTTGGACAAGAAAGAGACTTATTATTGATAGCACGCCTTACAGCAGGTATAGCCTTGTTTTGGTTATTCAAAGACATCATCATACTGATAATTGGCAGACTATTTAAGTCTCCGGTTTCCAGTTTTTTAAACTTAGTAAACCAATTTGTAATCAACGTAGTAACTGCCTTATTTTTATTTGTTTTTGTGGTTTTCCATTTCTATCTCAATAAGGAATTCCTGCTTTATATTCCTCTCTATGCTATTGTTATCGTATTTATATATCGAATAATAAGAACGTTTATTATCGGCCGGGAAACCGGAGGTTTTTTCACATTTCATATTATTTTGTATCTTTGCACCCTCGAAATACTGCCTGTACTATTACTTTATAAAGTGATAGAAAAGTATATATAGCAGTGTTTTGGATGGGTAAACCAGAAGCGATAACACAGATAAATATGAAAATAAAAAACGTCCTAATATCCCAGCCCAAGCCGGCCGATCTTGAGAAATCACCTTACAGTCAGTTGGCGGATCAACATAAGCTGGAGCTTGATTTTCAAAAGTTTATTAAGATTGAAGGGGTTAGCTCTAAAGAGTTTCGTC
>CAYXJS010000199.1:0-5283 GCA_964465045.1 uncultured Bacteroidales bacterium | reverse complement strand
TTGTTGAACCATCCGGTGTTTTCAGCCGGAATGTGCCGCTCATAGTTTCATCAGGTAAAATAAATGTACCGCTGAATGAACCATACTCATTTGTAGTAAAAGATTGTTTGGAAACCGTTTGCCTGTTGGGATCAACAAGCTCTACCGTGACTTTACGTCCTGATATAATATCTGAAGACTGATTGCTTTCCTCTTTAAGTGCGATGCCTTTATAATAGACGCTTTGTCCGGGCCGGTAGAGTTTTCTGTCTGTAAACAAGTACTGTTGTTCATTGGTCCGGGTTCGGTCTATTGGTTTTCTCAGGTAAAAATTCGAGGGTGAGCGGTAACGATCATCTCCCTTGCGGATATCCATATAAAACGACTTGGCCGAGAGATTTTCATGCGATAATTTTAGTTTCCCGTCCCGGTTTGTAGAAAAGGTTTTCAAGGTATCAAAAATATATTCCCGTGTTTTGTAATCATAATTGCGGCTTAGTGCTGTAAGCTCTCCTCGCTTAACGGGTTTTCCATCATCTCGGTTTACCAGGGTAAGCTCCATGTTGCCCTGGTCTTTATCCCAACTCATGAGCGATAGGTTCGTAACCCAAAATTCCGCGAAAGCTGTCACCTCATTTTTCGGAATGAAATCAGCGGCAGAACTGGCCACAAGCACATAAAACCCTTCAGACATCTTCGGGAAAATCACTTCAGTAGACAAAGAAATATACCGGTCTTGCTCAGAAAGTGTTCGTGAAAAAAAGATTTGAGGTTCTTTTCTCAAAAGAAACTCTAACTGGTCTTCTTTAGATAATCGGGCTTTATTCCAAATCCCATCAGGATCAATACGGTAAACCCGGAAGTGAACTTCCCTGATATTACTGTAAGTGACTGAAACAGGAAAAGCCTTTTCCGGTAAAGTAGCTGCTTCTGCTGATAAGGAAAGTGTTTTCCGAAGAATTTGTTTTTTAAGGTTTTTGGCTTTTGAGGCGCCATAAGATTTGGGATAAGCTTCTATTGCCTGATTGCAATATTCCAAAGCCTGCTTTGCGTTCTTGTTTTTCTCTTGATAGGATTGCTGGATTTTAAATGGACTATTGCCCTGATAAAGTGAGGATGCCAAATAATATTTTACCAGGCTCCATTCCGGACTTTCCCTGATTTTTTCGGCAAATTGTTTAAGGGCATCGGTAAACAATTCCTGACGGCGTGAAGCAGCATGATTGTCTTTTACATATTCTAATCTTCTAAGGTTTGATTCGGCTAAAGCAGAAGGATTATTGCGATGAGTTTTCAATAGTGATTGATAGACCTTAAACGCGACATATTTATCTGGATTATCGGAAAAGTCTCTTTTTAAAAACGCATCTATATCATCAAAAAGAGAGGCATCATGAAATACAATTTCTAGATTGGCTTTGGTAAGAGAATAGTCAGTGCTTTGAAAAAAGTCAAGCGCGCGATAAGCCACAAAGTCAAAAGCGGTAGGACGGAGCTCCCGTGTATTCTTTGGCTCATCAAGGATTACGTCTAAGTTAGTCAAGTCTACTCCGGTGAGCATTTCTTGATACTGCACCGCTTCTTGATGATGCTGCTTAGCATGCTGCAAAATGGTTTGAATATCCCAGGCAGATAAATCCTGGTTTTCTTCATTAGTCTGGCTCCGTTGTGATATCTTAAAGCGGTTTTGCCTGTAATAATTCCAGTACAACTCTCCTAACATCGAATGAAGAAAAGCTTCTCTGATTTCCGAATCGCTATTTTCAAGCTCTTGCAATATAGTTTTAATTGAAGCTTCGTTATAATTCACCTCAAATTCAGATTTCAGCGCAAGCTTATAAATGAGCGCCTTCAGATATTGTGGGTTATTATCCTCATCCTTAGCCTCTTGATAAATCTGCTCTACTTGTTCAAGGGCTGAACGTGGCAAGCCTTTTTCTTTCAAAGCCTCTACCTGCTTCCATTGCTTAATGTAATTATCCATAGACTGCTGGCTAAAACTTTCTTTTTGGGGAGATATTGCCAAAAAAAACGTAAGTGCAAATATTAGTATCGCTTTCATAAATGTTGTATTTATTTCATTATACAATGCCAGAACAATATTCATTCCGAAATCGTTTTTAACACTGTTTTAAACTTGTTATTCCAAATCCATGAACCGCATCCGGGAAAAAGCTACTATTATGTTCCCGGATGCAAGCTAAAGGCGAAATTAGGGAATTTTTATGATATCGGGGTTTCCGGATACGTTTGAGTAAGAAATAATTAACAGATAAAGAAAAAAACCGGGAAACAAACCTTATATTTGAATCCATTAAAACAAAAATTATGATTCCTGAAACAATAAAAAGCAGTATTGAATCCTACTTGCGGGAGTTGAATAACAAAACAGATAAAATCATCAAAATCAAAGCTGTGGGTGGTGGTTCCATCAACCAAACCTATAAGCTGGAAACCGGAGGCAAGAATTATTTTATTAAAATCAATGATGCTGCCCGCTACCCGCAAATGTTTGAAAAAGAGGCCCGTGGATTGGAGTTGCTTAAGTCTGCCGAAACACTTAAAGTGCCTTCTGTTATTCATTATGATTCTTCAGGATCGGATGCCTATTTGCTGCTCGAATTCATAGAAACCGGCTCTTCAGGAGGAGATTTCTGGGAGAGGTTTGGTGCTGACCTGGCGGCTATGCACCGGAAAAGCCATGATTATTTCGGATTAGACCACGATAACTATATGGGCAGCCTTTATCAATACAATACACCGCATGAAAAATGGGTAGACTTTTTTGTGGAAGAAAGGCTAGAGAAACAGATCAGGCTTGCGCATGATGACGGCGCTATTAGTCGTAACGATATTTCGAAGTTTGAAAAACTATATCCTAAACTTGAGGGATATTTCCCGCACGAACCTCCGGCTTTGGTGCACGGAGACCTATGGAGCGGTAATTATATGGCTGCTGCTGATGGTAAAGCAGTACTTATTGACCCGGCTGCATACTATGGTCACAGAGAAGTAGACATTGCCATGTCAACACTTTTTGGCAGGTTCAGCCCGGAATTTTACAAATCCTACAACCAGGCCTGGCCCATGAAAAGCGGCTGGGAAGAAAGGCTTGATATTTATAACTTGTACCCATTACTGATTCACGTCAACTTATTTGGCGGTGGTTATTGGGGTAGTGTCAAAAGCATCTTAAAACGATTTATCTAAACACGGAAATACTGTCTTATGCAAAAAACAAAAACGATTTGGGAACACGACCCCTGGCTTGAGCCTTACCGGCAAACGATTATTGATCGAATGAAAGCAGCACAGGAAAAAGAACATAACCTGCTCAAAACTGAGGATTCGCTGGCTGATTTTGCTAACGGGCATCATTTTTTCGGACTGCATCGCACAGCTAAAGGTTGGGTCTTCCGCGAATGGGCGCCAAATGCTACGGCGATTTTTTTAGTAGGTTCCTTTTCGGGATGGGAAGAAAAACAACACTACCAGCTTCACCGAAAGGAAAATGACGTTTGGGAAAGACACTTCGACCACAGCGCTTTTCAGCATGAGGATTTATACAAACTGATGATGCATTGGAATGGAGGCTCAGGAGAAAGGCTTCCGGCTTATGCAGGACGCGTTGTTCAGGACAGCGAAACGAAAATATTCAGCGCCCAGGTATGGGCCCCTGAAAAAACTTTTTCGTGGAAACATGACAAAAAGCGAAAACGTCCCGAAAACCTGCTTGTTTATGAGGCTCACGTTGGTATGGCAACAGAAAAAGAAGAGGTGGGTTCTTATGAGGAATTCAGAGAAGAAATCCTGCCCCGCATCAAGAAAGCCGGATATAATACAGTACAGCTTATGGCCATTCAGGAGCATCCTTATTACGGTTCGTTTGGTTATCATGTTTCTAACTACTTTGCTGTTTCCTCCCGCTTTGGTACGCCCGATGAGTTAAAACAACTGATAGATGATGCCCATAAGATGGGACTGATGGTCATTATGGATTTGGTTCACTCACACTCCGTAAAGAATGTGAATGAAGGCCTTGGTCTTTTTGACGGTACGCCTTACCAGTATTTCCATGACGGCCCGCGCCGCGAGCATACAGCATGGGATTCGCTTTGCTTTGATTATGGAAAAAATGAGGTTGTTCATTTCCTGCTTTCCAACATCAAATACTGGATTGAAGAGTTTCACTTTGACGGATACCGCTTTGATGGCGTAACCAGCATGCTTTATTATGACCATGGCCTGGAAAGGGCTTTTGGAAGTTATGATGACTATTTTGATGGAGGTCAGGATGGTGATGCGATTACCTATTTGATGCTGGCTAATAAGCTATTGCATGATTACAATAAAGAAACGATTAGTGTGGCCGAAGATATGAGCGGTTATCCGGGATTGGCAGCGCCTTTAGATAGCGGTGGTTTAGGGTTCGATTATCGCCTGGCTATGGGGATTCCCGATTACTGGATCAAGACCATCAAAGAAAAAAGAGATGAGCAGTGGAGTATAGGAAACATCATGTGGGAACTTTCCAATAAACGCCCTGAAGAGCAAACCGTGAGCTATGCTGAATCACACGATCAGGCGCTTGTAGGAGACAAGACGCTTATCTTCAGGCTTATAGACAAGGAAATGTACTGGCATATGGACAAAGCGAGTCAAACCCTGGTGGTTGACCGCGGGATAGCGTTGCACAAAATGATTCGGCTAATTACCATTGCGCTTTCGGGTGGTGGATATCTGAACTTTATGGGAAATGAATTTGGTCATCCTGAATGGATTGATTTCCCGAGAGAAGGCAACGGTTGGTCGCACAAATATGCCCGTCGTCAATGGAGTTTGGTAGATAACGATATGCTTCGCTATGAGCAACTGGATAAATTTGATAAAGCCATGATAGCGCTCTTCGAAAAAATTAAACTCAAAAACACCTGGGCTGAAAGTTTATACGAGCATGAGGAAGACCAGGTGCTGGCCTTTATTCGCGAAGATCATGTGTTTGTTTTTAACTTCAACCCAAACAAGTCTTTTGAGGATTATCAAATCCCCGTGCCGCAAGGAAATTATGTGGTTGTTCTTGATTCAGATGCAGATCAATACGGGGGCTTTAACCGTGTTGACGATGCAATGACTTACCGCACAGAGATTATTAATGGTGAGTCAAAGATCAAGCTTTACGCCCCTAACAGAATGGTATTGGTGTTAAGAAAGAAATAATACAGTATTTGTATTTCCTCTAAAATTTTGGAAATATTGTTTTTGGGTGATAGAATACCGGGGTTTCGTTACAGGAGCTGATTAGTG
>CAYXJS010000198.1:0-5304 GCA_964465045.1 uncultured Bacteroidales bacterium | reverse complement strand
GGTGAAGTGTTGACTTGCGAAAAACATCCTGATGCTGACAAGCTTAGTGTAACTACGGTAGATATCGGAAGCGATGAACCGGTACAGATTGTTTGCGGTGCACCCAATGTAGATGCCGGGCAGAAAGTGCCCGTTGCCACCATCGGCACAACACTTTATCCTGGCGATAAGCCTTTTCAAATCAAAAAGGCAAAAATGCGCGGACAAGTTTCTGAAGGGATGATTTGTGCTGAAGATGAGCTCGGCCTGGGGAGCAACCACGATGGGATTATGGTGCTTGATGAGCAGGCTCGGCCCGGAACACCGGCAAAGGATTATTTTAACATTGAAGAGGATTTTGTCTATGAAATCGGGCTTACACCCAACCGCACAGACGCGATGTCGCATATTGGCGTAGCCAGAGACCTGAAAGCGGCAGTTAATTTCCTGGAAGAAAAAAATCTTGTTTTAGAGGGTCCTTCTGTTGCTGATTTTAAGATAGATAATGAAAACAGGCCTGTAAATGTCGTGATCGAAGACCCAAAAGCTTGTCCCCGATATTCCGGAGTAACTGTTTCTGATGTACAGGTCGGAGAATCTCCGGATTGGTTGAAGAATCGCTTAAATGCAATAGGGGTGAGGCCGATTAACAATCTGGTAGACATCAGCAATTATGTTTTGTTTGAAATCGGGCAGCCTCTTCACTTTTTTGATGCGGATGCCATTAAAGGGAATACGGTTCGTATTAAAAAACTGGCTCAAAACACGCCTTTTGTTACACTTGATGAAGTAGAACGGAAATTGTCATCAGAGGATTTAATGATCTGTAATGATGAGGAGCCAATGTGTATTGCAGGTGTTTTTGGCGGTATTTCTTCCGGGGTAACCCAAACGACCCAAAATATTTTTATTGAAAGCGCTTATTTTGATGCGCCTACAATCCGGAAAACATCGAAAAGGCACGGATTACAGACCGATGCTTCTTTCCGTTTTGAACGCGGGGCAGACCCGGAAATTACCATTTATGCCCTGAAAAGAGCTGCTATGTTAATTAAGGAAATAGCCGGAGGAAATATTTCCAGTCAGATCGTGGATGAATATCCGCGCACTCACAAACCGGCTGAGGTCAATATCTCTTATGAAAATATTAACAAGATTACCGGAACACGGATACCGGAGGAATCGGTGAAAAAGATTTTAGAGCTCCTGGAATTCAAATTATTGAAGGAAGAAGAAAGTTCTCTTATCGTGGAAGTACCTGCATATAGAGCAGATGTTACCAGACCAGCAGATGTTATTGAAGAAATCCTTCGCATATGGGGATACAATAACATTGACTTTACTGAAAAAATAAGCGCTTCACTTTCATATGTTGACCAGCCGGAGCCTGATCGTGTTCGGAATGTAATATCAGATATGCTCAGCAGCAACAGCTTCTATGAAATCATGAATAATTCCCTTACGAAAGCAGCATACGCGGAAAATGCTGAATCGTTTGATGAAAAAAGAAATGTGCATATTCTAAACCCGTTGAGTTCTGAACTCAATGCAATGCGTCAATCGCTTCTTTTTGGAGCTTTAGAATCGGTTGCTTATAACATGAATCGACAGAATCATGATTTGAAACTCTATGAATTTGGTAATGTTTATGCAAAAGATGAGTCTTCTCCCGCTTCTGCGAAGGATTTAGCCGGATACAAGGAAGAACAGCAACTTGCGCTTACGATCATGGGCAAAGACCATCCCGAGAGCTGGCATGTGCAAGGTGGATTTTCTGACTTTTTCACCCTTAAAAAGTTTGTTGTTCGGGTCTTTGAACGACTTGGTTTTGATGTGGATGCGATTCAGGAAGAGGCTATATCGGGAGAACAATTTAAAGAAGGTCTGAGACTGATTATCAGCGGAAAAACTGTTGCCTCCTTAGGTGCAGTTGGAGATAAGTGGTTGCAGGATTTTGATATCAAACAGCAAGTGTATTTTGCTGAAATCTATTGGGATGTTGTTTTAGCATGTATAAACAAACATAAGGTTATTTATGAACCGGTTGCCAGATTCCCTTCTGTAAGGCGGGATCTGGCAATGCTTCTGGATACTTCGGTTACATTTTCGGAATTGCAGACTATCGCCGGAAAATATGGAGGCAAGCTGCTAAAATCTGTTAATCTTTTTGATGTTTACCAGGGCGAAAACATCGAAAAAGGCAAGAAATCCTATGCCGTGAGCTTTACGCTTCAAAACCCTGAAAAGACGTTAAAAGACAAAGAGATAGACAAAACTATGCAGAAGCTTATTAAAGGCTTTGAAAAAGAAACGGGTGCAGAAATCCGAAAATAAGTTGGTTTCGGAATAAGAAAGAGCGTGAATAATTGTTTATCTTTATAATATTGTAATAAAACATTAGCAAAGAAAACGCAATATAAACATGGAATTGCAATCAATAAAGCAAAGATTTGGAATAATCGGAAATTCTGCTGAATTAGAGCGGGCTATTGACACGGCTATGCAGGTAGCTCCAACAGATATCACTGTTCTGATTACCGGTGAAAGCGGTGTTGGAAAGGAAGTTTTTCCGCAGATCATCCACCATTTAAGCTCGCGGAAACACGGGCCTTATATTGCGGTAAACTGCGGCGCTATTCCGGAGGGAACAATAGAATCTGAGTTATTTGGACATGAAAAGGGAGCCTTTACAGGTGCTACGGAATCCCGTAAAGGTTATTTTGAAGTGGTAAATGGAGGAACAATTTTTCTTGACGAAATAGCCGAGTTGCCTCTGTCCACCCAGGTGCGGTTGCTTCGTGTTTTGGAGTCTGGTGAGTTTATGCGCGTGGGCTCCTCAAAAATGGTGAAAACGGATGTAAGGGTTGTGGCTGCCAGTAATGTAAATATGCAGGAGGCCATTGATGAAGGAAAATTCAGGCAAGACTTGTTTTACCGTTTGAGTACTGTGCCTATTTACGTGCCCCCATTGAGGGAACGAGGAGATGACATCTTTCTGCTCTTCAGGAAGTTTTCTGCTGATTTTGCGGAAAAATACCGTATGCCACCTTTGCGCTTGTCAGAAGAAGCCAAAGAGCTTTTGAAAAAATACCGTTGGCCGGGAAATGTAAGGCAACTTAAAAATATCACTGAGCAAATCTCTATCATAGAAAAGGGACGCGAAATTTCAGCGGAGATACTTCGCAGGTATCTGCCCGGAGATTCCATCAGTCAGCTTCCTGTGCTTTATAATAAGAAGCAGGACCAGGAAACCATGTCTGATCGCGATTTGCTTTATAAGGTGCTGTTTGATATGAAGAAGGATATCAGCGATCTGAAACGTGTGGTTGTTGAAATTATGCGCGAAGGAGATGGCGTGCCGTCAAATCTGGGTAAGAACAATTCAAAACTCATCAGGGAGTATTATGAAAGCACCGAGGATTACGATTTAGATCATACAGAAGAAAATAATGCCCGGAATAAAGATAATAGTATTTCTTTGATGGAAAATCCTGATGAAACACAGCATATAGAAGATTCTGAAGTTGTGGAAGAATCCTTATCTTTGGAAAAGAAAGAAATTGATTTTATTAAAAAAGCGCTGGAGAAACATCATGGCAAACGTAAAGATGCTGCCAGGGAGTTGGGGATTTCAGAAAGAACGCTTTATCGGAAAATAAAGGAGTACAATATTAAATGAGAAGTTTAGGATTTTTGATTGTGTTGATGGTAACGATGTTTTTAAAAGGGTGCGGAGTATATTCCTTTACAGGTGCGTCTATTGCCCCTGAAGTGAAATCAGTGCAGGTTCATCATTTTCCTAATGAAGCTGATCTTGTAAACCCAACTCTTTCACAGGAATTCACGAATGCGCTGAAAGAAAAACTCTCTTCCCAGACCAACCTGGATGTGTTGGATAGCGACGGCGATTTGGTATTTGAGGGAGCTATAAGAAAATATACTACTGAACCTGTAGCTATTCAGGGAGACCAAACAGCTGCTCTGAACCGACTTTCGATTACGGTATTCGTGAAATTTACCAATAAAGTTGAACCGGAACAGAACTATGAGACCACTTTTACCCAATACAGGGAATACTCCAGCACAGAATCTCTGGCAGCAGTAGAGGATGGTCTTGTAGAAGAGATCAATGCCGATCTGGTAGATGATATTTTTAATAAAGCCGTAGTTAACTGGTAGTAATATGATGAATAAACAACAGTTAGAGAAGTATATTACGCATCCTGAAAACCTGAGCTTGTCAACGATTCCTGATATGGAAAAACTTGTTGAAGCATTTCCGTACTTTCAGACTGCACATTTGTTATACGTGAAGAATCTTGGTAAAGAGCACAATATTCATTTTAATCAACAGCTCAGATTAGCAGCAGCTTATGCCGGAGATCGGGCCATCCTGAAAAAGTTACTGGAGCAGGCTTCACCGGGTACTTCAACTGAAAATATAAACGGCTTTGCAACAGCACGGCCATCAGAACCTTTGGAATATCATGAAAATGGAGAGGAAAAAATTAATCCTGATTCGCACCCCGTTAAAAATGCTTATGATAAATCCGGGAAAACGAGTTTAGAAGAAGAGCAAAAAGAGCAAAACATTCATATATCCACAGAAACAGACCATTCAACTGTAACCACTGAATCTGCCGGGCCGGCAAACATAGTAAAGAATAAATCTGAAGAAAGTGAAACCGGTACGGCCAGCATTTCTGAGACACCTGCAGCCCGCAGAAAACGGGAACTGGAACAGTTGAAACGGGAGATGGATGAGCTCAAAAAGGAACGGCAGACGATAGAAAAGGTTATCCGGGAAGAAGAGCAACGGAAAATGCAGCAAAAGGAAAGGTCTTCAGCCAAAACTACAGCTAAAAGTACCGACTGGGAAAGTAGAAAAACCGGAGCAACTGAAGTTGCCTCTGAAACCAAAAATACCAATATACCATCATCAGCAGTGGAAACTCCCGAGCCAAATAAAGGCAGAAACACAAAAGGTTCCCAAAAGAAATCAAAGCAAGAGATAATAGACAGGTTTATACGGGAAGAACCTTCAATAAGAAGAACGAATTCGGTATTTTATGATCCTACAGAAGCAGCACGTAGAAGTATACTGCAATCGGATGACCTGGCTACCGAAACCCTGGCCAGAATATATCGCAAACAAGGTAAAGTGCTGCAAGCCATTAAAATTTATGAAAAGCTTTCCTTGAAATTTCCGCAAAAAAGTGATTACTTTGCAAATCAAATTCAAGAAATTAAAAAAACAAATAAATAAAACTTTACAATGGGAGCGTATATATTTGTATCTGTGTTGATTCTGGTGGTTTGTGTGCT
>CAYXJS010000197.1:0-5404 GCA_964465045.1 uncultured Bacteroidales bacterium | reverse complement strand
ATAATCAGCACAATAACTAATCCCAGCAAAACTAAAGAAATTATAAAAAGCGTTTGCTGGCTGTTATATTTTTGAATCTGATCATCGAGGATACTTCTGTGCTTCTGAATTTTCGACTGCAAACCCATGATACTCTGGTTTTGCATCTTAAAGATAAGTGCATTTGTAGTATCAATTAACACCGTATTCAGCTTCACTTCTTTTTCATAGGGTTGATCATGCAGAATTTTAGCAGCAGTCTGAATGGCTTCATATCCACCGGTGGGATACAAAACAGTTGCATCCTGTTTTCCTTCAAGCACCCGCTGAACACCACCCTTTGGCCCAAGCAGCCCATCAATCCCCAAGATATAATAATCATCGGCTTTGCCGGCCTCTTCAGCAGCAAGATAAGCGCCGTGTGCCATAAAATCATTTTGGGCAAACACCATATCAAAATCAGCTTCTTTTGCTATGTGCTCTTCCATAGCTTTTTTTCCTTCCTGCCAAAGCCATTTTCCATTAGCCGAGAAGGCTATCTCAATATCCGGTGTGTTTTTTAAGGCGTCAGAAAACCCTGCATGCCTCTCTATAGCAGGCGAAGAGCCTTTCAGCCCCCAGATTTCCAGAATACGGCCCTTGCCCTTTAGCAACGATGCCGCATACCGACCGGCTTCCAAACCCACCTGATAATTATCAGCTCCTATGTATACATCATAATCATCACTGTTGATTTTACGGTCGATCACTATAACAGGAATACCTGATTGGTGCACCTCTTTCACTATTGGTGTTAGCGGTTCAGATTCGTTAGGCGAAACAATCAACAAATCAATGTCCATAGCCATCAATTCACGAATATCCTGAATCTGTTTTTCACTGTTATCAGCAGCATCGCGCATCACCATCTCAAGATCCGGCCTTATACCCAGCTCGATTTCCATTTCATTTACCATGGCTTCACGCCAGATATCAACCATTGTACACTGTGAAAAACCTATAAGATACTTTTCGTTGGCTGGAAGAGATAACCAGCTCAGTAATAAGAAAAGACCCAATAAAACAGACTTCATAAAAATCACCATTTTCATGGTAAACATACGAAAATAAATAAAGCATTTTACAATTAAAAGAGCTGCTTTGGGATTTGTTGTAATAGAATTTTCTCTAAGCTAATCGCCTGATACGGGTTGAAAAATTGCATTTTGCGCCGTCGCAGCCAGAAGTTCAATGGAAGACTGTAATCGGAATCAGGCGGAATACGCAAAACGTACAGGAATCCAATTACAAATAGACCCTGCTTCATGTAATCTGATTAAAAAATGTTAAAATTTGACAAAATCAAAAATACTACTCCTATTTTTACATGAACTTTTAACACTAAATCATATAATATTATGGGTAAAGACAACGAAGCAAAGTATAAGAAGAAAGCTGAAGCTAGTTTTAAGACTAAATTGAACCTATTCCTTTTTCAATGCGGTTTAAGTGAAAAAACATCCTTCAAAGACATTGAATTTATATAATTTCAAATTAATGAAGAACTCGTGAAAAAGTATACCACTCAATACTGGCAGTGGGAGCTACACGAAGAAATCGAGAATAAGAAAATTGAAGATTTAATAAAATCTATTGATAAGCTTAAAGAAGTAAATAAAGAGACTATAGAGAAATTAAAACTTCAGTATATTAAGTCATTCGATCGAGTGTTTAGCAAAAAAGATTTTGAGAAGCTTTTAGATGAAAAAGAATGTCATTATTGTAAGATAACTGAGGATAGAATAGAAAATCTGTGCGACAAGGGCAAGCTTTTTAAAAAGTCTTCCAGAGGCTGGTCTCTCGAGATCGATCGTTTGGATTCAAATTATGAATACACTAAAGATAATTGTGTAAAGGCTTGTTACTGGTGTAATAACGCCAAAACAGATGAATTTACTGAGGCAGAGTTCCTAAAAATCGGCAATGTCATCAAAGGAATCTGGGAGGAAAGACTGAAATGATCACAGACCACCAAACCAACAAAGTATACTTTTCAAAGCTCCTGGAAACGGATAAAAGATTTAAAAGCACTTGCCAGGAGCTTTGTACCATTCTGGACGAAAAGAAAATCAAATATGGTTTCCTCCCTCATACCAATGACATCTGGGCTCACGATTATATGCCGGTGCAGGTTACGGAAAACAAGTTGGTGGAATATCGCTATGATCCCGATTATCTGCAAGGCAAGTCAGAAAAAGAAGACTTTGAGGCGTTTAAAACTTCCCCGGATATAGTCTGCAAGGCTATGGGACGCAAAACCACTAAAACCGATATCATTCTTGATGGGGGCAATGTAATTAAATCAGAGAATGCTGTTATCATGACCGACAAGGTAGTTTGGGAAAATGAGCAGCATTACTCTGAAAAGCAACTTCTAAATGAACTTAAAAAGCTTTTCGAAGTAGACAAAGTCGTACTTATCCCATGGGACGAGGCTTGTGAATATGGGCATGCTGATGGCATGC
Source organism: uncultured Bacteroidales bacterium (assembly GCA_964465045.1). GTDB lineage: Bacteria > Bacteroidota > Bacteroidia > Bacteroidales > JAIPAH01 > JAIPAH01. The sequence continues at coordinate 2,921 of CAYXJS010000197.1, read as the reverse complement.
TCCGGTTTACCGGAAAAGACAAGGTCTTAATCAGCGGATTCTACAATACTGCTGATGCCGGATTCCGGGAAGATATCCTTTGGTGCCTGAAAAAAGAAGGTCTCAGGTGGGGTTGGCTCCGTTGTTCCGACAAGGAAAGAGAAGAAAATATTGCCTACATCAATTTCCTGCAGACTAAAGATATTATCATAATCCCATCCTTAAACAGAAAAGAGGATAAAGTTGCCTTCAAGGAGATTTCAAAACACTTTCCCAATTATGCTGCCAATAACTGTATTTTTATGGCCAATGCCTTGCCCGTCTGGAAATATGGCGGTGCTTTCAATTGCATTTCGTGGACCATTAAAGAAAAGTAACCGATTTATCCACTGTGCTGTATGCAGCTCAACTATTACATGGTCTGCACAAGGCAACAACTGCATTTCTTTCCCATTATACCGGAAGTCATTGTAGTTATTGGCAAACACTTCGCCGCTGAAGCGCATCCCAAAGGGATAGTAGTGGTTTTCCTGGGTGATGGTGGCTTTGCCGTTGGCATCTTGCTTGAACTCCACCCGCACATTGCCCAGGTGGTCGAGCAGTTAATAGTGGTATTCAAACCCTGTGGTGGTGGCCAGAATCCGGCCCTCCTCATGGGCGATCTCTTTCAATTGGCCGGATTCATAAATCCGCCCGCCAAAGTACTCTGTCTTGCTTGTGTTGCCGGCCTGTTCCACGATACGCTTTTGTAGTTTTTGTCCTTCTGCGGTGTAAAGGTAATGGATTTCCTTTTTATTCAGTATATAACAAATGTATCTGTATCAATTTTAGAAGTGGAAATTACCCAGATACAGATTTGTAGAAAAGATGACTGAAATCATGATTATAAGGATATACATCGCCCTGTCAATATCTTTAAAACCCCGGTTTTTCTTTAAAATCATCTTTCGAAAGCGACCGGTAAAAATTGATAAAACCGATGTAAGCAGCAAAAAAAATAGTGCAATAAAAAACCCTAAACCAAAAGGAGAGAGTATTTCTGTTGTGGTTGCAAACATAAATATATCATAACCTAAAAGCATGACCAGAATCAGGGTGCTTGTGATGGCAACATTTTTTTTCAAAGGGTATTTCCCCGATTCTTGCTTTGCTTTTATCTTGTTACTCGTTGTTTTCTCTTTAGGCTTTGCTTTTTCTAAAAAGCCGGATTCTTCTAGTTTTTTCATTACCTCTTTAGGCTTTTTATGACTGAAAAACCTGATATCACGTGGGTAACCAGGCACCTGATGGTTAATTCTGAATGCGTTACCCCAAAAAACAGGTGCATCCGCAGGTTCTATAGAGCTGACATCGGAAGGTGAAAAAACCACACAGCCAAAAAGGGAGGCATTCAGCTCAAGAGAATCCTGACTAACAATTAAGCGCGCAAATGGTGTTATTAATGACATCCAGCCAATTTTTGCTCCTGCATTAAGGTTTAATGTTTGTTTCATACCGCTATAAATATTCTTACTTAAAAAGTCTGTTGTTTTCTTATTCCATTATTTCACTCAAAATTACGATTCCACAGTTCAAAATAATAGGTTGAAGTATCTTGATTTGATATATTTTGTAGCCTGATTGTATCACTACCCGGCTCTTTATATAAATGGCTTCCAACCTTTATGACATCTCCAATTACTGTATGTTCTTCATTTCTTTTCGCTAAAATCGACTTTTTCCCTTCATTTGATACTTTGATATATCTGCCATAAGGGTTTTCTTTGAATCCGTCTGGATGAAAGATAAAGTTAACCATACCATTAATTGAATCTTCCTTAGTAATTAAAGGATATTCAATATTTAACCTTCTTGTCCTCTTATTCATTTTTTTAGTCAAAAAATGGTCAAGTATAAACGTTGCCACTATAAAAAATGCAAGAAATATTAGTGCATTTCTAGCTTTAAGTTTCATGTTATAAAACATTTATGTAAGCTTCTCTATTATTGGAACCATTCAAAATTAGAGGTTTTAATTTAGTTGCCGGCATATTTCCATTATTATTTAATGATTCATGAGGCCTGCTTTTATTGTAGTCTTCCTTTCTTTGGTAGAATATGACCGGAACACCTGTCACCTTGTCCTTAATAAACTCATGCTTGGTCATACCTGATGACCGCCAGGCTTCTACCCGTACAAATATCTTCTCTTGTAAGCCCATATCTTTTTTCAGCAAAAATCATGGCTTTCTTTCAACTATAAAAGATGCGGTTGATCGGGGGGATACAGAACATCAAGAAGCTTATGCCTGAAGATAAAAGCCACGTTTACGCAATTCTTGACGCATTTCTTTGCTAAAAGCAAATTACAAAGTTTAATATAAAAAAGCCCTGCATTTTGCAAGGCTTAATTTATCTTTAATTACTGTCGACCAAAAAACATCACAGCAATTCTCATTTCACCTAATAAAACTGATTGTCTGGTAAAGGCAGTTGTTCTTTTTTCTTATATTTAGAACCCTTAATCCATTTTGGATTATAAAAGTCATTAGGATTTAAATAAATCATGATTGGTTCTCGTAAACCATGATAAGTAATCTGCCAAACATCAAGATAAGCATTACTTTCTGGCTTATTTTTACTTTTAAATGGGCAACAGCATTTTAAAGGCTGGATAGTGGGGCTGCTCCGGTTTAAATGGCACACTTTGCTCTGGATTATACATCAATTAAAAAAAATCATATATTTGTTTTAGGTGGAAGTGCCTCCTGTAACAGTCAAAGCTTTATAAATGAAAAAGAAAATAAGCCAACTAAAAAAGTCAGAGTATTTTGAGGGAGCAAAGCTGGCATTAAAAAATGCAGAGGATCATTTACTGGTTTCCCAAAAAGCAGTTGATGAAAAAATATATGGCATTGCCACCTAATTATGATATAGTTATTTAAGTGAAAGTCCATGAGAAC
>CAYXJS010000196.1:1480-5441 GCA_964465045.1 uncultured Bacteroidales bacterium | reverse complement strand
AACTACTATGAATTCTACCGTCTGCAACTGAAACCGGAAATCATGACCCTGGAAGAAACGGTTGAAAAACTCGATAAAAACCAGGCTATTATTGCTTATAGTTTTTTAGAGGATAAAACGCTTACTTTGCTTGTTACCAAAGACTTTCAAAAGTTGCATGTTAAGCCTGTATCTCAAAGCGAAATAGACAGCCTCATCAGCGCTATCAGGACGGGATTAACGGTAGATGATTTCGCCAATTTTGATAATGCAGACTACCGGCGTTTTGTGCGTAATACGCGTCAGCTCTACAAGCACCTTTTAGAACCTATCGAAAACAACATAAAAAACAAAAAGCTGGTCTTTATTCCTGACGGCAAGCTGGGCTTTATTCCGCTCGAAATACTCCTTACTGATCCTGTACGTAACATCGGACAGATGAATTTCAAAACCTTGCCTTATCTTATCAATGAATACGCCATTTCTTATGCTTATTCCGTTACGTTGCTGCTTACAGAGCATAACAAAACAGTGCCAGGCAAAAACAAAGTCTTTTCTATGGCTCCCGCTTATGAAAACATCAGCCGCATGCCGGTAGACAGCCTGTTTGTAAAACGATCACAAAGCACGATACTCATGCCTTTAGAAGGCGCTAAGCAAGAAGTGAAAAACATAAATGAGATTTTCAGATCCGATTCCTGGATGGATGAAAAAGCTACAGAACAAAATTTCATAGATAATGCAACCGATTATGCGATTTTGCATTTAGCAATGCACACCATTTTGGATGATGCCAATCCGATGTATTCAAAACTGGTATTTTATCAGGAGGAAGAACCTGAAAACGATGAAGATAACTTGCTCAATACCTATGAATTGTTTGACCTTACGCTCAATGCTGAGCTGGCTGTACTCAGCGCCTGCAATACCGGTTACGGCAAACTGCAGCGGGGCGAGGGAATCATGAGCCTGGCACGCGGATTTCTTTATGCAGGCGTACCCAGCATAATGATGACCCTGTGGCCGATTGATGATGCAGCTACTGCTGATATGATGCAGTATTTTTACCAGAATCTGGCTGAAGGAATGGAAAAAGATATCGCGCTGCGGCAGGCTAAGCTCGACTTTTTAGAATCATCTGGCATGCTGAATTCGCATCCGCATTTCTGGGCAAGTTTTGTAAGTATCGGACCCGATGATGCTATCAGTCATACCCGTTCTAAAACCACAACACATTGGTGGATTATCACAGGAACAATCCTCGCTGCCGTGTTGGCTTTTTTCATCATCAAAAAGATCAGAACAAAAGGATAAAAAGAAGAACACAAAACAGCCGTTATTTCGTTTAAATTTGCAGCCCAAAACAGGCAAAAAGTGATCTATCCGGAAATTTTTGAAGAAAAACTCGACTTTGCATCCATAAAAGATGTGCTACGAAACCACTGTTTAAGCCAATCGGGGCGTAATTTTGTGGATAAAATCCGCTTTTCGGCTCATCCCGGAAAAATACAAAAATGGCTTCATCAGGTTAATGAGTTCAAAGATATTTTAGCCTTTAAAGAAGCTTTCCCTGCCCAGGATTACTTTGACCTGGAAGAAGAATTGCATCGTCTCAGAATAGAAGGAACGTTTATTGACCAGGAAAAGCTGCATGAGCTCAAACTGTCTTTGCGAACCATAAGCCTTATTATTAAATATTTTCAAAAACATTCCGAAGAAGACTTCCCGGAGCTCAATGCTTTGAGTAAAAACCTGGAGTTTAATACGCTTATCCTGCAAAAGGCAGAAAAAATCCTGGATGAAAAAGGAGAAATCCGCGATCAGGCTTCTTCCGCTTTGTCCGAAATCAGAAACAGCCTCAGGAGCAGCAAAAATTCCGTAGAAGGAACATTGAGTAAAACCCTTCAGGAAACCAAAAAGGCAGGATATACAGCCGGCGATGTATCCCCTACCGTACGAAACGGACGTTCTGTCATTCCGGTTCCAGCCACACATAAAAGACAAGTAAAAGGTTTTATCCACGACGAATCCTCAACAGGACAAACCGTTTACATTGAGCCTACGGCCGTTTTTGAACTCAACAACCGCATTCGTGAGCTGGAAAGTGCAGAAAGAAGAGAAATCATCAATATCCTGACTGGTTTTACTAACGATATCAGACCTGACTTAGAAGCATTGCTTCAGGTGTATCATTTTTTAGGATTGTTTGATTTTATCAGAGCGAAAGCTAAATATGCCCTTGACGTCGAAGCCTCGCTTCCGCAAATTACAAAAGAACCCCACATATACCTTGAAAATGCGCGGCATCCCATCCTGTTTCTGCATCACAAAAAACAAAACAAAACCGTGGTGCCGCTGAACGTGAAACTGGACGAAAAAGAACGCATCTTAGTTATTACAGGACCCAACGCCGGTGGAAAAACCGTGTGCCTGAAAACGGTAGGCATTATCCAGTATATGTTCCAGTGCGGATTGCTGGTACCTGCAGCGCCCGACTCAAAGCTGGGTATTTTCCGGGATATTTTTGTCAACATCGGCGATGAGCAATCCCTGGAGAATGATTTGAGCACCTACAGTTCGCATTTGCAGCATCTGAATTTCTTTGTCAGGAAAGTGCGCCACAACTCGCTTTTTCTTATAGATGAGTTTGGGACGGGCACAGAACCCCAACTGGGAGGCGCGATTGCTGAGGCCGTGCTTGAAACTCTCAACCAAAAACAAGCTTTTGGCATCATCACCACCCACTATGCCAACCTGAAAAAGCTGGCTGATGAACAGGAAGGCATGATGAACGGAGCCATGCAATTTGACCCAAAACAAATGAAGCCGGTTTTTATTCTGAAAACCGGAACGCCCGGCAGCTCTTTTGCGTTTGAAATTGCAGAAAAAATGGGGATTCCTAAAAACATCCTCAACCGGGCCAAAAAGAAAACCAACCGCAGCCAGGTAGACTTCGACCGGCAGCTTCAGGAGCTGGAAACCGAAAAGCGTGATCTGGAAAAGAAATCACGTGAAGTAAAAGTGGCAGACAGTTTTTTGGCAGAAATGATTGAAAAGTATGAAAACCAGCAACAAGAGCTGACGCAGAATAAGAACAAAATCCTGCGCGAAGCCAAAAGCGAAGCCAAGGAAATCCTTTCCGGCGCCAATAAGGTTATAGAAAACACGATCAGGGAAATAAAAGAGAGCCGGGCCGACAAAGAGAAAACCAAAAGCGCCCGCAAAAAGCTTGAAAAAGAAAAAAAATCACTTCAAACCGATCAGCAGGAAAAAATCCAAACCAAACCTGTTTCTCCCGGCCAGGAAAAAGAAATCAAAAAAGGCAGCTATGTGAAGCTAAAAGGCCGCGAAGCGGTAGGTGAAGTAACGCATATCGAAAAAAACAAAGTCACCGTAGCCTTTGAATCGTTTAACTTTACCACTACACGCGATGAGCTGGAGCCTGCAGCCAAACCGGAAAAAGCAACGAAAAAAGCCCGGGGCTACAACACCATCATGGATAACCTTAACACCAAAGTAGCGAATTTTAACCGCACGCTGGATGTGCGTGGCCGCAAGGCCGAAGAGGTGTATCAGGTTACGCAGCAGTATTTGGATGAAGCGCTGCTGCTTGGAATAAAAGATGTTGAGATCGTCCACGGCAAAGGTGAAGGCGTCCTGCGATCGGTAGTCAGGGAAGTACTCTCAGAAAATCCCGACGTCAAGGAGTACCGCAACCAACACGCAGACAGCGGCGGGCATGGGGTTACGATAGTGAGGCTGAAGTAGTTGAACCCCCGCCTGACCGAAATGATTCAGTCATTCGGGCTGGCTTTCGGGGTTCTGAAAGTTTTTTGATGCATTCCCATCCCCTGAATTGCATGCAGGGCTATTCAAATTAATCCTTTCCGGGATTTTATGAATACAGAACCTCAAGTATGTTTTCGCTTTAAAACCGCGAAGCGGTTCAACATGAATAGCTCCGGGTGTCAACCCGGGGAAA
>CAYXJS010000196.1:0-1380 GCA_964465045.1 uncultured Bacteroidales bacterium | reverse complement strand
CGGGGTTGAACTAAAAACTAAATTAGATACTTTTCATCATATATTATTTGATGCTCTTCAAACAATTCAATGAGCTCCTCTACAAATGTCTTGATTTTATGATGCTTTTCCTGGTTTTTGACATACTCAATCAACGAATCTTTTGATTGAATAGAATAGGTAAATGCACTGTAACCATCCTGCCATCCTCTGAAATCAGGTAATTGACCTTGTTGTTTAATAAATCGGGAAGTAGAGAGTTTTATATCTTTAATTAATTGGGATAGCGAAACAGAAGGGTGAAGGTGAGTTATAATATGTATGTGATCTTCAACACCTCCAATTCTGTACAAATGACACTTTTTATTTTTCAAAACACCGTAAATATACTTGTAGACTTCTTTTCGATAGTCTTTTAATAATGTTTTGCGCGGTGTTTAGTAGAAAAAACCAACTGATAGAGAATTTGTGTATAAGTACTCATAATTATAATTATTAGGTTTCATGACCATAAATATAGTGAAAATCAATTGAACCCTTTCAGGGTTCGATAATTTTTGCCGCATTTTTTATACCCTGCATTGCATACAGGGCTAATCAAATTGAATCCCTGCGGGATTCTTTTTCAAGGCTTTAGCTTAAGAGATTTTCTCTTTTGATAATACACCCACAATCAATGATTTCATCCCGCAGAACCGCGAAGCGGTTCAACATGAATAGCTCCGGGTTGTAACCCGGGGAAACAGTATAGCAGAAATAAATCACAACCCCGGGAATTCGGGGTTGAATACCTTTGCGCGCTTTGTGCTTCCATTGTGTTCCTTGTGGTTTCAATCTTTGAGCAACAAAGTGCACAAGCGATTTTAAAAGAACAAAAAACTAACCCTCTTTCAACTCTTTCTGGATTTTTTTGGGAAGCGTGGCCACTACCAGCCAATAGCTTTCGGTAATCCATTCTTTCAGGAGATTGTCATCCACCTCGCGGTTCATTATTACTGTGTTCCAATGTTTTTTGCTCATGTGATATCCTGGAAATACTGACTGCGGATAGCGCTCGCGCAACTCTTCTGCATGTTCAGGTATGCACTTCACATTCACCCGGTCCGATTCATCCAGGTCGGTAAGCAAAAACATCTTTCCGGCCACCTTAAATACCAGTGTTGTTTCATCAAACAGAAACCCCTCTGATGTGGATTTAAATGACAGGCAATATTCCCTTAGTTCTTCAATATTCATAAGTATAGCATATATGAGATTGTAAAATTAATAATTTCTTTTCCTGTTCGTTACATAGTTTTTTCTGATTTTGTTAAACCCCAAAAGCCATTAGTAAACAGATTGTCCTTATAATTGCACGCTGAAAGAAAACAGATTTGAGCAATTGCTTATATTTGTATTCTC
>CAYXJS010000195.1:0-5517 GCA_964465045.1 uncultured Bacteroidales bacterium | reverse complement strand
GGACAAGGTTTCCCTACCGATGATTTTGAAAACATGTCTAATGCGGCTGAAATAACAGCATATTCTGGCAATGAATATGCGAACAGCTATTTGTCATATTTTTCCCGCGTCAATTATAAATACAAAGACCGCTATTTGTTGAACCTGAGTGGCCGAATTGACGGTTCATCCCGATTTGGTGAAGACTCACGTTACGGATTTTTTCCCGCCGGATCAGTGGGCTGGATTCTTAGTGAAGAAAATTTCATGAAGGATATTGAAGATATAAGCTTCTTAAAACTTAGAACAAGTTACGGCGTTACAGGAAACTCCTCCATCGGAAACTACGAGGCATTGGGACTGTTTACGGGTGTGAATTACGCAGGAATCACAGGGTTGTTGCCACAACAATTAGCCAGCCCGAATCTGAAGTGGGAAACAACCACCCAGTTGGATGTTGGTATCGATATCGAATTTTTAGATGAACGGTTCAATCTTCAAATGGATTATTATGAAAAACACACCAAAGACTTGTTGCTCTTCCGCTCTCTCCCGGCTAACAGCGGCTTTTTATCCATCACAAAAAACATTGGGGAGATGGAAAATAAAGGCTTTGAATTTGCGCTTACATCGCACATCCTGAAAAAGAAATTCAAGTGGACCAATAAATTCAACATTTCTCACAATACCAATAAAGTTGTCAGCATAGACGGGCCTGAAATTTCATACGGCCAAAATTATGCTATAGAAGGTGAGGAAATCGGGGTGTTTAAAATGGTGGAATATGCTGGTGTTCATCCATTAACAGGCGACGCGCTGTTTTATCTTAATGATGGCAGTGGATTAACTACCACAAATTATAACGAAGCTGAAAAGGTTATTGCAGGTACTCCCAGCCCGGATTTCATTGGAGGTATGACGAACGAATTTTCTTACAAGAACTTCGACGCTTCCTTTACACTCAATTTCGTTTACGGGAATGATGTGTATATGAGCGGCGGGCGCTACTTATCAGCGAATGCTGAATGGTGGGACAATCAAACCACCGATCAGTTGGACCGATGGCAGCATCCCGGTGATGTAACAGATGTTCCGGAACCAAGGTTCGGCTCTGCCAATGGCTCCCAGCACTCTACCCGCTACCTGTATGACGGCTCTTACCTTAGAATGAAAGACCTGACAGTCGGGTATAACCTGCCCTCAGAATGGATCAAGAAAATGAATATCCAAAAGCTGAGGCTTTATATATCCGGACAAAACCTGTTTACCCTGACCAATTATCCTGGCTACGATCCTGAGGTAAACAGTCTCTATACCGGCGCGTCAACACAAGCCAATAACATTCAAAGCGGAGTAGACTATTTTACAGCACCGCAAATCAAACAGTATATGTTTGGTATTAATGTCAGCCTTTAGTAGAACCTAAAAATTTTAAAATTATGAATAAAACGATTTATATACTATTTCTCACAATAGCTACCTTGTTTTCAGCATGTGATAGCGAGCTTGATTTAGAACCTCAGCAGTCGATATCCGCTGATATGGCGCTAAACACTGCAGAAAACGTACAGTCTGCCTTAGTAGGTGCTTACCTTGAAGCACGCGGACGATATGTTCTGGGGAGCCAGTTCAACGAATACGCAGAGCTGCTTGCCTCTTCGGGCGATTTGCAGTTTGTGGGCTCTCATAAAGAACCGAAAGAGATGATCGATAAAAACATGACGGTCAATAACAGTTACGTGCAAGCAACGTGGGAGGATGCATACAGAACGATAAACGTAGCAAATACGGTTCTGACAGCGCTTGATGTTGTGAATGAACAAGAACGCGACCGTGTGAAAGGCGAATCGCTTTTTCTGCGGGGATGGATTCATTTTGAAATGGTACGCCTTTGGGGCCATCAATATGTTCCGGGCGAAGACAACACTCAACCCGGCATCCCTTTAATGACAGAAGCAACATTGGCTGCAGAAGATACTGAACCGGCAGCAAGAAATACAGTAGAGGAATGCTATACGCAAATCACCCAAGACCTGGAGGAAGCCGAAGATTTGCTTCCGGAAGCCAATGGCATTTTTGCTACCACTTATTCTGCCAGTGCGATATTATCGCGGGTGTATCTGCAGCAAAACAATTACCTTAAAGCAGCCCAAAAAGCCAACCGGGTAATTGAATCCGGAATGTTTACGCTTACAGAAAAGCCCCAGGCTGCCTTCAACAACAGCGAGAACTCACAAGAAGATATCTTTGCCTTTCAGAATACAAACTCAAGTAACACTATCTGGCTGACGCAACGCTATGCCAGTCTCAGCGGGATGGGAAGAGGAGATTATCAGATGGCTGAAGATTTCTTTACCTTGTTTGATGATAACGATATCCGGGGTCATATCCAGGAACAAACGGAAGACAACTACACGTATGAAAACATTGACAGCATGTATTATATCGGTGTTGGTTCCATTCGCAGCGGAGGAATAAACACTTACAAATATGCCAATTACTATACGGTAATTCCTTCCATCCGTCTGGCCGAAATGCATCTTACACGCGCCGAGGCTAATTTTGAGCTCGCAGAAACAGGAGAAACAACAATTGGCTCAAGCACACCAACTGAGGATATCAACATCATTCGCAATCGTGCTCAGGCACCTCTTTATGAGGAATCTGTAAGCCGCCAGCAAATCAGGGATGAACGATATCGCGAATTATGCTGGGAAGGCTTTAGGCTTCACGATCTGCGCAGGTGGGGTGAAACAATAGACGGTTTACCGCACGATGCTGGCAGTTTGCTTTTGCCTGTCCCTGAAAGGGAAATGGAAACCAATGATTTATTGGAACAAAATCCTTATTATCAATAATTTAATACCAGAAATGATGAAAATAAAACAACGTACAGCCCGGGTCAGGTTATTAAGTATTTTATCACTTCTGGCTTTTTTGTTAGCCAGCACAGAAACAGTTAAGTCATGCACATCCGTTATCATATCAGGTGAATATACGCCTGACGGCAGACCCTTAATGTGGAAACACCGCGATACGGGGGAACTGGATAATAAAATCCTTTATATGGATGGTGGGAAATATCCTGCTATGGCTTTGGTGAATACGCCTGACAGCCTGGCAAAATACATCTGGACAGGTTATAACTCAGAAGGATTTTCTATCATGAATACGGCTTCTTATAACCTGAATTACGACACCATAGAAGAACAGGGTCAGGAAGGTGCATTTATGAAAAAAGCACTTCTGCATTGCAGCACTCTGGAAGATTTTGAAAAGCTTCTTGATACCGCTGCCAAACCGCTTGAAGTAGAAGCAAATTTTGGAGTTATTGACGCTCATGGAGGCGCTGCTTATTATGAAACCGGGAATTTTACCTATACAAAAATTGATGTGAACGATCCCACAGTGGCACCGCATGGTTATGTAGTACGAACCAACTATTCGTTTACCGGAAAAGCTAACGATGGCGCAGGCTATATACGCTTTTCCACGGCTGAACAATTGTTTTATGAAGCTTCAGGAGAAAACAACCTGAGTGTGGAATTTATTATCAATGAAATGAGCCGCTCCCTCGCCAACTCCCTTACAGGGCAAAGTAAAAAACAATGGCTTCAGAAAAATGCATCAACGGATAACTTTGTGTATTTTGATGATTGCATCAACCGTTATTTTACTTCTTCTTCTGTTCTAGTGCAGGGCGTAAAGCCTGAAGAACCAGCAGAATTTACTACTATGTGGACAATTCTCGGATTTCCGCTGACATCTGTGGTTACTCCGGTATGGCTTACTGAATCAGGCCAGCTACCGGAAATTCTAACCGCCCCTGTGGGTAAAGAGGCACCTTTGTGCAATATGGCGCTGAAGCTAAAAGAACGGATGGTACCTTCCACAAGAGGCAATTCAAAATATTACATCAACACAACCAAAGTGATGAATAAACAAGGAACAGGTATTACACAACAATTACAGCCGCTTCATAGTAAAATGCTGACCATATCTATAGAGAAACTCGAAAAATGGCGTAAAAACAAGGATGTTGATGAAAAAGAAATCACGAACTATTATAAATGGTTAAGCCAGGAGATTGAAAAAGAATACAACGAACTTTTTGACTTATAGAATTATCCCGAAAAACCAAAATTTTCTAAATAAAACGCAAAAAACCATGAAACAAATAAAAAAAACACATACCGTAACTATTTTAAGCATTTTACTTATCGCTTTCTCTTTTATTTCATGTGAAAAAGATGAAGACAAAAAACAACCAACAGCCTGCTTTGAAGCTGATAAGCAATCCGCTATTGTTAATGAAAATATCAACTTTAGTAACTGCAGTGAGGATGCCACTGCCTTTTACTGGGAGTTTGATGACGGCGCAACTTCGGTAGAGCACACCCCGTCGCATGCCTGGGATTCTGCAGGCTCCTATGAGGTTACCTTGCAGGCACTTGCCGGAGAAGAAGCTGACATAGAAACTATGACAGTAACCATTGAGCCAAACCCTGCACCTGTAGCTTGTTTTGAAATATCCCAATCTACTGTAAAAGTGGGAGACACGCTTGATATCATAAACTGCTCTGAAAAAGCTGACAACTATGAATGGGATTTCGGGGATGGAACAACCAGTTCTGAAGAAGTTCCGGAGCATGCCTATGAAGATCCCGGCAGCTACACGGTTTCATTAAGAGTAGATAATGAGCATGGTAATGATGAAATAACTACTGATGTAGAAGTAGTTACTAGTGGTGTGTTGTTAACAGACGGGTTTGAAAGTTACGAAGATTTTGCATTAAGCTTTGGTGACTGGAAAATGGTGGATAACGATGAAGCACCTACTTATGGCGTTTCAGGTGTAGATTATCCCAATTATGGTTATGTAGGATCTTACATCGTTTTTAATCCTTCTAAAACAGAACCTCCATTAACTGATGATGAGCAGTATCTTGCGCACAGCGGCGATAAATATGCAGCCTGCTTTTCAGCCAAAAACGTGTCAAGTAATGATGACTGGCTGATTAGTCCGGAAATAACACTGGGCGAAGGCTACACGCTTACAGTCTATATCAAATCGCTATCTGATGAATATGGCCCGGATTATTTTCAGATACAAGCCCGTGAAGGGGAAACTGTACACTGGTTAACGCCTGAAGGGGAATCAGTACAACCACCTACAGAATGGAAAAAATACAGTTATGATCTCGCTTCTCTTGCAGACAAAAGCGTGACCATACATATAGGTTGCCTCTCAGAAGATGCTTTTGCATTAATGGTAGATGATATTATAGTAACTAATGAAGAAGGCAAAGTAATCATGAAACAAGACTTTGACCAAAGTACAGATTCAGAGTCATTAAAACATACAAGAGAATAGTTTTAGTTAGGGTTTTAGTAAAAAACCGGCTTTCCTGTAAAGAGTTTTTCTTGATGGAAAGCCGGTTTTCTTGTTTATTTCAAATTGATGGTGCTATAAATATTCGAACCGTTGAGAATATACAACGACTCGAAATTGATTACGTGTTCTATTGAATGACCAAC
>CAYXJS010000194.1:0-5558 GCA_964465045.1 uncultured Bacteroidales bacterium | reverse complement strand
CGTTACCTGGTTAATCACCAATTCATCCGGCTGATCTATCGTTACAGGATTGCTTTCATTGACCGTCACACACTCATTTTCATCTTTTACCAACACGTTATAATCGGCTGATTCAAGATTTGAGAATATGTTATCACCCTGCCAGCTTTCGCCATCATCAATGCTGTATTGGTGTGCTCCTGTGCCACCGGAGGCGGATAATTCAATATTCCCGTCATTGCCTTCGTAGCAGTTCACATCTGAGGTAGCAACTTCATCAATAACAAGGGCTTCGGGTTCCTGCAGCACCACCGGGTTATCATCATAGATATTAAGGCAGTTGCGGTCATCGCGGATACGTAGTTCATACTCTCCGGCTTCGAGTTCTTCAAAAAAGCCGTCGGTCTGCCATATATCATCTCCGATGCTGTATTCAATTGTTCCGGTTCCGCCGCTTGCTGAAATATCGATTGTGCCGCTGGCAGAGCCATTACAAGTCACATCTGTTGTAAGTACTTGTTCATAAACCAGCGCTTCCGGTTCACTGATTTCCACAGGATTTTCTGAATACGGTGTAACACATCCGTTATCATCCATCACCTTCACTTCGTAGCTGCCGGCCGGGAGTCCGTAAAGCAGATGCCCTTCCTGCCAGGTGTCTCCGCCATCAACAGAAAAGTAATGTGCACCCGTTCCACCCGCAGCCTCTATGTTTATCATTCCGTTTGAAGCTCCATTACAGGTTACATTTGTTACTTCAAGTTCATCAATGACCAGCTCTTCAGGCTCTTCAAACACAACCGGGTTATCATCATGATAAACCAGGCATCCGTTGGCCGATTCCACGACGATGTTGTACGTTCCTGCCGTAAGGTCAGTAAACAATCCGTCTCCCTGCTGCCAGGTGGCGCCGTTGTCAATGCTGAAAGCCACCTCACCGAATCCATCTTGAGGAATAACTTCAATCTGACCTTCGTTGCTGCCATAGCACAATGGAGCTTCCGGGTTCACCTGCAATGCTGAAGGCGTAATGGTATCAAGGACTGTTACTGTTTCTGCGGCGCTGCTGCTGTTTCCGCTGATATCATTAGCGGTAAGCGTCACCGTATGCTCTCCGGTATCGTCGCAGGCGAAATAATCCAGGTCGATTTCCATATTGGTGATTTCCACATTGTCATAACTGCCATTGTCCACCTCCTCCGGAGTCAGCGTAGCTTCCCCGTTCATGTCGAGATAAAGCGTAACAGGCTGGGTTATGATCGTTGGCGGAGCATTATCAGCAATAGTGATAATGGCAGTTTCTGTGGAAATATTGCCATGATTATCAGTTACGGTTAATGTAACAATGTTTTCACCGATATCCGTTCCATCGAACACAAATTGATCGAGCTCATAGCTGTCGATTGCACAATTATCATGTGAACCATCATCAACTTCAATCGGCAAAATACTTGCTTCGCCGTCAGGATTCAACTCCATAAGCGTATCCTGTGTGAAAACCGTAGGTGCGATATTGTCTTCAACTGTTACTATAGCCGTTTGCTGCGCTTCATTGCCGTTGACATCAGTTATGGTTAACGTAACTTCATTATCACCAACATCTGAGCAATCAAAGTTGGTAACATCAAGTTGCCGGCTGTCTATGGTGCAATTGTCGTAAGAGCCGTTGTCAATGTCTTCAATTGAGACAGAAGCTACACCGGAAACATCCAGTTCAACGGTCATGTCCTGCGTAATGACTGTAGGAGCCATATTATCCTGTACAGTTACAACAGCCGTTTCTTCACCAATGTTGCCGCTGGCATCCGTAACAGTCAACGTCACCACATGCTCACCGATATCCTGGCAATCGAAGTTGGAAACATCCAACTGGTAGCTGTCAATGGAACAATTATCTGATGAGCCATTGTCGACATCATCGGTTGTGATAGCTGCCTGGCCATTGGCGTCCAGCTCCAGGGTAATATCCTGAGTAATCACTTCCGGAGCTGTTTCATCAACCACGGTCACTGTCGCATTCTGACTGGTCGTATTCCCAGAAGGGTCGACCGCAGTTAGTGCAACCACATTCTCGCCCACATTCGAGCAATCGAATTCAGTTATATCCAGCTCGATTGTCTCAATAGAGCAGTTATCTGATGAGCCATCATTAATATCAGCAGTTGTGATTGAAGCCTGCCCGTCAGCGTTCAGCTCAACAGTGATGTCTTTGGTAATTACGGTTGGCGCCAGGTTATCCTCAACGGTAATGATGGCTGTTTGTGAGCTTTCATTACCTGCCGCATCGGTTACGGTTAATGTAACTTCATTTTCTCCGATATGGGCGCAGTTAAAAGATTCAGGCTGAACCAGCATTTCATCAATCCCACAATTGTCCGTGGAACCATTGTCGACTTCTCCGGCGGTAATACTTGCTGTGCCTGTGGCACCAAGAGCTATGGTCAAGTCCTGACTTACAGCCACCGGATTGGTAGTATCTTCAATGATCGTGAGCGTTCCATTCACATAATTGAAGTCATAGTTTTCATCTTCGCCACCTGACAGTGTGATATCATATTCGCCGGGCAAACTGGAAACGTCGGCAGAACAGTTCAGAACCGGTTCAGTGGTCAGGAAGGATTCATCCTCACCGTCAACAAATCCCGCGTAAGCGAAAGTAAACGAAGGATTCGGAGCACATTGCTCGCGCTCTACGTCATCGGCCGTAACTGATAATTCTTTTTTGATGATATTGCCTGTTGACGACAGAGCGTTATCAAAGGCCCAGGATATGAACTCATAATGTTCGCTGTCATCGCCGGCAAGTTCCGCATTAACAATATTCACTTCAATATCATCTGCAGCATCCGCGGAAGCAAATTCTACAGAAACATCCTCGAATACTACATCATCGCCATCAGCAGCACCATTCACAAAAAGATTGTTTTCTGCTATGACAGCGTCTGTTGTGGCGTCATACTCCTTGTCTGCAACCGTAAAAGAGCCTCCGAAGTATACCTCCTTTTTGTCCGTAGTAAAACTCACTTCTTCACCAAAAACCGTATCCACATCGTTAATAGCATAAGCTTTCAGATAGTAAGTGCGGTCTGGTAGCAGGTCCTCTAAAGGGGCCAGAAAAACAGCCGGACTATCGAAGGGCCCCTGTTCGGTTTTGTCATCTTCCAGAGTAGGATTGCCGGTTCTGTTGTAGCAAACGCCATGCTGTGTGGGATTTGGATTACCCAGGTCGGATATATAACCTCGCGCCGCAGCATAGGTCGAACCGACAGCTTGTACTGAAAGGGTGCTAACCGATGGCGCCTCAAGAGGAATTACCTGCCATGAAAGGACGGGATAACCGTCATTCAGCTCTTCACTCAGTTCCATTTTCCAGATATCCTCTCCGCTGTTATCATCATTCGGATTGTTTTTGAAGTCCCACGCTTCATCCAGTCCTGCGGTAGCCAGATCGGTATAGGTGGCCACATTTTTCATGGCAGAATTGGATTTGCCGGTACCACCCGCGCTGGATGTTTGACTGGAAGCCTGGTTATCCCAAAAACAATTGTAACATTGACTCACAATGGATTCTCCGATTAATCCTCCCACATTGTTGGCTTCGGAGACCCAACCTGTAGAATAAGATCTATAAACTCTTGCCCAATGCGTACTCCATCCGCTTTTTCCGCGACTGCTACCAATCAGGCCGCCCACTTTATCATTTCCTGCTACTCCTCCGGTGGCATAACAATCTTTTATCTGGCCGCGATAATTATCTCCAATAAGGCCACCAACATAATTGTTAGCTGAAACCCCGGCATGGGAATAACATTCTTTTACTTGACCCCTGCAATAGCCTGCCAGTCCACCTGCTTTATCTTCACCCATGACTATGCCTGATGTATGATTTTGAAAAAGAGTTATATTCTCGTTATAGCCGGCCAAAGCGCCAACGTTATCTTTTCCTTTGATATAAGCTACCTCTATGGCAATATTTTTTAAGGTGTCTGCTCCTCCGGCATAACTGACATAACCGAAAAAACCAATGTAATCATAGGCCGGACGATTAATTTGCAGGTTTTCAATAACAAATTGCTGGCCAAAATAACTGCCCTGAAAAGGAAACTTTTCACTACCTATTGGGCTGAACCTTTTTCCATCATTGTAAAAATCGCCACCCTCCTGAAAATCATCACTCGAAAATATGATATCACTAACCTGTTCATAATTTGCATGATAATCTGCATAAACACTTTGCGATAAATATAGCAAGTGGTCTTTAGTGGCAATCTCCAGCTTCCCGTTTCCATCGGTATCCTCTGGCGGTACTCCGGGTGAGAAATAAGTAGGATATCCATTGTTTTCCTCTTCCACAAAATCCCAGTAGTCATATGGTTGATTGTCATCATTAATAAAGCCTTTGAAATCCCAGGCTTCATCAAGCCCCTCTGTGTCGAGATCGGTAAAGGTGCTGATGTCTTTCATTTCGGCAGTGGTTTTTCCAGCAGCCCGTGAGTCAGGCGAAGATGGTTGACCGGAAGATTGCATATCCCAAAAGGAGTTGTACAACTGGTTGGTTGAATTCATTCCTGAAAACCCACCTGTATAATTATTTCCTGAAACCACGCCTGTTGAATAACACTTTTCAATCAGACCTGAATTGACGCCCACAAAACCACCCACTTTGTTATCTCCGGAGACATTTCCTCTGGCATAGCTATTAGCAATTCCAGAAACACTAGCATTGGTTCCTATAAGCCCCCCTACCTTTTCATTTCCTGTAACATTTGCGTATGCAAACGTTCTTACGATTTCAATATAAAGTGCGACACCTGTTATGCCACCTACATTTTCATTCCCTTCTACTGTACCGCTTACAACACAGTTTTGTATTATGGTTCTGTTGGCAGTGCTCCCTGATGCCTCGCCTACCAGGCCTCCAACATCATTTCTTCCAGTAATATCCACATTAAACAGACGGATATTCCGAAGATTAGAATATGCTGTATAGCCGAAAAAGCCAACATAATCCTGAACCGGACGATTTATATATAGCCCGTTAATTGAATAATTGCATCCAAAGTAATCCCCACGGAAGTAGTTTGTATTTGATCCTATTGGCAAAAACCCTTTTCCGTCGTTATAAAAATCCCCACCGGCCTGAAAATCTTCCTCAACAAAGTTGATGTTATTTGTTTGCTCATAAGTTCCATAATAATCGGCATTGGGGTTTTGAGATAGATACAGCAAATGCTGCTTGGTTGAAATCTCCATCCTGCCGTCCCCGTCGCTGTCAATCGGCTCTATGCCCTGTGCAGCGGAATTAAGAGAAAGAAAGAATGATGCTATTATCACAATAGCAATTGATACATAGTACTTTGTAGTGTTTAAAAATTTCATAATCCATGTTTTTTGTGAAAGTCTGACTTATCTGCTCGTTTTTTCTTAGTTGAGTCAAATCAGGAATTATGAAAATGCAGGCGTAAAAAAAGAAGCAATTCTGAATTTATGAACACCAGATTTCACTACAATAAATATCAAATTGGTGAAAAATCAGCCCTGTATTCCAATAAAAAAACCCGCCCCGAAAGGCAGGTTAT